>CAYWGN010000036.1:0-30100 GCA_964457495.1 uncultured Desulfobacula sp.
GATATTGAAAGTTTAAAAAAAGAAGGTGCTATTTCTCTCAAAGTTTTCCTTGATGCTTGCAAGAAACGTAATATTGAACCTAAAAAGAAATATTCAGGGAAATTTAATGTACGTGTACCTTCCAATCTTCATGCAAATATTGCCAGTGTAGCTATGGCCGAAGGGAAAAGCTTAAATCAATGGATCGTAGATACTTTAGAACATGCTGCTCCTGGGTTCAACCGTTCAGGGGGTTTTCGAAAAAAGACTTATTAAAATGAAACAGGACTTTAATCCCTCAATAAATAAATCAAAGCTCTTTTTTCTATCATTTGCCGAAAATGGCAACATTGCCAAATTCGACAAATAGCAGAAGACCTTTGAACAAGGCAAGCCTGACAATCCATTAATCCAATATCCATTAATCCATTAACCCAAAACCGTGCATCAGAAATTGTCGGAAATGCCAATATTGGCAATATCGACACTTTGCTCTCCCGTATAAATAATTAAAATTATTTCACCACAAAGCGATCAAAATTGTCAGACATATGGCTGATAAATTGGGTCGTTTTTTTTTGGATGATCATGCATTCCGTATCCTCAAGCCGGTTAACAAGGGCTATTGCCTTTTGCACATCCATGACCACAAGGGCTGTGGTAAGGCCGTCGGCAAAGGTGCAGTCCTTTGCGATAACAGATGCACTGACGATTTTGTTGTCAACGGGAAATCCTGTTTTAGGGTCAATGATATGGGGGTAGTTTTTTTTATTTATTATAAATATTTTGCCTTTAATGCAATATCCGAAACAACTCTTTAGGGAAGTGATTGCAAACAAATTGGGGATTGACCGGAAGACGATTCATAAGCATTAAGGGAAAATGCCAATATCGGCATTTTCCCTTAATGGCAATTTTACCATTCCAAGATTCTAAGCTCTTCCTTGTTTCTGATGATTAAAGTATCCATACAATATTGTATAGCAGATAAAAGAAAATGACGTCAGCCCTGAATGGGGAGATTTTGGGCATATTGACAACAGTACACATTTACAGTACTGTTAAAGTAAAGATATAAAAATTGAGGGTAAAATTATGAATGAAACAACGGCAAATGAATTTCGAAAAAAGCTCAAACATTATGTTGATATGTCGATTTTAAATCATGATGTCTTGAGAATTAAGCGCCGTACGGGTGAAAATTTTGTTGTGCTTGGGGAAAAAGATTGGAAAGCTATTGAAGAAACATTATATCTTAACCAATTTCCCGGTCTTGTTGAAAGTATCAAGGATTCAGCAAAAGAGCCTTTAGATGAGGGGACGTATCAATATTCAACATCGACTGATCTATGATATAGACAAAAAAGATAAAATAGTTCATGTACTCAGGATGTGGACACATTATAAATAATGCGTGTAATTCAAGAGGCAACAAAACTAATCTCCATTAATCCATTAATCCATTAATCCATTAATCCATTAATCCAAAATCCTGTATCAGAAATTATCGGGAATGCCAATATTAGCAATATCGATAATTTCCTCTCCAGTTGGCAGCCGGTATTTTTTTCGTGCTTGACGATTGTTCTTGATGTGTGTATATTGGGAACAATAAAACAGGGAGGGTTATCATGTCTAAAGCACGCTTAAATATCAGCCTTGATCAGGATTTAGTGGATTTTGTCAAGGTATATGTTCGAGAAAACCGAACAACCGTCGCTGATGTCATTACGCAATTTGTTCTCTCACTAAAACGGCATGCGCAGGGAGAGAGTATGGAGATCATACTCTCGGATCCTGATTTTTACAAAGCGATACTCAATGTAAAGTCCACGCTCAGCGATGGCACGGCCAAATGGCATACCTTTGAGGAAGTTTTTGACGACTGATGAAAGCAAAATTTGAAAAAGCATTTCTGACAGGCGTTCGGAAACATGCCAGCATAAAGAAGCAGATTGAGCAGAAAGTTCGCCAGATTATGGAGCACCCAGTTGAACTTGGAGAACCTTTGAAGGGCAACGTGCGAGGGTTTTACTCCTGCCCGGTCAAGCGTAATTTCATCATCATCTACTTGTATTGTACGGCATGCCGAAAAAAGGGAGATGCTGAATTTGTTGGCTGTTTCGATTGTTTAACAACCTCTGACGAAACTATTAAATTTGTACTATTGGGACCCCATGATGAAGCATACAACATTAAATAATTAATTAAAATTATTTCACCACAAAGCGATCAAAATTGTCAGACGTATGGCTGATAAATTGGGTCGCTTTTTTTTGAATGATCAGGCATTCCGTATCCTCAAGGCTGTTCACAAGGGCTATGGCCTTTTGCACATCCATGACCATCAGGGCTGTGGTAAGGCCGTCGGCAAAGGTGCAGTCCTTTGCGATGACAGATGCACTGACCATGTTCTTTTACAAGGCGGGCTCTCATAATAACCGGACAATTTATTTGCTCCTAAAATTACAACATGCCAATATTGATATTTTTAAAATGGTGATATATAATTAAAATTGGCGATTGCAGGCGAACCCATCTTTAAAATAGAACCCTTAAAATAAAAGGCAATAAATATGGATACAATCTTAAAAGCCATTCCATAAATGTATAAACCGGACTGCATATCGCCTCGGCAGACCGAAAGTTAAGTGATCTTGGCATTTTCACCTTGATTAAAAACCCGGCTTAGCAGCCGGTCATACTGGTGTTGGCCTTCAAATAGCAATTAAACATAGAATTGGGTATAGGATTAAAAAATGCAGAAAACTTTTGATGATATCGAGAAACATGTTGCTCAGGCTGTAGCCCATTATTGGCTTACCCGAAAAGCATAAAAGGACAAGCAAAAGAGGAGTGGGGTATCTGATGCAGGTCTTAGAAGTGCGGTTACTGGTGGCGCACAAATGAATGGTTTTATAACCCTATTCAAGGATTTGATTGTTAATGCTGGGATTGATAAGGATTACATTCATGAAAAAAAGTCACTAGAGCTCCCAGGATTTTTTAGGCCGACCAAAGAGTGGGACTTGTTGGTTATTAAAAATGGTCAGCTAATAGTCGCCATTGAAGCTAAATCCCAAGTGGGACCTTCATTCGGGAATAATTTCAACAATAGGACCGAGGAGGCTATGGGAAGCGCTCTCGATTTATGGACTGCTTTCAGAGAGGGAGCCTTCAATGGAGGGGCTCAGCCTTTCCTCGGATATTTCTTTATGCTCGAAGATTGTCAAGCCTCAAATCGACCAGTTAAAGTAAGGGAACCTCATTTTAAAGTATTTCCTGAATTCGTCGGTGCTTCATATATGAAACGCTATGAACTTTTTTGCCAGAAACTTATTCTTGAACGTCACTATACGGCCTCATCTTTTATAACATCTGCAAGTGAACTCGGGATTGAAGGTATTTATAATGAACCGGCAAACGATCTTTCTTTTAAAAATTTTGCGAAATCACTTATTTCTCATGTTGGAATCTTTGTATGAAAAGCAATAAACAAAAGACCTGTCACAGACTAATAAACGGAGATGCGAGAGATCTATCCTTCTTGTCCGATGAATCTATTCACTTGGCAGTTACCTCACCTCCATACTGGAATCTGAAACGCTATAATGAAAACCCTGATCAATTGGGGCACGTAAATGACTATGAATCATTTTTAAGTGAGCTCGAAAAGGTATGGCGTGAAGTTTTCCGTGTGCTTGTTCCGGGGGGCAGGTTAGTATGCGTTGTGGGCGACGTGTGTGTATCAAGACGGAAATTCGGACGTCATCTTGTTTTTCCTTTGCATTCTGATATCTGTGTTTTATGCAGGAAAATTGGTTTTGATAACCTCAATCCCATTATCTGGCATAAAATAGCAAATGCCAGTTTCGAAGTTGAAAATGGTTCTAAATTCTTAGGGAAACCATATGAACCCAATGCAATCATTAAAAATGATATGGAATTCATTTTGATGCAGAGAAAACCAGGCGGCTATCGAAAACCAACTGAATTGCAGAGAAAATTAAGCAAAATAGATAAGAAGGATTTTAATGCCTGGTTTCAACAAATTTGGAATATCACTGGGGCATCAACCCGGAACCACCCCGCCCCCTTCCCGATTAAACTCGCATCCCGTCTTGTTAGAATGTTCTCATTTCAGGGTGATACAGTTCTAGACCCTTTTTGTGGCTCTGGAACAACCATGGTGGCATCTTTAAAATACGGAAGAAACAGCATAGGGATGGACATTGATCCCGAATATTGTCGTATGGCTGCACAATTCTTAAAAAAAGAAAGCGGCAATCTTTTTTTGAACACAGAATTGATATTTGAAAAAATGATTCTTGACAATACCGGTCATATGCAAGTTTGTGAAGACCAGGCTCTCTACGAAGTCCGGTCAGCCAGAAAAACAATGGGATAGGCCAACAATGGCATGGAGATAGAAGCTTTGTTTAATTCTCTTGGTGCTGAGTTGATTGAACGTGAAGGTTCTCGGATTGAGGTGTTTCTTTTCAATGAGGTTCGAGTCTATCACTATATTTGAAATATCGACACTTTGTTTCTCCTCGTATAAGCAATTAAAATTATTTCACCACAAAGCGATCAAAATTGTCAGACGTATGGCTGATAAATTGGGTCGCTTTTTTTTGAATGATCAGGCATTCCGTATCCTCAAGGCTGTTCACAAGGGCTATGGCCTTTTGCACATCCATGACGATAAGGGCTGTTGCAAGGCCGTCGGCAAAGGTGCAGTCCTTTGAAATAACAGATGCACTGACGATGTTGTTGTCAACTGGAAATCCTGTTTTAGGGTCAATGATATGGGAATAGGTTTTTTTATTTATTTCAAAAAAAATTCTGTAATTTCCGCTGGTGGCAATGGCATGGTTATTCAAGCGGATAATTTTAAATAAGTTCTGGTTTGAAAATTGTTTATCAGGTTCGCTGATACCCACGGACCAGGGTTTTCCTTTTTTGTTTGTGCCTGAGCCATAAAGCTCTCCGCCTATTTCCACAAGAACATCATGGATGCCGGATGAGGTAAAAAGTCTTGCCAGGGCATCCACGCCATAGCCTTTTGCAATGGATCCCAGGTCAAGGGTGATGTCAGCGGTTTTTAAAAGGGTCTGCTGCCCTTTGATATCAATGTGATGAAATCCGGTTTTTGATAAGGCCAAAGCGATTTTATCGGCTTCAGGTATCGTGTGGATGCTTTTTTTTGTCCCAAATCCCCAGAGATCAACCAGTGGTTTCACAGTTCCATCCCAGGAGCCGTCTGTCATGTCATATAGCTTTTTAGCTGTTAACATTGTGTCATAAAAGTCAGAAGAGACTTTCACCGGGGTTCCGATTTTTTGATCGTTAAAAAGGGAAAGCTCGCTTTTCGGGTCATACACGGACAGTTTTTTATTGATGTCTTTTAATCTTTTATCCACCCTTGCCTGCCACAGGGACAGGGATATTTTTTTGCTTGAAATAAATTTTATGGTGTAAAAGGTACCCATGGTCTTGCCGGAAAGGGTGAACTCCTGTCCAAAATGAGCGGCAAGCCCCTTTGAATGGAAAATAAAAATAGACAGGCAAATGCAAAAAATGATGGTTTTTGTAAATTTCATTTATTCAATTCCCTTTTTGTTTTTTATTTATTATAAATATTTTGCATTTAATGCAATAGCATTAGCATTTCTCCCAGGGAAGGATTGCAAAAATTGGGGATGGATTATAAGAAGATTCATAAGCATTTAGGGGAAATGGCGGCATTGCCAAATTCCCTAAATGCCGATTTAACCATGGCAAATATACCATAGATACGAGGCATATTATGAATAAAAAAATTGTTAAGATAAACAAGGCACCCGTTGAATTGTATAAAATTTTAAAATTTGAAAATATTGCTTCCAGCGGCGGGGAAGCCAAATTCATGATAAATGATGGTTTTGTGGAAGTAAACGGGAGTATTGAAACGCAGAAGCGCAAAAAAATATATCCCGGAGATATTATTAAAACCAATGATCTGGTCCTTGAAATAAAACTTATAGAAGACTTATCGGCGGTGCAATGACCCTGCTACCTGAAAACAAATGACAGCTACAGCATTGGCAACATTAAGGGAATTTTTCCGGCCATACATGGGGATATGAACAAAGGAGTCACATGTTTTTCTGACATGGGATGAGATTCCATATTCTTCATTTCCAAACACAAGAATGGTGTTGTCTTCCCAGGGCATATCATAAAAAGGAAGTGCTTCTTTAATGGTGTCAACGCCAATGATCTTGTATCCTTTTTTTTTTTTCTCAAGCAAGGTCTGGGCAAGATCCTCTGTTTTTTCCTGTTCAATCCATTTATGGGCGCCCATGGCGGTTTTCTGGACCCCGGGATGTTCTTTGCCCAGGGTGTTCCCGAGGATGATGGATTTAAAGCCTGCAGCATCACAGGTCCTGAAAATAGATCCCACATTAAAAAGGCTCCTGAGACCATCCAGGGCAAGATGACAATTAAAACCTGGTTGACGATAAGAAAGAGGGATGTCATTTGTCTGAACAGGTTCAAGTAAATCAGGGTCCCGGACAGGGGTGCCAATGGCAGAACGATGAAAATGAATCCTGTTGGAAATGCTTTCAATCCACAATCTTGTGGTATTGGATTCAGGCCTGATAAATTCTTTCATTCCCGTCCAATTCAGGACTTCGTTGTATTGGCGGGTAAAAAGATCTAAAGATGCCGGGTTAACACGATTGGTGGTTAATTTCTGATAAAAGTGGGATAACCAGCTGATAATATGTTTGTTCCTGGTTTCAGGGCAAAGTGATATCAGTTTTTTTTTTGTAAATTCAAAGGTATCCATTTTATGGGTATCAGCCCGTTTTTTTTTGGGTTCTTATTCTTGTGATTTTTTAATTTAGGCATCATAATTTTTTTAGAATAGCTTCAACAAGACAAATGGAATTATTTTTAAAATTTGTATGCATGTTTTCACCGAAAAATTTTGCATTGGAGCCAAAAATGATACCGAGACCCAGAGCATTGGGTTGGGGAGGTCTTTTTTGGGAAACCGCATTAAATTTTTCCCACCCGGTGCATGCACTAGAGGTTTGGTCTGAAAAGAATTCTATTTCAAACCCCTGTTCCTTAAAAATATGGGACATGACATCCCGGGATTCAAGAAAGGATATAGAGGACTTGTCTGCCCAGGGAACGGGAAGAAGAAGGGAATCGTTGTCACCCTTTTCTATTTCATGTAACATCAGCTTTCCATCGGGTTTTAATACCCTGAAAAATTCTTTGACGGCTGTTGATTTGTCTTCAATGTTCATTAGAATATGCTGGCATAAAATGGCATCAAATGTATTGTTTTCAAAAGGCAGGTCAATAACAGAACCCTGTTGGAAGGAAACAAGATTTTCAAGTCTGGTACACTGGGTCAAAAAGATAGCCGCTTCAATAAATTTGTCTGCCAGATCAACACCGATAACCCTGCAGTCAAATTGTTTGGCAAGGAGCCTTGAAGACCCTCCAATACCACAGCCGGCATCAAGGACCCGTGCATCAGGGGAGATGGTTAATTTTTTGAACAGCTCAATGCTGGACAGTGCTCCGCCGGTGTGGATCTGATCAATGGGGGAAAGATCTTTCAGTTCAAGATTTGAAAGGTCTTTGCCTGCTTTGATTAATGCGGTTTTAATCTTTTGTGTGAGATTGTCTGAATTATAGTGGTCTTTTACGTGTGATTCCATAATAAGTGGGGGTCAGGCTTGTTTAAGAGTGGGGTCAGGCTTGCATAGTTGCGTTATTGAGAAATAACGCAACTATGCAAGCCTGACCCCGTTCCGATGACCCCGCTCCGAGTTTAGGATTTAAGTTCTTGAATGGATCCGAAAAAATCAAGGGATTCTGGATTTTTTAAGGCATCTTTGTTTTTCACAACTTTCCCTTCAATCATTTTTTTCACGGCCAGCTCAACTTTTTTCATGTTAAGGGTGTAGGGAACATCCGGGCATGCAATGATTTTAGCCGGGACATGCCGTGGAGAGGCATTGGCTCGAATGTCTGCTTTGATCTTTTTTTGAAGCTCATCTGTAAGATCAAAGCCCGGAGCCATTTTGACAAAGAGAATGACCCTGACATCATTGTTCCAGGATTGTCCCACGATCACAGAGTCTTCAAGCTCTTCCATGGCATCCAGGCGACGGTAGATTTCAGCCGTGCCGATTCTCACACCACCTGGATTGAGGGTGGCATCTGATCGGCCGTACATGATGACACCGCCGCGTTCCGTGATCATGATAAAGTCGCCATGGGTCCAGATTCCCGGGTATTCATCAAAATAGGCAGAATGGTATTTGGAGCCGTCATCATCCCCCCAGAAAAATATGGGCATGGATGGGAAGGGGGCAGTACAGACAAGCTCGGCCTGCTGTCCCACCGTGGGCTTGCCGTTTTCGTCATAGGCATAGACCTTCATGCCAAGACCCCGGCATTGAAGTTCTCCAGTATAGACAGGGCCTATTGGGTTGCCCAGGGCAAAACAGCCGTTCAGGTCTGATCCGCCGGATATGGATGCCAACTGAAGGTCTTGCTTTACTTCATTGTATATGAATTCAAAATTTTCATCAGAAAGGGGTGAACCCGTTGAAAGAACTGATTTTAAGGAAGACAGGTCAAATTGTTTGCCTGGCTTTACCCCGGCATTTTTCAGGGCTTCAATATATCCTGCACTGGTTCCGAAAATTGTGATTTTTTCATCCTGGGCCATTTTCCACAGAGCATCAGGGCCGGGGTGGAAAGGATTGCCGTCATAAAGGACAAGGGTGGCTCCCACGCTTAATGAACAGGTCAGCCAGTTCCACATCATCCAGCCGCAGGTGGTAAAATAAAAAATAATGTCATCTTCTTTTAAGTCCGTATGCAGCACCAATTCTTTTTTCTGGTGTAAGAGAACTCCGCCCACACTCTGTACCATGCATTTGGGAAGGCCTGTGGTCCCGGAAGAATACATGATATAAAGGGGATCATCAAAATCCATCTGCAAAAAATCAATTTCTTTTGCTTCAGGATCTTTAAATTCTTCATACAATACAGCATTGGGAAGACTGCTGATATCGGGTTTTGTTGATACATAGGGAATCACGACAATTTTTTTAATGGAAGGGATTTCCTTGACAATGCCGGCAATTCTTTCAATGCTGTCCATGGGCTTGCCCTTGAAAAAGTATCCGTCCGCCGTAAACAATACTTTGGGCCGGGTCTGTCCAAACCTGTCCAGAACCCCTTTGATACCAAAGTCAGGTGAGCAGGAAGACCAGACAGCGCCGAGACTTGCAGCTGCCAGCATGGCAATTATACTTTCAGGCATGTTAGGAACAAATCCAACCACCCGGTCGCCTTTCTGGATACCAAGTTTTTTTAATGAGGCTGCTGTCTTTGCCACTTCATCATAGAGCTGGTTGTATGTTAAAGTCCTTCTGACAGAATCTTCACCCTTGAACACAATGGCCAGACGGTCATTTCTAAAGCGCAAAAGGTTCTCAGCAAAATTAAGTTTGGAATTAACAAAGAATTTTGCCCCGGGCATTTTATTTGGATCATCAATGGCCTTGTCAAAGGTCTGGGAGGCCTTGATATCAATAAAGTTCCAGGCAAGGGTCCAGAAATTCTCAAGATTGTCCACGGACCATTCCCACAGATCAGTATATTCTTTAAAGTCCTTGCCGTATTTTTCATTCACAAGGTTCATGAAACCATACATATTGGTGCTTTTGATCCTCTCTTCAGAGGGCTGCCACAAACATTTTGACATGGGTATTTTCTCCTTATTCATACAAAACAGCAAGTATGGTTGCTTTGTCGGTTTTTGCAGTAATAAAATGGGGAGTGGTGGACAGGTAGTAGCCACTGTCTCCCGGTTCAAGATCATAGGTGTCTTTTCCAATGGTCAGGTTGACAACACCATCAAGAACAAATACAAATTCTTCCCCGCTATGGATAGATATTTCCTTGTCATCTATTTTTTCCAATTGTACGATGAGAGCTTCCATGTGACGGCCCTGGACTTCAGGGGCCAGGCTCATGTATGAGTAAGCATTCTGGCTGCCCGTTTTTGAAGTGGAACGGGAAATCTGCTTTCTTTCGTTTTTCCGTGTAATGGAATACAGCCGGTTTCCCTTGCCTGAGACAAGATGCCCCACTGCAGCATCCAATGCCTTGGAAAGTTTCATCACCGTTCCCAGCTGGGGTTTTTCTTGTCCGTTTTCAATATCTTTAAGCCGGGAAATCTCAAACCCAGTTAAATCGGAAAGCGCCTCAATGGAAATACCTCTTTCTTCTCTTAATTGTTTGATGCGGTTTCCCACTTCATCGACATCGCCTTTTTCACCATTTTTTATATTTCCCGTGAGATCTTCAAAATAATCTAGATTGATATGAGGGATTTTATCATTTTTTTCCATAGCATCTCCTTGTCATCATTATTGGGGAAAACTTTGATTAGTTTCTTCACCCAGTTTTTCCTTGAGTTTTGCAAGTCCAGGCCTGGCATACTCCATATGACCTTCCTTAAGGGTTCTGCCGTTGATCATGGCTTCACTTCTTAATCTTGTTCCAGCGGTTTTTTCCAGCTGTTTTCCAAGCCACAGGATTCTGTCAACATCATATCCATGTTCTATACCCATTTCATCAATCTGTACAAGGGTATCTTCAAGGCAAACCAGTCCCACATATCTTGCATCATCATAATAATAATCCCCTGTGCCTTTGATGGGTCTGTCATCCAGGAAATTGGCCGGCTGTCCGCCAAGGCCGCCAAGGGTGGCTTCAAAATGGCAGATGCCTGCCTGAAGTGCGGCAAGAACAGATGCAGCCGCCACTCTTTTTGTTTCATGGAAATGGGCAATGTGAAGGTTTGTATCCGGCATTTCATCAAGGATCATGGAAAAATACCGGTACACATCAGCAGCAGATGCACTTCCGTCGTGGTCGGCATGCTCAATGTCGCTGGCCCCTATGGAAAGCCAGTATTTGGTGAATTCAACGGCATCTTTTAAATCAGTGGCGCCGCCAATGGGGCTTCCCCAGATAGTGCTCACAGTACCGCACATTTTAAGGCCTGCATTGGTGCATTTTTTAATGCATCTTTCCGCTTCAGCCCAATAATTGGGCAGGGTGGTGCCGGAATTGGCAAAATGGTGCTGTTCTTCAGTGGACACCATCATCAATAATCGATCCGGGCCCACCCCTCTTTTTTTTAATTCAATGGCCCGGTCAACTGCCTGTTCCCGGATGGTAATGGCTGTCAAAACCACATCCTCCATGTTAATGCCTTTTCTGGCTGCCCTTCCTACAAAATTTTCGCTTCTCAGGTGGGTCAATAGTTCTTCAGCATCGCTGAACTGGGGCATGCTTCTGGGGTTTCCCAGATTTGTGACCTCAATATTGCGGCATCCTGCAAAAATTAATTCTTCAAGATAGGTGATTTTGGCAGAAGTTGAAATAAATTTTTCAAGATGCTGGAATCCGTCTCGGACTGTGATATCTCCAATGGTTACTTTTTTTGGCATTCTTGGGAAAATTTTCCAATAATCATATTCTGTCATTTTTTCTCTCCTTTATGCACACTCATTTGTTAAAATCTAAAATTTCCAAAGCTTGGTTCTCCAACGGGCTTGACAAGGCTGACTTCAAAGGCCATGGCAAGCCAGTCCCGGATTTCTGAAAATTTGATGACCCGGTCGTTTAAAAGCCGGGAAGCGCAGAAAAAGGGGTGGGCTTCACCATCATACTTGTCAATCATTATCTGCTGGAATTCATTTATTTCTTCCTGGGTCATGGGATTATCCATGGCTTTTCGCTTTGCCTGCTCAATGCTTAACAAAACCCCGCCTGCACTTTTGCCACTCATAACCCCGGTTCTGGCCCGCATGGTTGAAAATAAAAAGTTGGGCCTGTATCCACGGCCGCACATGCCGTAATTGGCTGCCCCGTTATCCGGTCCTATAACAAGCTGTACTCTTGGCACCTGGGCACAGGAGACTGCACGGACCATGTCTGCACCATATTTTCCAATGCCGGCATGTTCAGAATCAGAACCGATCATATAACCGGGTGAACTTTGGATAAAAAGCAGCGGTGTCTTTTCATAGGAACACCTGACCACCCATTCCGTTACCTTTTGGGCTGCTTCATGAAAGATAATGCCTGCGGCATTGGAACAGACAAGCCCGATGGGAAATCCCTTGATCCTGATTTTACCCGTCAGGATGTTGGACCCCCGGCCAGGAGCAAAATTTTTCTTGTGCTCAATAAATTCAGATTCATCTGCAATGGCGGCAATAATTTTTCTGCCGTCAATGCCTTTGTGGGGGGATATGGGCATGACATCATATATGGCTTCCAGAGGAATTTTGGGCTCTTTGGCCCCATAGGTGTGACCATGAATTTTCTGGGGCCGGGTCAAAGAAAGAAGCTGCCGTGCTCTTTTAATGGCATCGGTCTGGTCCGTGCACAGATGATCTGCCCCGCCGGAAATCTGGGTATGAACCTTTGCTCCCCCAAGATTTTCAGCTGATATCTCTTCTCCTGTGGCCATTTTTACAAGGGGAGGACCACCCAGGAATGAAAAGGACTGCTTGTCAATCATGATGGATTCACAGGCCATGAAAACAATATAAGCACCCCCTGCAGTATTGCCCCCAGTGCTGATGGTGACCTGGCGAAGTCCCATGGCAGACATCCTTGCCATATTATAAAAGATAGACCCAAAATGCTGGTCATCGGGGAAGACATCGGCCTGCATGGGAAGGAAAACGCCTCCTGAATCAGCTATATAAAGACAGTTGAGTCCGTTTTTTTCAGCAATGGCCTGGGCTCTCATGTGCTTTTTAAGGGTGATGGGAAAATATGTGCCTGCCTTGACGCGGCTGTCATTGGCCATGATCATGGTCCAGTTGCCATGGACTTTTCCAATGCCCGTGACAATTCCTGCACAATGCACATCTTCAACCCCTGGATATCCCATGCCAAACCCTGCTAAAGTGGAGAGTTCAAAAAATTGGGTGTCAGGATCAATCAGGTCTGCGATCAATTCTCTTACAGGCCGTTTGCCTCTTTTGGCAAGGGTGTCTATGGCTTTTTGGCCGCCGGAACAAATCGCCTCTCGTTGACGGTCTTCCAGTTTTTTTTCTTCAGATTTCCAAAAAGTTTTATTTTCTGTCATGGGTTTTTTTATCTTCCTTTGTAAACGGGTTTTCTCTTTTCTCTAAAAGCAGTCAGGCCTTCAATTCTGTCTTGTGTGGGTATGGTCACCCTATAGGCATTGGATTCTATGGCAAGTCCTGTGGCAAGGTCGGTTTCAATACCTTTGTCTATGGCATATTTTGCCATCTCAACGGCAATGGGCCCGGTCTGGGCAATCATATCAGCCATTTCCATGCACGCATCCAAAAGGGTTTCAGATGTTGTTACTTTATTCACAAGACCGATATCAAGGGCTTCTTTTGCATCCACTCTGCGTCCTGTAAAAATAAGTTCCTTTGCCTTTGCCACCCCGATGATTCGTGGCAGACGCTGGGTGCCTCCCCCTCCCGGGATGATGGCAAGTCTTGCTTCCGTCAATCCCATGCTGGCGTTTTCAGAGGCAATGCGGATATCTGATGCCAGCGCCACCTCCGTACCGCCGCCAAGGGCGATCCCATTAACGGCACAAATTACGGGGATGGGAAGATTTTGAATTGAGGTCAGAAGATTTCTGATGGTGATAATAAATTTTTTGACCTCATCCGGGGTTAAGCTTGCCCTTTCCTTTAAATCAGCGCCGGCACAAAAGGATTTTTCTCCGGCACCCGTGATGATCAAGGTTCTGATATCGGTTCTGTATTGAAGGGCATCAATTTCATTTTTAATAGCATATAAGAGGTCAAAATTCAGGCAGTTCATAACCCTGGGCCGGTTCATGGTCAGAATGACAGTCTTGTTTTTTTCTTCTTTCAGCAATAAAGGATCGCTGTCGCTGCTTACGCTGCTGTCGCTGTTTTTATGGTTTGTGCTCATAGTGTTCTCCTGGGGATTTTCTCCTTTGTATCAGCAGCCAATATGTCGTGAAATCACAATGCGCTGAACTTCCGAAGTTCCTTCACCGATTTCTAAAAGTTTCTGGTCCCTGTAAAATCTTTCCACATTGTATTCTTTCATGAGACCATATCCGCCATGAATCTGGACGGCATGGTCTGCCACCCTGGACATGACTTCAGAACAATAGAGTTTGCCCATGGCAGCCTCTTTTTCAAAGGGCCGTTTATTGCTTTTCAGCCAGCAGGCTTTGTATAAAAGATTCCTGGCGCACTCTATTTCCATGGCACTATCGGCCAGCTTGAACGCTATGGCCTGGAATTTTGAAATGGGCTGCCCAAACTGTTTTCTTTCTTTTGCATATTTCAAGGCAAGATCATAGGCTCCCTGGGCGCCGCCAAGCCCCATGGCACCGATGGAAAGTCTGCCTCCATCAAGGGTTGCCAGCATTTGATGGAACCCGTCGCCTTTTTCCCCCAGGATATTTTCCTTAGGCACCCGAACATCATCAAAATAAAGTTCTGCTGTGTTGGAGGATCGCCACATCAGTTTTTTGTGCATGGGAACAGCTTTAAATCCCTTTGTTCCTGCTTCAACAAGTATACAGGAATATTCTGGTTTCCCACTGTCCCTTGTGCCCGTGATGGCCTGAACAGTTACACCCATGGTCATGTCACAGGCAGCATTAGTGATGAATATTTTTGAACCATTAATGACCCATTCATCTCCATCCAGCACAGCTGTTGTTTTGCTGCCGCCGGCATCGGACCCGGCCGTGGGTTCTGTGAGTCCAAAACCCCACAGGCCTTCGCCTGAACAAAGTCTGGGCAGGTATTTTTGTTTTTGCTCTTCTGTTCCAAAATAGTAGATCGGGCCTATGCCAAGGGAATTGCCCGCTGCAATGGTAGCAGCCTGGGAGCCATCAATCCTGGCAACTTCTTCAACGCCTATAATGTATGAAATATAATCCATTTCCTGGCCGCCATACTTTTCTGAAACAAACATGCCGAAAAGACCTATCTCTCCCATTTTTTTTGTCAACTCTGCAGAAAATTCTTCTTTTTCATCAAGTTCTCCTGCAATGGGTGCGATCTCTTTCTGTGCAAATTTTCTGACTTCCTTACGGATCATTTCCTGTTCTTTGGTAAGGTCAAAATCCACCCGGCACCTCCTTATGTATTATACATTATTTTGTTTTTGCTTATGGTTTTTAATCCTGCCGTCACTCGACAATTTAAAAAAACTGATCGAGCGCTCAGTCTATTTACAAGATACTATATTTAAAGAGATTATTTTGTCAAATGCTTTTTCAATTAAGAAAGAATATTTTCTTGACAACTCATTGAATAAATGTAGAAAAAACTATGACTGAGCGTTCGTTCAAATGTCATTAACAGCAACCTTATTTTAGGGAAGGGAGCTATCATTTGGGAAGAATTAAAAAACCCATGAACGAAATATCGCAGTTAGAAGTCCCTACACAGATCAAAAACCCTGAACCGGTTCAGAAGGTTGCCTGGAAATCTGCTAAAGTTTTAAACTAGATCTGCCGATATTCTTAACTCATCAAAAATGACAAAAAGGAAAAATCAATTTTTTCTGCAAAGCAGAATTAACAATCGAGAAAGCCCAAGCATAAGGAGAGAAGCATTCCAATGACAATGAATTTAAGAAACAGGTTTTTACTTCCCATGCTCTTGTTGATTATCCTGGGCATGGGAACATCCACGGTGGTGTCCTACATCAAGGCAAAGGATGCCCTTGAAGGCCAGATCAACGCACGGCTTGAGCAGACGGTGAATTCGACTCAGGAGGTGATCGAAGCCTGGATTAAGGATCAGAAGCTTAACGTGTCCAACTGGAGTCGTCAAAAAATGTATATGACGGCCGTGAAAGACACCTTTATCGGCAAGGCCGCAAGGAAATCTGCCGACGTGGAACTGGCAATGCTGAAGGGCGACTATCAGTATTACGAGGATATTTGTGTGGCCGATCCGTCTGGCGCTCTTGTTTCAGCTTCCGACGAAAAACTTGTCGGCAAAATAGACGTGAAAGATCGGGCCTATTTCAAAGACTCCATGCAGGGCAAGATCTATATCTCCGATGTCATCAAAAGCAAATCGACCGGAAATCCCGTGTTCGTGATTTCGGTGCCCATCAAGGAGAAAGACCAGGTCACGGGAGTCTTTTTCGGTGTTTTGGATTTAAACACATTTACCCAAAAGTTTGTGGATAACATTAAGGTGGGCAAAACGGGGTATGCCTATATCTATGAAAAGAGTGGATTGGTCATTTGCCATCCGGATAAGAGCAATATCTTGAAACTCAACATGAATGACTTTGATTTCGGGAAAAGGATGTTGGCGAAGGGCAACGGTCTTATCGCATACGAATGGAAAGGCGTTGAGAAGCTGGTCGCCTTCAGGACCATTCCGCAAATGGGATGGACCCTTGGCGTTTCGGCTGCCACGGCTGAACTCCTGGGGCCGGTCAGGGACCTCAGTTATTGGAACCTGGGGGTTGCCCTTGGCGTATTGTTGCTTTCCGCGGTGGTCATTTTGTTGCTGGTGCAGTCCATTGTCAAACCGATCAACCGAATCGTGAACGGACTTCAACAAGGCTCGGAACAGGTGGCCTCCGGGGCCGAGCAGGTTTCCGCTTCCAGCCATTCCCTTGCGGAAGGGGCCAGCGAACAGGCTGCGTCCATCGAGGAGACCTCTTCCTCCATGGAGGAAATGTCATCCATGACCAAGCAGAATGCAGGCAATGCAAGACAGGCGGACGGTCTGATGAAGGAGATGAGTGATTTTGGAAAACGGGCCAACGATTCCATGGAACGGCTGACGGTATCCATGGCAGATATCTCGAAGGCCAGTGAGGAGACGTCCAAGATCATCAAGACCATTGATGAGATTGCTTTTCAAACCAATTTGCTGGCTTTGAACGCCGCAGTGGAGGCGGCAAGGGCGGGAGAGTCAGGGGCCGGATTTGCCGTTGTAGCCGACGAAGTGCGAAACCTGGCCATGCGTTCGGCCAAGGCGGCCAAAAACACGGCGGAACTAATTGAAGGCACGGTGAAAAAGGTGAATGACGGATCGGGTTTTGTGACCCAGACCAGCAACGCCTTTGTTCAGTTAACTCAAAGTTCCGTCAAAGTGGGAGAGCTGGTAAGTGAAATTACCGCTGCATCCGATGAACAGGCCCAGGGTATTGAACAGGTCAACATAGCCGTCTCTGAAATGGATAAAGTGGTCCAGCAGGTGGCGGCCAATGCAGAGGAATCCGCATCAGCTTCGGAAGAAATGAGCGCACAATCTCTGGATATGAAATCGATGGTGGCCGATCTATCCACGCTGATCAGTGGAAAAAAGGAAATAACCAATGAGAGTGCGCCTTTGGCCTCTGCCCGCAAGAAAGGTCCTGTCCAGTATTCGACGCGCTCCAGAGGTAGAAAGTTGCTTCCTCAAAAAGCAGCAGAACCAGACCCCAGGAAGATGATCCCCCTGGATGATGAGGATTTCAAAGATTTTTAACCAGGTTTCAGTAACATTAACCATTCAATAATTAATGGAGGAAGTATTTTTATGAAAACAAGAGGTTGGTTTGTATCGATTTGCGTTTCAATTTTGATGTTAAGCGGTGTAACGGCCGTTAGTGCGGCGGAAATCGGCGTGGCATGGGCGGGAAAATCCGGTATGGCCAAACGAGTGACAACCGGTTTTGAACAAGGCATGAAGGAGTTGGCACCGGACATCAAAATTGAGTATAAAAAAGAATTGGGGACCATGGATGAACTGGTCGTGGTTGCGGGAAAATGGGAGAAGGAGAAAAACGGCATGGTCCTTCTGCGTTCCAATGCCGCAAAATGGCTGGGAAAGAATCCGCCTGCCATACCCACATTTATCGGCGGCTGCAACAACCCAACGGAACTGGGTGCTGTCAAGGACTTTCAGGTGCCGGAAGGAAACATTACCGGCGTGACCTATTACCTGCCCGTAGACACCCAGTTTGATATTTTTCAGGCTATCATACCCGACTTGAAATCCGTATTGCTGCTCCTTGGGGATGGAAACCCTTCCGCTCCTATTGACCGGGCAGCCACAAAGGCGGTCTGTGAAAAGCGCGGCATTGAGTACAATGAAAAATTGTGCGTCACCACGGAAGACACCATTGCGACGGTAAATCAGTTTAAAGGAAAGGTTTCCGTCATCATTATCGGCAATCAGTCCTTGAACATCGACAATGCGGAAAATATTGTCAAAGCAGCAGGAAACATGCCGGTGCTCTCCTATTCGTCAAAGCCGGTTAAAGCAGGTGCCCTGGGAGGGTTTGTTGCCGATGACACAAAACTGGGATATATGCTGGCGGAATCGGTTGTGGCGGTTCTTAAAAACGGCAAAGCAATCAAAGAGGTGGCTGTAAAAGTCGATCCTGAGCCCAAATTCTATATCAATGCCCGTACGGCCGAGGCCTTGAAAATTGACATCCCCTTCACCATTTTGGAAACGGCGACGGTGATTCAATAGTCTATTCATGTTCGGGTAAGAAGCGGAGCGGGGTGTTGTTATTCCAATGTCCTGCTCCAGCCTGCTGCACAGTCTCTCAGCACTTTTTTCATAAGGTTCACACTGCCGACTTGGAAATGATGGAGGCAGGATGGAAATAGTCTTGATTTTACTTGAAAAGATCGAAAATTATCAAATTCCTGCTGATTTTGGGCATAGTTCACCAATAATTCCACAAGTCAATTTTTCGCGTGACCTTCAGGTTAAAAATATATCCTATAGATAAGGCATCAACTCCAATACTCAAAGGCTGGAATCTGGGTGTCTGAATCATCGTAGCCTTCAGGTTATGACCACATTCTTAGAACCGCACCCTGTGTCTCCTTTGTATTATATATTATTTTGTTTTTGCTTATGGTTTTTAATGCTACAATCGTTCGACAATTCAATGAAACTGATCGAGCGCTCAGTCTATTTACAAGATACTATATTTAAAGAGATTATTTTATCAAACGCTTTTTCAATTAAGAAAGAATATATTGCAGATCAGACCAGGAAAGAATATTTTCTTGACAAGGTATTTAATAAATGTAAAAAAACTATGACTGAGCGCTCGTTCAAATTTCATTAGCAACAACATTATTATAAGGAAGGGAGCGATCATTTGGGAATGGGAAAAATTAAAAAATCCAATATGCTGATAGATGGGGCAGAAGTCCCGACACAAATAAAGAATCCTGAACTGGTTCGGGAAAGACGGCGCCAGATTATCGATTCTACTGTAAAGCTTTTTATTGAACACGGATATCACAAGACCACAACAAGGATGATTGCAAAGGCTTCCAATTTTTCCATTGGTTCGTTATACGAATATGTCAGTTCTAAAGAGGATCTCTTATATCTGGTATGCAAAACCATTCATGAGGAAGTCCAGGATGCCGTTGAAAAAGCCCTGTTAAATACAGATAAAGAAAAAGAAAGACTTGCAGAGGTTATTCGCCAATATTTTTATGTCTGCGATAAGATGGGAGATCATATTCTTCTCATGTATCAGGTGACTCAGTTCCTGCCGGAAAAATGGAAAGAGGGCGTCCTTGTGAATGAGTTGAATATAACAGATATTTTTATTAATGCACTTTCTTCATTGTCCGGGAAAAATAATTTTCCTTTATTGGATGGTAAAATATTGAATCTGGTGGGTCACAATATTTCTGTTCTGGGTCAAATGTGGGCCTTTCGCCGTTGGCATGTACAAAGAAATTTTACCATTGAGGAATACATTAAAATCCAAACAGATTTTATCCTTGGACTTATATTTTAATAAAAAAAGGAGCAATGATGAGTATGGAAACCCAGGCCTATAATCCCAGGCATTCTATTAAGATTGTTACGGCCACATCGCTTTTTGACGGTCATGATGCTGCCATAAATATAATGAGAAGAATTTTGCAGGATACTGGTGCAGAAGTGATCCATATCGGTCATAACAGGTCTGCGAATGAAGTTGTGGATGCAGCCATTGAAGAGGATGCCCAGGGTATTGCCGTATCCAGTTACCAGGGCGGGCATCTTGAATATTTTAAATATATGAAGGATCTTTTAAAAGAAAAAGGCGCTCCACATATTAAGATTTTTGGTGGCGGTGGCGGTGTTATCATTCCTTTGGAAATGGATGAACTGCACGCCTATGGTGTGACAAGGATCTATTCCCCTGAAGATGGCTCAAAAATGGGACTTCAGGGTATGATCAATGATATGATGAGATCCATGGATGCCCCTTGTGTTGATTATGAGACGCTTGATTATGGGCAGTTGACCATTGACAATAAATATGTAACTGCCAATTTTATTTCTGCGGTCCAGGAATCCAAAGCCAATGACAGGGCAACCTTTGATAAAATTATTTTAAATATTAATAAGCTTGCAGATAAAAAAGATATTCCCGTCATAGGATTAACGGGAACGGGCGGGGCTGGAAAGTCTTCTTTAACAGATGAATTGATTATAAGGATTTTAAGGGATCTTAAAGACGTCAATATTGCCATTATCTCCTGTGATCCCTCCAGACGGAAAACGGGCGGAGCCCTTCTGGGGGACAGGATCAGGATGAATTCCATAGAAACAGGCCGGGTTTATATGCGCTCCCTGGCAACAAGACGTTCCCAGACAGAGCTTCCCGAGGCCCTACCCGATGCCATCGCCGTGGTCAAGGCAGCAGGTTATGATATGGTGATTGTTGAAACCGCCGGTATCGGCCAGGGAGATTCAAGGGTGGTTGATCTTGTGGATATGTCCGTATATGTCATGACGGCAGAATATGGCGCCCCTTCCCAGTTGGAAAAGATAGACATGCTGGATTACGCTGATATTGTCGTGGTGAACAAGTATGAGAAAAAAGGCAGCGAAGATGCCATACGGGATGTCAGAAAACAGGTCCAGAGAAATCGCAAGGCCTGGGATAAGGATCCAAAGAGCCTGCCCGTATACGGAACCATTGCCTCAAAATTTAATGATGACGGGATAACAGCTTTTTATCACGGGCTTTTAGATCTTATCTTAGAAAAGAAAAATATTAAATTTGAATCTATTATTGCCCGGACTGGCATAAAAGAATCTTCTTCAAAAACCATTATTATTCCGGGAGAAAGAACCAGATACCTTGCGGAGATTGCTGATTCCGTAAGGCAATACCATATAACCACAAAAGACCAGGCAAAAGCCATAAGGAACCGGTGGCATTTGATTGAGGCTTTAAAAACCATGGAAGACAAAGGGCTTGACCAATTGCCCGAAGCCCTGGAGAAATTTAAGCAGGCTGTTGTTGATGCAAAGTCTTTTGTTGAGGATGAGACAGATAATACCATCAATGAATTCAATACCTCCAAAAATATGTTTGAAAAGGATGAACTGGTTTATTACGTGCGGGATAAGGAATTTAAACTCCCTTTATACACCGAATCATTGTCCCATTCTAAAATTCCTAAAATTTCCCTGCCACAATTCATAGATCCAGGCGAGCAGTATACATGGATGAGAAAAGAAAATTTTGCGGGAAATTTTCCCTATACTGCAGGGGTGTTCCCTTTAAAAAGGGCTGATGAAGATCCCACCCGGATGTTTGCCGGAGAGGGTGGTCCCAGTGATACCAATAGGCGGTTAAAACTTTTGTCCCAAAGCTATCCTGGCAAAAGACTTTCCACGGCCTTTGATTCAGTTACCCTTTACGGATTTGACCCAGACACCCGGCCGGATATTTACGGCAAGATAGGAACCTCCGGAGTGAGCATCTGTACTCTGGATGATGTAAAAGTTCTTTATGACGGGTTTGATCTGTGTGCTCCCAATACTTCCGTATCCATGACCATTAATGGTCCGGCCCCCATGATGCTGGCCATGTTTATGAATACAGCCATTGACCAGCAGATGGAAAAATTTAAAGAGGAAAACAGCCGGGAACCATCTAAAGATGAGGCAGCAACAATTCGACAATTTGCCCTGTCCAATGTAAGGGGAACGGTCCAGGCTGATATTTTAAAGGAAGACCAGGGACAGAATACCTGTATTTTTTCCATTGAGTTTGCCCTGAAAATGATGGGGGATATCCAGCAGTATTTTATAGATCATCAGGTCAAAAATTTTTATTCTGTTTCCATTTCAGGATATCATATTGCAGAAGCCGGTGCCAATCCAATCACCCAGCTTGCCTTAACTCTGGCAAACGGGTTTACCTATGTAGAGTATTATCTTTCCCGGGGTATGGATATCAATAGTTTTGCCCCTTCTCTTTCCTTTTTCTTTTCCAATGGTATGGATCCTGAATATACAGTGATAGGAAGAGTGGCCAGACGGATCTGGGCCGTGGCCATGAAATATAAATATAAGGGAAATGAAAAATCCCAGAAACTTAAATACCATATCCAGACTTCGGGCAGATCCCTGCACAGCCAGGATATCCAGTTCAATGACATCAGAACAACCCTACAGGGGCTGTGTGCCATTTATGATAATTGTAACAGCCTTCATACCAATGCCTTTGATGAAGCCATAACAACCCCTTCTGCAGAATCCGTGCGAAGGGCTCTGGCCATCCAGTTGATTATCAACCGGGAATGGGGACTGGCCACAAATGAAAATCCTTTGCAGGGTAGTTTTATTGTGGATGAACTTACAGACCTTGTGGAGGAAGCGGTCCTTATTGAATTTGAAAGAATTACGGAAAGGGGCGGTGTGCTGGGAGCCATGGAAACCGGTTACCAGAGAGGCAAGATTCAGGATGAGTCTATGTATTATGAATATCTGAAACATTCAGGCAAATATCCCATTGTCGGGGTGAATACCTTTGAAGACCCTGATGCAGATTACGCGGACATGGCCAACCATCTTGAGCTTGCAAGGGCCACGGATGATCAGAAAAATGCCCAGCTTGAAAGATTGCAGGGCTTTAAAGAAAGACATGGGGATAATTCCAGTGTGGAAATTGAAAAATTAAAACAGGCAGCTTTAAATGATGAAAATATGTTTGAAAGATTAATGGAGACGGTCAAGGTTTGCAGTTTGGGAACCATTACCCATTCATTGTATGAAGTAGGCGGAAAATACCGGCGCAACATGTAGTGTCTGACCTAACACAGTAATCGAAAAAATTTTCAGGTTTTCGCTCAAACACTATTTAAAAATATAAGGAGATTATGAATATGAATAAAGCAGTAATCGTAAGTGCCACAAGGACTCCTTTAGGGAATTTTGGCGGAGCATTAAGTACTATTGGCGCAACAGACCTTGGTGCCCATGTTATAAGAGAAGCCATTACAAGGGCGGGAATTGATGATAAAGAAATTAATGAGTGTATCATGGGCATGGTCCTGCCCTGTGGATATGGCCAGAATCCTGGAAAACTTGCTGCTGTTAAAGCAGGCCTTCCCTGGGAAGTTGAGTCAATTACAATAAATAAAGTCTGTGGATCATCATTAAAAGCCGTAATGCTTGCGGCCCAAGCCATCCAGTGCGGGGATGCCGAGGTGGTGGTTGCCGGCGGCATGGAAAATATGAGCATGGCACCATATTATATGGACAAGGCCCGCTGGGGTCTTCGCATGGGACCTGGAAAAATTGAAGATCACATGGTCCATGACGGGTTATGGGATGTGATTAATGATTTTCACATGGGCATGTCCAATGAACTGAGTTCTGAAAAATGGGAGATATCAAGGGAAGTACAGGACAAGTTTGCAGCCCAGTCTTATAAAAGAGCCAATGCATCCATTGCCCAGGGTCGTTTTAAAGATGAAATCGTGCCGGTTAAAATCCCCCAGAGAAAAGGTGATCCCATAATTTTTGACAGGGATGAATGCCCCAAAGAAACAAGCCTTGAATTTCTTTCAAAGATGAAACCTGCCTTTAAAAAAGATGGGAAGGGAACTGCCGGGAATGCATCCATTATCAGTGATGGTGCCTCGGCAATAGTCGTCATGAGTGAAAAAAAAGCAAAGGAGCTGGGATGTAAAATCATGGCAACCATTGGTTCCCAGGCCTCCTCCGGCATTGATATGAAATATGTTTTAATGGCTCCGATTTTTGCCATTCCCAAGGTGTTGAAAAAACAGGGCCTTGCCATTTCAGACATAGATCTGTTTGAAATCAATGAAGCATTTGCAGGAAGTTCATCCGGCATTAACAAGGTGCTTAAATTAGATCCTGAACGAGTAAATGTCAACGGCGGCAGTGTTGCATTGGGTCATCCCATAGGAGCAAGCGGTGCCAGGGTCTTGACCACCTTATTATATGAAATGGAAAAACAGGATGTAAATACGGGTCTTGCCTCTCTTTGCCTGGGTGGCGGAGAAGCAGTTGCCCTTGTTGTTAACAGGTGATATATCAATGGACTGCCAAAGTGTAAATTGAACTTAAATTAAAAAATAAATGGGGTCAGGCTTAAACTAAACGGGGTCAGGCTTGTAAACTAAACGGGGTCAGGCTTGCATAGTTGCATTATCGAAATGATAACGCAACTATGCAAGCCTGACCCCATGACCCTGACCCCATGACCCCAATCTTAAGGAGGAATAATGGAAGTTAAAAAATTTGGTGTTATAGGATCCGGTCAGATGGGTAATGGAATTGCACAGGTTGTAGCAGCCAGTGGCCTTGAAGTTGTGATGAGCGATATTAAAGAAGAATTTTGTCAAAATGGCATTGCCACTATTTCAAAAAATCTTGACAGGATGGTGAAAAAGGAAAAAATATCTGAGGATACAAAAAAGACAATCCTCGGCAGAATTACTACTACCACTGATTTAAAAGATATGGCATCCGTGGATTTTATTGTTGAAGCAGCCGTGGAAAGAGAAGATTTAAAATTTAAAATTTTTGAGGATTTAGATAAAATATGCCCGCCACAAGTTATTTTGTCCACCAACACATCTTCCATTCCCATTGGTAGAATTGCTGCCAGAACATCCCGGCCGGACAAGGTGATTGGAATGCATTTTATGAATCCTGTTCCTGTGATGAAACTGGTTGAAGTCATTAAGGGTCTTGCCACTTCAACGGAGACTTTTGATATTACATGGAAATTGTGTCAAGATTTTGGGAAAACCCCGGCAGAAGCCAATGATTTCCCTGGCTTTATTGCCAACAGGATATTGATGCCCATGATCAATGAGGCTGTATTCTGCCTCTACCAGAGTGTGGGAAAACCCGAAGATATTGATACGGTGATGAAGCTGGGTGCCAACCATCCCATGGGTCCCCTTGCTTTGGCAGACCTAATTGGTCTTGATACCTGTCTTGCCATTATGGAGACATTATATGATGGGTTTAAAGATTCCAAATACAGAGCCTGCCCGCTTTTGAGAAAATATGTTGAGGCTGGCTGGCTTGGAAGAAAGACGGGTAAAGGTTTTTACGATTACAAATAATGTGAGTTTACATTAAGGCTGTAGCAGGGCAATAGATAAAATATCAAATCTGGATATTTGCCATAAGAAATTTTGCATAACCCATTCCAGGCTGATCGCCTTACGTCCGCTGGATGGACATTGCTACAAGCTCGTAAATTCTTTGCCGCAGCTTTTTTTAGTGGGCTCGCCCATTGATTTTCATTATAGGATAACGGCCCCGCATAAATGAGGTAAGAGATGATAGAATATAGCATGAGCACTCCTGAATCAGAGTTAAAATCACGAATTGTCAACCTGCAACAAAGACTTGGGGAAAATAGGGTTGACGGGGTTCTGATTTTACAGAAAACCGATCTGTTTTACTATTCAGGAACTGCCCAGCAGGGGTGGCTGTATATCCCTGAATCAGGAGCCCCCTTGCTGATGATCTTTAAGGATTATCAAAGGGCCAGGCAAGAATCAGGAATAAACCAGGTTGTTTGTCTTCTCGGCCCCAAAGAAATACCTTCAACCCTGGCAGACTTCGGGTATGGGATTCCAAAAAATCTGGGTCTTGAACTGGATGTTCTAACAGCCATTCAATATCTTTTATTTCAAAAGATATTTTCCAATTCAAATATTATTGATATCTCTTTTCAAATCAGGATGCAACGGGCCGTTAAATCTGAGTATGAAATTGGTTTGATGAGAAAGGCCTCACACATGGCAGATAAAGTTGCGGCCAAAGTGCCGGATATTATTGAGCAGGGCATGACCGAGATTCAGTTTGCAGGATTATTGGAAGCCTTTGCAAGAAGCCTTGGTCACCAGGGCCTGATCCGGATGAGAATGTGGGACAATGATCTTTTTTATGGCCATATCATGGCAGGCCCGGGAGCAGCTGTCCCCAGCTGCTTTGCCTCGCCCACTGGCGGCATGGGGCTCAATCCCAGTATTGCCCAGGGTCCTGGATTTAATCTTATCAAAAAAAATGAACCCATTCTTGTGGATTACGTATTTGCCTTAAATGGGTATTTAAGTGACCATACCAGAATTTACTGCTTTGGTAATCTGCCGGATGATCTTTTAAGGGCCCATGATGCCATGCTGGAAATCCAGGAAAATGTAAAGAAAAAAGCAATTCCAGGCAGCGTTTCAGGGCAGCTGTACGAGATGATGATATCCCAGGCCCAGGCCAAAGGCTACAAAGATAATTTTATGGGTACAGGGGACAGAAAAATTCGGTTTACAGGACATGGCCTGGGTCTTGAACTGGATGAATTTCCCTTTATTGCCAAAGGTCAGACCCTGGAGCTTGAAAAAGGTATGATGATTGCCCTGGAGCCTAAAGTTGTCTTTCCTGAAAAAGGGGTGGTAGGGATAGAAAATTCATTGCTGGTAACGGACAATGGTCTTGAATCCCTGACAATCTTTAGTGATAAAATTATAAAATTATAGTAGCTATTCAGCTCTTATGCTTGAAACCGCCCTATCCGATGGATATTTTTGTTCGATGCTAAACGCTTAACCTCCTGCAAATATCCATCAGACAGGGCTATGAGATAATTTCTTTTAACGGACTGAACAGTTACAAATAATAATGGGTTTAGCGCCCATATTTATCATCAAATGAATTCCAGAAGCTTCTGTCCTTATCCCTCCAGCCTTTGCCAAAGGATTTGTCAAAAAAGGGCTTCAGATTGGAGAACCATGCGCCATAACCCTGTTTGCCTTCTATCCGGGCTTTGAGGACATCGGCAACATGGCTGGCAAGATTGGCCAGAAAATCTTTGGGAACATAGGAGTCAGCACCTTTTTGAATGGATTCCTTTAAATTTTCAGAGGTCAGGGCATGGGCTGTCAGCATGATGGCGGGAATATCTTTTTTCCGGGCAAGCTCAAGCACATCATAACCGGAAACACCCATTATATCCAGGATCGCAATATCATATGTGTTTTTTTTAAGAAGATTTTTAGCTTCTTCAAAAGTGGCTGCAGTATCAAGAGAACACATGTCCAACAATTCTTCAACGGTTTCCAGGATATCAGGCTCATCATCAACCACCAGGACCCGTCGGTCTTTTAAAAGATCATCTGTTTTAATTTTGTTTAGATCAAATTTGACAGTGGTGACAGGGCAGGGGGCTTTAAGGATAATATACCGTGATGTTGAGCCCAGAATAGCTTTCTGCGCCTTGGATTTTTTCTTTATGCCAAGAAAGATGTGATCAATTTCATTTTCTTCAGTAAATTTAACAAGGTCTTCACCAGGAGAAAAACCTCTGACGCTTTGCTGGGCCTCACATTTGATACCTGAATTTTCCATGAATTTTTGAGCAAAGGCAAGATCTTCTTCAGCCTTAAGAATATCAGACTGTTTTTCAGAAGCCCCACCTTCCATGGAGGTTATCACATAAACAAAAGCATTATTTATTTTGGCATAATCCCTTGCAAGAGACAAAGCCAGCCGGCCAACTTCTCCACCATTATATCCAACCAGTATTTTCATAATGAACTCCTAAATTGTCGTCTACATCCAGCGTTTACGTCTTTTATAAGATTTTACATCTTTAAAGGATTTTCTGCCGCCGCCCTTGGTAATCCCCATATAAAATTCTTTTACATCCGGGTTGTTTTTAAGTTCTTCAGACGGGCCCTCCAGAACAATTTTGCCGGATTCCATGATATAGGCATAATCTGATACGGCCAGTGCTACTTTTGCATTTTGTTCCACAACCAGTATTGTGGTATCAAGTTCTTTGTTAATCCTTTGGATATTCTCAAATATTTCTTTTACAAGAATGGGTGCAAGTCCGAGAGATGGTTCATCCAGCATAAGCATTTCAGGAGCTGCCATCAATGCTCTTGCTATGGCAATCATCTGCTGTTCACCACCGGAGCTGTATCCAGCCATCCTATTGGTGACATTGGAAAGCCTTGGAAAATGCCTGTACATCAGTTCGTTGTCTTCACGGATTTTTTTTGATCCGTCTTTTCTAGTAATGGAACCCACCAGGATATTTTCATTCACAGTCAAATGCTTAAATATCCTTCTGCCCTCAGGTACCATGACAGCCCCAAGTTTAACAATATCCGTTCCCAGCAGATGGGTCGTATCTATACCTTTAAATTTAATATACCCTTCCTTGGTTGCCCCGTTTTCGGGCTTCAGAAGACCACTAATGGCTCTTAAAGTGGTGGTTTTACCGGCACCGTTTGTTCCAAGCAGAGCAACAATACCTCCCTTGGGCACGTTAAGGCTGACACCACGCAGAACCTGAATGATGTCATTATAGACAACTTCAATATTATTGACTTCAAGCAGATTATTTTCCATATGTACTTTCTTTATGTTTTTGGCTTTATGTTTTTAGCTTTATTTTCAGGTTAAACTTACCGGAAACCAGATCAGGGAAACTTCGATTTCCGGTAAGTTAAGATTCAGTTCAATTAAAACCTTTTATTTAATTTTTTTCATGTATTCAGATTGTACTGGTTGACCAACTTTTTTGAATGTACCATTTTGTACACTGTAAAATTGAAGCATATCAACACCGGCACGGTCTGTTTTTGAATAGGTTACAGGACCCATCGTGGTATAGGGCTGATAGGCATTTGTACCATTCATCTTATTCAGGGTATTGTAAAGGTTTTCCTTGTTTATTTCAAGACCGGCAGCCTTTGCTCTTACAATGGTTTCCGTTGTCACCTGGGCCACCATGATTCCGGCAGCATAATTGTGTGAATTGGCAGCCTTGTCATCCCGGCCATATAATTTGGCAAGTTCAAGCTGTTTTGTTGTCCCTACACCTTTTTCCGAGGTCAGGTTAAAAGAGCAGGTCCAGAAGTATCCTTCACAGGCAGGTCCTGTAAGGGCAATCAAATCGTTTCCGCCCGTGTAATGCGCACCCAGAAACGTCAGTTTTCCCTCTTCTCCATAGGTCTTTGCAGACATGCCCAGGCGGGAAGAGTCTTTGAGCATTGTTGCAACAGGGGACTGTACTGTATGACAGATAACATATTGAACCCCTTTGCTCATCAGACGTTGTAACATGGCTGAGTTATCAAGATCCTTGCCGTGTTCCACAACTTCAACAATCTCCATGTTCAACCCTGCTTCAACCGCTTTTACGGCATCAGCAACAGGTCCCCGACCAAATGCGGAAGGATGAATAAACATGGCAACTTTTGCTTTGCCACCCTTGTGGTTGTTAACAACATATTCTGAAATGGCAACCATTTGTTCTGAATAGGAGGCCACTGGTAGAAAAATATAATTGGAACCATCCATGTTTCCAGCGTGGTAGGAAGCAGGTAGAACTGCTATTTTTTCTTCTTCAAAATCTTTTTTAAGGCCCAGGGTGCTGCCCGTTGAGTAGTTGAGATACATGACAATGCCGTCATCAAGATATTCTTCAAAGTTTCTTTTAGTGATGTCAGTTTTATACTGATCATCTCTGATGGTGCAGTCAATTGTGTCCTCGCCAAGCATTTTGGTTTCATTTGCAAATTTGAAATAATCTTCAACCCCTTTTGCATAAGGATTGCCTGCATCAGATGTCGGGCCTGTAATTGCCAGGGACATACCAAGCTTGTAAACTTTTCCTCCTGCATTTGCAGATGCTGTAAATGCAAACATAACGATAAGAACCAGTAGAGCGTTTAAAAGTAATGATTTTTTGGTTTTCA
>CAYWGN010000037.1:0-29952 GCA_964457495.1 uncultured Desulfobacula sp.
CATGCCATTTAATCCCCTTTTTAAGCTCTATTTTCCACAATTTTCCATCTGAAGATATTCCACCGTTTTCAAGTGTGGGAACTTTAGCTGCCAGATTGGGGATAAATTCTCCTAGATGGTTCACATCCCAGAGCGCATCAAACATACATGCTTCCGGAACTTCTTCGGTTCCGGAGTTCACATAGAGAAGTGGATTAAAATTTACAGGTTCCTGGGTCATACCCACAATAACACTTTTCTTGGCAGCCCATGCAGGGTTTGTTATGCCCAATACGCTGCCTGCGATTACAGTGGAAAAGGTTACATAACCTGTTGTCTTCATAAACTCTCTGCGCGTAAAATCGGACGGTTTAGAATCTTTCATCACTTAAATCCTCCTTACTTATTGTTGAGTGTCTGTCCGATTTTAAGTCGAACGAGACGGTTTATGTCCACATTTTTAAACGAGGGTCCAAAGCATCTCTCAGGCCATCACCTAAAAAATTAAAGCTCATAACTGTTAATGTTATCATGATGCCAGGCAAAATCGCCAGCCATGGGGAAAGGTCAAAGTAAGCCTGGGCATTTGTCAGCATATTTCCCCAGCTGGCAAGTGGAGGCTGGATCCCGTATCCCAGAAAACTTATATAAGATTCCATCAGCACTGCATTAGCTACATTTAAAGTGGCTGACACAAGAACCGGAGCCATGGCATTGGGCAAAAGTTCTCGAAACATTATGCGTGGGCCTGATGCGCCTAAAGCGACGCTTGCCTCAATAAAATCCTGTTTTTTAATGTATTGGATCTGAGCTCTGATGATGCGGGCCACCTCCATCCATGAGGTAAATCCTATTATCAGAGCGATTGATAGTACAGTTGGAGTAATAAAAGCAGCAAGAATCAGAAGCAAAAAAACCTGGGGAAAACATAAAATGGTGTCTGTAAAACGCATGAGAATACTGTCTATCTTCCCTCCGTAATAGCCTGAAACAAGCCCTACCAATAAGCCTGTTACAATAGTTGCAAACATTGCAGCTATGCCGACTATAAGACTTATTCTTCCTCCGTGGAGCAGCCTTGCAAAAGTATCACGCCCCATTTCATCGGTTCCGAGAATGAAATGGGTATTTGTAAAAGGCTCAATAAAGCGGCGTGATGTATCAAGGTCCAGTGGATCATGGGGAGATATAAGATCTGCAAATACAGCACTGATTAAAAGGATTAATACAATGCATCCACCTATAACTGCTAATCTGTGGCTTGAAAAACGCCTCCACAAACGGTGAAGTTGGGTTTCATAAAATTCAACAGATTCATTTGGCTTAAGCAGCGACAATTGTGATGGATTAATTTTCATATTAGTGTTTTTGATTCCTGTTCATTATAGTTATTACTCCAGCGCAATTCTTGGATCTAAAACAGCGTTTAATATATCTGCAATAAGATTCCCAAAAATTACTGCAATTGCAGTAAACACAACCATTCCCATTAAAATAGGGTATTCTTTCATAGTAAGGGAATCAACAAAAAGTCTGCCCATTCCAGGCCAGCCAAAGATTGTTTCTGCAACCAGAGCTCCACTGAAAAGCCATGGTAATTGGACCCCGGCAAGAGCAATGAGAGGAGCGATGGCATTGGGAAGGGCATGCCTGAGCAGTATTTTAGATCCTTTTATGCCTTTGGCTCTAGCTGTACGGATGTAATCCTGGTGAATGACTTCAAGAAAACTTGATCTGGTATACCGGCTCCATTGAGCAACAAGCACAAGGGCAAGCACAACAGTGGGAAGCACCAGGTGCCTAAATAGGTCAAAAACACCCTCTTCACCGCCAAGGGTGAACATGCCTCCGGACGGAAACCATCCAAGCTTAAGACTGAATATGTATATTGCCATTAACCCGAACCAGAAAGTGGGAAAAGACAGTGCAACCATTGCTCCGGTGGTGGCAAGATAATCAAATACTGAATAGCGTTTAAAAGCACCAAGAATACCGATACACATACCAATGATTATGGCAATGCTCATTGCAGATCCCATTAATAGAAATGTAGCAGGAATTCTCTCTACAATAACATCAAATACTGGTCTACCGCCAAAAAAAGTAGTTCCCCAGTTTCCTGTAAACATACCCTTGGCCCATTTTACATATTGTATATGGACGGGTTGATCAAGGCCCAGTATGACCTTGATTTTATCAATATCCTGGGCCGTAATTGACGGATTTAATGTATAGACGCTGAGAGGCCCTCCAGGTGCAAGATGCATTATGGAAAAAGCAATTATCGAGACTCCGATGAGAAGAGGTATAGCCTGTAACAATCTTTTTATTATATATTTGAACAAAAGCTACTCCTTGAAGCATAAAAACTGATAATTATTGTTATAGATATTTTCAAACTGTCAAATGGCATGCTACAAAATGGTTTTCCTTTCCTATGGGTTTTAAAGAAGGCTCTTTTTTATCACATGGCTCAAAACGATATTGGCAGCGTGGATGAAATCTGCATCCCGGGGGAGGATTGATGGGCGATGGCACATCTCCTTTGAGTATAATCCGTTTTTTTTTTTTAAAGGCAGGATCAGGAACGGGAACAGCGGAGAGAAGCGCCTTGCTGTAAGGGTGAATGGGCTCGGCATAAAAGTCTGCACTTAAAGCTTTTTCTACTATTTTACCAAGATACATAACTGCAATTTCATCGGAAATATGGCTTATTATGCTGAGGTCATGGGCTATAATAATGTAGGCTAATCCTAATTCCTCCTGCAGATCTTTCATTAAATTAATTATTTGAGCCTGAATTGATACATCAAGTGCTGAAACTGGTTCATCAGCTATTATCAATTCCGGATAAAGGGCCAGTGCTCTGGCAATACCGATGCGTTGACGCTGACCCCCACTGAATTCATGGGGATAACGACGCATGGCTTCGGATGATAACCCGACTCTTGTTAAAAGCCCTGAAATTTTGTCTTCCATATTTTTATCATCTGCCAACCCATGAATTTCTAATGGAGAGGCAAGGATTGATCCAATCGTGTGCCTGGGATTGAGCGATGAAAAAGGATCCTGGAAAATCATTTGCATTTGCCGCCTGACTTTTTTCATCTCCCTACGAGTGTACCCTGTAATATTTTCACCTTTAAAAAATATTTGACCATCCGTGGGCTCAATAAGCTTAAGAATGGTTTTTCCCGCTGTGGTTTTTCCACAACCGCTTTCACCAACCAGGCCTAAAGTACGTCCGGGTTTCACGCTTAAACTGACGTCATCAACAGCGTGTACATGATCTTTTGCCTTGAAAAAGAACCCGGGTTTTACCGGGAAAAGTTTTTTAAGATTTTTAACTTCCAAGAGTTTCTCACTCATTTATTTTCTCCATTTCAATGGCAAAATGTTTTATTACACTTTGTTTTGCACTATCCAGCAGCGAACATTATGATTATTCTCGATATTTAGAAGTTTTGGGTTTTCTGATTCACATATTTTTTTTTTGACAGAACATCGATTGAAAAATGCGCATCCTTCAGGAAGGTAGCACAGGTTTGGTACAATGCCGGAAATTTCCTGCAACCGGGTTGCTGAATCAATTTTATTGATATTTGGAACAGAATTTAAAAGCCCCTGAGTATATGGGTGAAGAGGATTTTGAAAAATTGTTTTTACATCTGCTTCTTCCACTATTTTCCCTGCATACATGACAGCTACTCTATCAGCTGTTTCTGCAATAACTCCGAGATCATGAGTAATTAAAAGAATACTTGTACCAAGTTTGTCCTGGAGACTCAGCATGATCTCGATTATCTGTGCTTGAATTGTTACGTCAAGAGCTGTGGTAGGCTCATCAGCTATTAATAATTCCGGATCACAGGCGATAGCCAAAGCGATCATTATTCTTTGCCGCATTCCGCCGCTTAGCTGATGCGGATATTCCTTTGCCCGCTTTTGGGGTAAAGAAATACCAACCATGTTCAAAAGCTCAATCGTCCGGTCACGGGCTTCTCTGGCAGTTATGCCCAAATGGTTTATCATGACTTCATCTATCTGGAACCCTATGGAAAGTACAGGGTTCAGTGAAGTCATAGGTTCCTGGAAGATCATTGCGATAGATCGTCCTCTTATTGTGTTAAGCTCCTGTTCTGTCATTTGCAGCAAATCGTGATCTTTAAAAAGAATTTGACCTGAATGGAACTCAGCAGGAGGTATGTCAAGCAACTTTAAAATTGATAGAGCAGAAACTGTTTTGCCGCATCCGGATTCCCCCACAAGCCCCAATGTTTCTCCATGGTTAATATTGTAGGATACGCCGTCAACAGCTTTGGCCAAACCTTCTTTAACATTAAAATAGGTTCGTAAATCTTTTACTGAGAGCAGAATGTCTTTTTTGGGAACCATAATCCCACTAATACGTAATCTTATTTTTAATGATTAAATCATTCAATAATCCAATAAGATATGCTGTCATTGCATTTTAATCAAACATTTTTTTCTTTTCTCCAAACAAAAACTCGAATCATACCCTTCAGTCTTTATCTTATCCAATGACCGAGAAGCTGGAATTAGGATTTATTTCCCGCAATCGGCTGTAGAAACCGATATTACACTCCCGCCGGGTGTAATGCATGGTGAACTTTACCGGATCCCGGTCGTGATCGTGCCCATTTTCGCAGGCTTTGATCAACTCGGCCATGAGCACCCCCACCACGGGTGCATTTTTATACTGATTGCCTGATGTGCCGACAGCCATATAAAAGCCGGGTAAATCAGACTTATCGTAGATAGGAATCCAGTCATCTGATGCGTCGTAAAGATCCACCACTCCCTGGCTTTTTCCGGGTCCGGGTATGGGCAGATTTTCGAGGCGCTGGGCCACGCGCATGACCTGGGTCGTCCACTGGTCCGTAAAGTTTTGGTTGTAATTGTCCGGGTCGTCTATGTATTCAAGAATGTCACACGCAGGATCTTCGGAGCCGATGAGGACATGATTGCCTATCTCCGGCCGTGAATAGCAGCCGACGTCGCCATCGGATATGATGGTTCCCAGATTATTGTAGTCAAACCCTTCCGGTGCAGGGACATGACAGACCTCTTGTCTAAGCGGCCGGGTCTTGATATTCATTCCATCTATCACGCTGGCCATCTGGTTCACTATATAGGAGTGAGGCCCGGCCACATTGATCACCACTGGTGCTTCTATCTTTGTGCCGTCGGCCAGCTTGATCCCGGCACAGCGGCCATCCTTTTTAAGGATTTCCTTTACCTCAGCTTTGAAAAGGTATTCTCCGCCGGCGTTCTCGCCGCCCACCTGTACGTTGTGAACCGACTGCTTAGGGTCGCTGATAAGACCTGATTCCGGAACATAAATGGCACCGGCAATGCTTTCGTCAGTGGGCTCGCCAAAGCCTGGATCACTAGAAAGTTTAGGGGGGCCAAACCCATGGGTATTAACGATGGGCAACATTTTTTTGATTCCGTTACTATCCAGCTCCTCGTAGACCACATGTATCGCATCCAGCGATGCCATCACATCTTTCAGGTAGTTGTTTTTTTGGGTTTTGATGACCAGACAACCCGTGTTTATGTACTTGACCATACCTGTTTTGTCCACAGATCTGAGATACTTTAGCCAGTCCAGCCAGTAGTAATAGCCCTCTCGTGCCATAGCTACCCCGTCCGGGGTGGAGTAGTGCAGCCGGATAATAGCGCAGGATCCAGACGTGGAACCAAGGCCTGATCCGGACAGCTTGTCAACATTGAGAACTTTTTTACCCCGTTTGGCCAACTCGAACCCCACACAAGCCCCGATAATTCCAGCCCCGATGACGATGGCATCATATTTTTTGGACATGATTTTGAACTCCTTAGCTATCTAAATTTTTTATTAAAAAACCTACTGATTTCTATTTGCAGGTAAGCTCTTTCTCTCCTTGAATTTTGATCCGTTCCAATTCAGTCAGAACTCCCTCTGGCAAGCTCTTGGGCTTATGGGTTTCCAGGATACGTCTGATTTCCTCTCTGACGTTGGTCTCTACATCTTTGGAACCCTCATCTTTCCAACGTTCAAAAGGCTGACGAGTGAAAACCCTGGATCTCCAAAGCTCCTTCCGGAAATGTTTCATGGTATGCTCCTGCTGAAGATAGTGTCCTCCAGGACCCACCTTGCTAATGACATCCAAGGCCAAGTGCTCATCACTTACCTCAAAACCGCTTAAAAATCTTTTAGCCATACCAATGACATCATTACTCATAACCAATTGTTCGACAGCACAGGCCATTGACATGTCCATATATCCAACATCATGAATAAGATTCAGGCCTGACTGACCCTGGGCTAGAATATGAAAAGCTGCTTCTGCTCCGGCCTGGGCGTCCAGGCATTTGGCGTCTGTTGCCCCTGCCAATCCCCATGTGGGCAAGCCCAGAGATTGAGCCACTTCAGCCTGGGCGGCAAGCGCAAGGCTCATTTCCGGAGAACCGATGCTCATCAACCCCTGGGCCATGTCCAGAATACCAAAGTTGCAACCAAGCCCTACTGGGCAACCCTGCCGGCGCAATTGGGCCACGACAACACAAAACATCGACTCTGCCACACCCTGTGCCACGGCCCCGGCCATGGTCACTGGCCCGGTCGCTCCCGGCTGAATGCTTGGCCCCATCATTTGTGGCAAACCTCTATCAGCTGCGATCAAAATCCTGTCAGCCACCTCTGCCGGCATAATCAATGGTGAAATCGACTCTGGATAGAGGACCAGGAAAGGCTTCTCCCTGAGTTTGTCCATGCCGCCGGCCACCTCAGCAGCCATATCATAAATCAACTCGGTTCCACGGGGAGAGTAGGCTAAAAAAACGATCGGCTTGGTTGTGTTGGTTACAGTGGCAAAGAATTCGTGCAATTCAGCAGCCATGGCTGGTACATCCTGGGCCGATCCCATGGGCATGACCCAATCAATATTCTCAAGCGCATCAGCCACCTTGGCTGCACGTGCCAGGTCTTCGACCCGGGTTTCGTGATATTCCCCGGTAAGGGCATCTTTGGTATTCGGACTTGCAGTTGAGGTGCCATAGTAGCTGTTTCGGCCGGAAACATCCAAGGCACGGCGGCCCTGTCGGTCGTAAAGACTCCAGCCTTTAGGCGCAGTGGACAGGCAGCCTTGTACGATGAATTCTGGCACCTTGACCAACTCGCCCTGTACGATTGCCCCTGCAGACTTAAACATTTTGCGTACTCCGGCATGCAGAACCTTAAAGCCGACTTCCTCCAGCACCTTAAAGGCAGTACGCTTGATTCTCTCAACCTGATCTTCAGTCAGCATCCGAAACTGTGGACTAGCCTTCAAAGTAGTATTTGTCTGTATCATCTCCCCTCCTTTGAATATTTTTAGATTATTTTAATATCCTGATAAAGCCATAGGAAAAAACCAAACGAGTTAGCATTTCTATACTATTTGCCATGGGCTTAGTCATTATTTCCCGAATAAAAAAGCCTCCTATATTTGACGAGTGACATCCGCGACTATGCTAAAATTTTTTGCTTTTTCTAACTTTGGCATATGCATCACCATATTGAATGTGCTATTGATATAATCATTGATTCTTTAATGTTCAATAGATACCCTCTCATTACGAAAATAGCAACAACAAACCTGTGTAATCCATAATTCTGTCATCACAAATTAGTTGATTCGCTCTTGCAACAAGAGTCTTATTGTTTTGTCAAACGGGGTTTTGGGGTAACAGATAATAGTTCTTCTCATCGCTGTCAAAAATAAATCCATACAATGTGTCATCATGGTATCGGAAAAACCTCTTTGGCTTTTTCTACAATAATCTCGGATTCAAATGGGGAACAGTTTGTTCCATCAGTAATAAGATTTGCAAACATATGGCAGCGCTATTGATGCTCTTTTAATCGTTGCCTGATCTTGCGGGGAAGCTTGACCAAAAAGGATATAAATCACTGCTTCATGGTTCATCGCCAAAAGTAAAAACATTTAACACATTTCAAGAAGAAATTGATTATATAGCCCAATACCTTCAACAGATGAACAAAGATGACATCCAGATAAAAGAAATTTGTCTGGTCGCCAGAACGAATAATCTTATAATTCAATACCAAAGTGCCCTACAAGACAAAGGTTTTCAAACATATTTAATAAAACGCACAGAGGCTGAAGATCAAAGTGCTCCCGGGCTTAGACTTGCCACCATGCATAGGGTCAAAGGGCTTGAATTTGACAGAATTATCATTGCGGGGGTTAATCAGGGAGTCGTCCCATTTGAAAATTCAAGCATCCAAACATATGATCCAGTAATCAAACAAGAGGCTGAGGTTCATGAAAGGGCATTGCTTTATGTTGCAGCGACCAGAGCAAAGAAGGAAGTGATTGTGACAAGTTTTGGATCACCAAGTAAATTTATAATGACAGTCTAATAATAAACCATCAAAGATCCTAAAAGATATGAAATGAATGAAACAAAATTAATAGAAAAACTGAAACTGATTGAGGCTCTTCGACTATTTCTTTTGTCCCCATTGATTGTTGAAGTTCTAACCGGGCTCTATATATAAAAATTATTACACATCAGCTCTTGAAATCGCCCTTTCTGATACCGTGTTTGGAAAGAAGTTTATGAAGTTGCCGGCGGCTTATCCCTGTAGTCATTGAGGTTTGATTTATTTTACCTGAATGGGCCTTGAGGACAGCGCATAGGTATTCGATTTCAGCTTTGGCGACGGCCTTCTGCCGAATCTCTGCCAGGGTTCCTATATAAGTACGGGGGGAAGGCATGTTTGTTTTTGATCCGGAGAAAAGGTCGGCCGGAAAGACAGAAACACCTAAAAAGGGCTGATCCCCAAGTATAAAGGCCCGTTGAAGAAGGTTCTCCAGCTCTCGGATATTACCGGGCCAGGCGTAATTATCAAACGCCTCCATGACTTCCTGGGTAACCCCTTTGATCTGTTTTTCATGCTTCGAATTGAGCTGATCTATAAAAAAAGTGATGAAAAGTGGGAGATCTTTTTTTCTCAGCCTTAAGGCCGGGATTTCAATGGGAAAAATATTCAACCGGAAATAAAGGTCTTTCCTGAACTCCCCCCGGTCGACCATCTGCTCCAGGTCACTGTTAGATGCGGCGATCACCCTCACATCCGTTGAAAAAGTTTTTTCACTGCCCACTGGCTGGAATGTTTTATCCTGAAGGACCTGCAGCATCTTGATCTGGGTTGCCGCAGTAACAGTACCGATCTCGTCCAGAAAAATCGTCCCCCGGGATGCCTGCTCAAATTTTCCTTTTTTATTTCTGATCGCCCCTGTAAAAGAACCTTTTTCATGCCCAAACAGCTCGCTTTCGATCAAAGATTCCGGTATTGCCCCACAATGGACGTTCAACATGGGACCAGCCGAACGGCCCGATTTTTCATGAATCAGGCGGGCAATAATCCCTTTGCCAACACCTGTTTCTCCGGTGAGGAGCACCGTGGTTTCCGTCTGGCTGACCAGGGCAATTTTTTCAAAAACCCGTTTCATTGTTTCCGAACGGGTCTTCAGCATCTCTAAAAACCCGCTCTGGCTATCCTGGGTTATGAAATGCTTTGCCTGCTGTGACGAGTCCATGTGCCTTAGGACCGATGCAACGGCCTTGTTTATCTGGGCAAAACCGGCAGGACAGAGCAGGTAACTGCTTGCCCCTGCTTCCACGGCTTTAATGGCTATTTGAATATTGCCCTTGGTGGTAAGGATAATAAACCGAGCCATCGGATTTATTTCCCAGAAATTTGAAAACCGTTTTTTAAAGGCTGAGCGGTCAGGCAGACCCGAAATTGCCGCATCAATCAGTACAACGGCTGTCTTCTGCACTTCAAAAACCTGCAACCCCTTGTTCAATGACCTGGCCGTGAGCAGGGCAATATCAGGTCCAATCTCCCTGGTGATGGCCTCGATAATTATTTTTTCCTTTGAAATAAGCAAAACCTGGATTTTCATGGTGATTTTACCGGCACGCCCTCTTTACGAAAAGAATCAAGATAGACCTGCCACACTGCCCTCCCTCCTGATTTCAGCAATCCCCTGGAACTCTTTTTTTGTCTGGCATTGCATTGCCCCGTAAATGGCACCAAGGTAAAGAGAACGGGCTGATCGCCTGTCAATGTTGTATCCCAGATTCTCCAAATGGGTAATGATCGCCGGATCAAACCGGTCAGCCTCCAGGCTGATCACACCTCCCATGGAACAGTGCATCCGGGGAAAATCAACAGCCTGGGCAAGGGAGCGATCCCCGTCCACCACCTGGATGATAAACTGTGCCATGGCAGAAAAAATCCTTTCACTCCCGGGACTGCCAAATGTAATCCATGGTTTTCCCCTATGGAACAGAATGCTGGGGGCGACGGACGACCAGGGAGTGGCATTTGGCCTGAGATAGTGGGGGTGGCCCGGGTCCTTGATCTCCATGGTATTAATATAATTATTATACATAAAACCAAGCCCCTGGGCAGCTGTTTTTGATCCATAGATCGACTCAATGGACTGGCTGATGCCAATTGCATTACCTTCCTTGTCCATCACTGAAAAATGGGTGGTGTCATTGCCCGAGGACGGGGGATCTTTTACCGGAAGATATGGATCAATGGTCTGTTGGATTGATCTGGCCAGTTCAGATGCAAATGATGGAGATGTCATGGTCATATCACGGGTCTGGGAATAAAGAGCAGGATGAATGACCTGCTGCCGTCTCTGAAGCAGGGCACGGCGAAAGGTTTCAGCCAGCACATGGGCACTTTTCGAAGTCATCTGACTGATAAACCCGGGCTTTAAATTATTCAGCATTAACATAACCAGCAGCAGGGTTCGTCCGGCTGCCGGCGGAGGAACTGTACAGACATCCACATCCCTGAAATTCCTCATCAAAGGATCTCTCTCAATGGGCCATGGAATCAGGGCAAGATCATCGCTCCTGAGAAAGCCGTTATTGGCTCTCATATCCTCACCGATCTGCCGGGCAATCTTGCCAAGATAAAATGATCTGGGGCCATCATCGGCAATGATTTCCATCAAATCAGCCAGGTCTTTCTGTATAAACAGGTCTCCCACATCATAGGGCACGATTCCATTTTTCAGGAAATACCGGGCAGCTGTATCCGATTTTGAATTTAAAAATGCTTTCAAATGGATTTTCTGGTGATAATTCTGCAATGGTGTTATCCGGTATCCGTACCTGGCAAGATCAATGGCAGGCCCGAGAATCCTGGACCACTCCAACCGGCCGTAGGTCATGTGCAGATACCCGATAAACGCTAAAAGGCTTGGCACGGTCGCTGACTGATACCCCATGGAATGCTGCTGGTCTGCAAAATGTCTGATATGGGCAAGGGAGGGGACCCTGCTCGAACCGTCCAGGGCAATGGTTTTACCGTTAATATGGAGGATGGCCATGCCCTGGCCACCCAGCCCGCTGGACTGGGGCTCACAGACACAGAGAGCCAGGGAAACTGCGCAGGCTGCATCCACGGCGTTCCCCCCTTTTTCAAGCATTTGAACGCCTGCCTGGGTGGCCTCGTTAAATGCAGTCACCACAATACCATTATCGGCTCTCCCAAACTTTTCATTTTCAGCTGAAGAAAAATAATTTTCAATCTTGCTCAGATCCATGTCTATTCCAATTAAAAATTCTCATTATCATCCAAACCAATATGGGAACTTTATGTTCCCTTTCAATTCCTATTGGCTTTTCTTAGATTGTCTCTAATAAAAAAAATATCAATTTTAATATCAACAAATAACTCTTAATAGCCCTAATTATATAAAAATTACAAGAAAAAAATATAGCGGTCAAATGCCCTGAAGTTCCAGGTGTGGTGGTAATAAAAATTCATCAATACCATTTTAAAAAAACGGGAATTAAAAGGCCTCAAATATTTTGAATATGGGAATTATATATTCCCAAAATGAATGATTCTGGATATTTCCCAACGTTGATAATAGCAAAACATCCCTATATTTTTATATATTATTATCGTGGCTCGATTATTGCTCCTCTTCAATATTTATGTTAACAGGCGGTATCTTCTTGGTAATAACACTGGTACAAACAAGAACCAAATTGATTTTTCTTGACAAAAAATATTTTTCCACTATAGGAGTTAGCTTAGATAATCGTAATTCTGATAGAAGAGGTGCGCTGTTTGGTAATCGATGTTAAATCGCTCCATGTGCGTTTCAAAACCGAGAACGGTGTGGTGCATGCTGTTAACGGTGTGGATTTTTCCATAGGCAAAGGTGAATCATTTTGTCTGGTTGGTGAGTCAGGCTGTGGGAAAAGCGTTACGGCCTTATCCGTTATGGGACTTTTACCGGAAACTTCCTCATGGGTTGAGGGGGGAGAAATACTGTTTATGGGGGAGAACCTCCTCGATAAAAGCAAGCCGGAAATGAGGAATATCCGGGGGAATAAAATATCAATGATATTTCAGGAACCGATGACCTCTTTGAATCCGGTTTATAAGATCGGGGAGCAGATTATGGAGGCACTTCTTGCCCATTCTGAGATATCAAGAAAAGATGCGGCCAGGAAATCTGTGCAGATGCTTGAAAGCGTTAGAATTCCTGATCCTGAGAAGCGGTTTAATGAATATCCGCACTGCCTGAGCGGCGGAATGCGTCAGAGAGTTATGATAGCGATGGCCCTTATTTGCCAGCCTGAGCTGCTTATTGCCGACGAGCCCACAACAGCTCTGGATGTTACAATTCAGGCACAGATTCTCAGGCTTATTAACGATCTTCAGGGTGAAAGCGGGACAGCGCTGCTGCTCATCACCCACGATCTTGGTGTTGTGGCGGAAATTGCCGACAAGGTTGCTGTTATGTATGCCGGTATGATTGTTGAATCCGCTTCGGTGAAAGATCTTTATAAAACACCGATGCACCCCTACACCTGCGGACTTATAAAATCAATCCCTCACATTGATGCACCACTGGGTGCAAAAAGAAAACTTCCAGTGATAGAGGGGAGTGTTCCAAGCTTGGTGAATCTGCCTTCCGGGTGTACTTTTAAAGAGCGTTGCCCCTCAGCCGTTGAAAAATGTGCACATGAGATCCCGCCGATGATTGAAAAGGATAATGCTCATAAAGTGAGGTGCTGGCTTTATGTATAAGGGCAAAGAACTGCTGAAAGTTACAAATCTGAAAAAACACTACCCCGTAGAAAAAAATTTATTTGGTAAGCCAAAGACGTTTGTTAAGGCTGTTGACGGCGTGTCGTTTTCTATTGCGCCGGGAGAAACCCTAGGGCTTGTTGGTGAGTCGGGATGCGGAAAGAGTACTCTTGGACGTTGTATCCTTCGCCTGGAGGAAGCTAACTGCGGCAGTGTTATTTTCAATAATGAAGACTTATATGCCATGTCCGGCAAAGAACTCAGGTCTGCCAGGAGAAATATGCAGCCTATTTTTCAAGATCCCTTTGCATCTCTTAATCCAAGAAAGACAATCAGACAGATTCTCACAGACCCTTTTGAAGTACACAAACTTTACAATACGTCTGAAAGATATGAGCAAATTTGCAAGCTGCTTGCTCTGGTGGGGATGAGAAAAGAGCACACAGAACGCTATCCTCACGAGTTTTCAGGAGGGCAGAGGCAGCGCATTGCCATTGCACGTGCCCTGGCACTGAACCCATTGCTGGTGATTGCCGACGAGTCAGTCTCTGCACTGGATGTTTCAATACAGGCTCAGATTCTCAATCTGATGGTTGACCTGCAGGAGCAATTCGGTCTTGCTTACCTTTTTATTTCACACGACCTCAGTGTTGTACGCCATATTTCCGACCGTGTTGCCGTTATGTATCTTGGGAAGATAGTAGAGATAGCTCCGGTTGGACTTCTGTATTCCAACCCCCGGCACCCTTATACAAAAGCACTGCTTGCTGCCGCGCCCATTCCTGATCCTGAAAAAAAATCCGCAAAGCCAGAACTACAGGGTGAGCTGCCCTCACCTTTAGATTTCACCACTGGCTGCCCGTTTTTTTCACGTTGTCCTGATAAAAATGATTTGTGTGAGCTGTATGACGATGCGGGGCTTAAGTGCATTGATGATGAACACTACGTGTCCTGCTGCGGTTTGGATTTTTAGGAGGAGGTATATTATGATAAAATATATTACACAAAGAATAATTCAGCTCATACCTGTTCTTTTGCTGATGTCGATCATTGTGTTTTCACTTATTCATTTGATACCCGGTGATCCCGTTGATGTAATGATGGGAGAGGGGCATGTTGATCCTGTTGTCGAAGCTGCGCTCAGAAAACAGATGCATTTGGACAAGCCTATCCCCATACAGTATTTTTATTGGTTAAAGGGGGTTGTGTGTGGTAATTTTGGAAAATCAGCGATTACCAATGAACCTGTGTTTTCCATGATTATGAAGCGTTTTCCCGCCACAGCACTACTTGCTCTTTCTGCGGCTTTTGTCGCGATTTTAATCAGTATTCCCGCAGGCATCATCGCTGCTGTCAGACAGAACCGTCTTCCTGATTATTTTGCAATGGGCATTTCCCTTGCAGGGATCTCAATTCCAAACTTTTGGCTAGGGGTTATGCTGATACTGTTTTTTTCACAATTTCTCGGGCTTTTACCATCCATGGGGTATGAACCTTTGTTTACCAATACAAAGCTGGCGTTGCTTCATTTGATTATGCCAGCCATAACCCTTGGCACTGCCATGGCAGCCAGCCTCACCCGCTTCACCCGTTCCGAGGTCCTGGAAGAACTCAACAAGGATTATGTGCGGACTGCAAGGGCAAAAGGGCTTAAAGAATATATTGTTGTACTGAAGCATGTATTGAAAAACTCTTTGATACCAACGATTACGATTATTGGACTTCAGATAGGTGGCCTGCTGGAAGGGGCCGTTATAACCGAAACCGTATTTGCCTGGCCGGGAATAGGAAGGCTGGCCGTGAGAGCTATTTTTGAGAGAGATTACCCCTTGGTTCAGGGGATAGTGCTGATTGCTGCAGTGATATATGTGCTTGTTAATTTGATTGTCGACATCGCTTACACCCTGCTTGATCCGCGTGTAAGACTTGAAGGCAGATAATCAAAAATCAAATATAGATGACAAAGGAGGAAAACATGAAAAATTTTTGTTTGATGTTGTTGTTGGTCTTAACGGCTATTCCGGCATGGGCTGCCCCACAACATGGAGGCATCCTTAAGTATGGTATTGCCAGCACTTCCATTACAGTGGGTGTTGACCCTCATGTTATTCAGGGAGACCGTACAGGATGGGTTCTGGGTCAGATAACCGAAAGTCTTTTGAACTACGACAAAGACATGAACACGGTTCCGTGGCTTGCCGAATCATGGGATATTTCAGATGATGCAAAAACCTATACTTTCCATCTCAGAAAAGGTGTCAGGTTTCACAACGGACGTGAAATGCGGGCAACTGATGTAAAATACAGCTTTGAACGTATATTGGACCCGAACACCGGCTCACGCCGGCGGAAAAATCTTGAGGTCATTGATCACATCGAAATTATTGACGAATATACTACAAGGGTTGTCCTCAAATCCCCTTTAAGTGCTTTTCTCACATACCTTGTGGGGGCTTACGGCGCTATCATTCCCAAAGAGAGTTGCGGGGCTGACGGCAAAGTGACACACCCTGTAGGCACGGGCCCGTTCACTTTTGTGGAATGGGTAAAGAACGACCATCTGACACTCCAAAAGAATACTGACTACTGGATAAAAGGGATTCCCTACCTTGACGGGATTATTTTCAAACCGCTGCCTGATGAAGCTGTGAGGCTAACGGCTCTCCGGACTGGTGCGGTTGATATAACCCACTCTCTACCGGAAAAAATGCTTCCGATATTAACCAAAAAAGTGAATAAGGAATTTACACTCCAGATACTTCCCGGTGTAAGCTGGAGAATGCTTATATTTAATAACCGAAAGCCGCCTTTTGATAACAAAAAACTGCGTCAGGCCGTAAATTATGCCATAGACCGTGAAGAACTTAATGATGCGCTTACATGGGGATTCGGAACTGTGAAGAATCAGATATGGCCTAAAGATTCCTTCTGGCATATGGGCGGTTCACCTGTGAAGCAGGATATTAAAAAAGCAAAACAGCTTCTTGGGGAAGCAGGCTATGCTGATGGTGTTGATCTTTTACTTGAGGTTAAGCCGAACTTTCAGCCTGTTGCCGAAGTTATCCAGGATCAGCTTAAAAAATCCGGTATCCGTTTGAAGCTTGGTGTTCTTGATTGGGCATCGCTCAAACCCAAAATGAAGAATTATGAATACCAGATGGTTGTCTCGGGTGCCGGCTGGTATTCTGACCCGGATGCACGTTATGGGCGATTCTATGCTTCAGACGGTCCTGCCAATTATTTTGCAGGTGGTTATACTGATGCGATGATTGATGAATTGTTGAAAAAAGGGCGTGGTGAGAAAGACCCCCTGATGCGTAAACAGATATACCAGGAAGTGTTTGACAAGTTGAGCGACGATGTGCCTCATCTTATGCTTTTTCATCTGCCCATGACCCATGCATGGCGTAAAGATATCATGGGCTTCAATGTATCGGCACAGGGCGACTTGTTTTACGAAGAGGGTGGACTGCCTTACACATGGATTAAAAAGTAATGGTTTGAAAAACCGGCAGGGCTGTTTCAGCCCTGCCTAAATGTGGTGATATAATGAAATTGGCCATCGAGTGGAAAAAACTTTTTTACAGATTTTTTAACAAACACCTTGCCGTTATTGGATTTTTTCTCGTCATGCTGGTGTTGGTTTTTGCTCTTTTGGTACCACTGCTGATTGAGTTTGACCCGAACAAAATGGATATACGCAACTCGCTTGCACCTCTTGGCAGCGATCACCTTCTTGGGTCTGACCATTACGGAAGGGATACATTGTCCCGTCTGGGTTATGGCGCAAGGATATCTCTCAAGGTGGGATGCCTCGCAACTTTGACGGCTCTTTTTATAGGTGTTTTGACTGGCGCTGTTGCCGGATATGCCGGTAATTTTGTAGATACGGCCCTTATGCGGTTTATGGATTCCCTCATGGCTTTTCCTGGGATACTGCTTGCAATCGCTCTGGTTGGAGTTCTGGGGCAGGGTATCTTTTCGCTGATTGTTGCAATTGGCATTGTTTCAACCCCTCGTTTTGCAAGGCTTATGAGAGCCTCGGTTCTTCAAAAGAAAAATCTAGAGTATGTTCTTGCAGCAAGAGCACTGGGAAAACCGGGCTGGAAAATTCTGTTTTCAGATATCCTGCCGAACTGCATGAGCCCCCTTATCATTCAGATAACGCTGACTCTGCCTTCTGCCATACTGAGTGAAGCAGCTCTCAGCTTTCTCGGCCTTGGAACGCCGCCTCCTGCCCCTTCATGGGGGAGAATGCTCAATGAAGCAAGAGGTTTTATGGAAATATCTCCGACCCAGGCGATTATTCCCGGGCTTGCAATCTTTATTACTGTTCTAGGGTTTAATCTTCTCGGAGATGGTTTAAGAGATGTGCTTGATCCGAAAATGGTGCGCTGATTGACAATGGGAACAATAAGGGCTCAAATAATTTTATTATGGGAATCATGTATTCCCAAATAATTGATACCGAATATTTCTCAATGGGTAATATACTAAAAATCCTTATATTTCAATATGTTATTATCGTGGCTCGATTATTGCTAATCATCAATAGTATGTTTACACAAAATAAATACTGGATACTCCAATGAATATCAAACAGGTTGAGCAGTCATTTCAGGCCAGTCTGAACGGCAAATGCAGCACTGCATCCCAGGGCATGGTTGCCACAGCCTTTCCCGATGCCACCCATGCCGGTGTTGAAATGCTTCAAAGGGGAGGCAATGCCGCGGACGCTGCCTGCGCCGCCGCCCTGGCCCTTTGTGTGTGCGAACCCCAGGCAAGCGGCATTGGCGGCCACACCATGGTATTGCTCAGTATGGGAAAAAAGCAATTATTCCTTAACGGATCAGGGCGGATACCCGGCAGCCTGAATACGGACATTCTTGGCCCCGGAGATATTGGAGCCGGACACCGGGCCACTACCATTCCCACCACCATTGCCGTACTCGATTATATGAACAGGCACTTTGGCTGTCTTAAGTGGAAGGACCTGTTTGGTCCTGCCATTGCCATCGCCAGGAACGGATATAGGATCACACAGCTCCAACATGACCTTCAGAAAAAAAACCTGGATATATTTCAGCGGATGGATTCCAAAACCGGAAGCACTTATTTTTTAAAAAACGAGACAACCCCATATGAACCGGGCGATCTTTTCAAACAGACAGATCTGGCCCTGGTGCTGGAGCGGCTTGCCAAAAAAGGGGCTCAGGACTTTTACATCGGTGACATTGCCCATGCCATCTGTGCCGACATGGCAGAAAATCATGGATTCCTCAACCTAAAGGACCTTGCCCGTATCCCCTGGCCCATGGAAACCGCCCCCTTAATTATTAGGCTAAAGGGACTTTCCATTCATGTCCCGCCTCCTCCATACCCGGGAAGGGGATTATTGATGATGCTCAAGCTGATTGACCGTATTTCAAACACCAGTTCCAGGCCCCCTTTTCCCAAAGAAATGATCATGGCTGAAATCATCCGCGCCACCCTGACAGCACTGGCCGGTTCCCCTGTACTGCCCGGAGAATACAGCTATGACAGGGACCCCCTGCTTGACACTTCATATCTTGACGGGATTTGCCAGGCAATCATCGCCTTGAAAAGCCCCGGTGCAACAACAATGATTCCCCAGCCAAAGGGAGGGGAAACCACCCACCTTTCCGTGATGGACAGACAGGGCAACAGTGTGGGGCTCACACAGTCGGTCAATTCGGTCTACGGGGCAAAAGTGGCTGCCAGGGAAATGGGGTTTCTCTACAACAACTATCTTGTGGACTGTGACCTGAAAAACCCATTTCACCCCCACTTTTTAAAACCATCCGGCCTTTCTGTCTCCATGGTCTGCCCGACCATAGTCCATCATAACGGTCAGCCCTGGATAGTGACGGGAAGCCCGGGGTCTGACAGAATTTTATCTACGGTTTTTCAATTTCTTTATCACGTAATATACTCAGACCTTTCCATTGACAGAGCCGTGGCCATGCCCAGGCTCCACTGCCCGCCATCGGGCACACTGATGATGGAAAGTGCGCGGTTCCCCATTAAAAATATTGAAGAATTAAAAAATTACGGATATAAGTTTGACTGGCATGATCCCTGGTCTTTTTACCATGGGGCCATTCACACGACGTTGATGTGCCAGAAAAACAAGGGCTTTCAAGGCGTTGCCGAATTCAGGAGGGATGGCATTGCAGCCGGTGTGAGTTAAATGATAAAACAAATTCACAAACCTGCGTCAGCCTGGATATATTTTTAAAAGAGTAATATGTCGTGTTTTCACAACGCTGCTGGACCGGATGAATCGGCTTCCAAAATGTAAAGTTATTTTTGAGTGGGCCCTAAGTCCAAAAAACCTATAAAAAGGAGGTAATCGAATGAGCATGAAAATGAAGTCAATCTTTATGGCAATCATAGCGCTTGCGCTGATGACTGCACCACTCGCCGCCGCTGGAACACCCGTAAAAGGCGGAGTTTTGAAAATTGCAATCGACTCTGACCCCCCCACCCTGGATGTTCACTCAACCCGGGCAACTCTGGCCTTGTTTGTGGCCGGCAACATGTATGAAGGACTCTATGCCTTTACCAAGAAAGGTGAAATCAAACCCATGCTGGCTTCTGGTATGCCCGTGGTAAGCGATGACAAACTGACCCACACCATATCATTGCGCCAAGACATAGAGTTCCATAACGGAAAACCCATGACATCTGCTGATGTGGCAGCCTCCCTGAATCGCTGGGGAAAAGTAGCCTCATATGGGAAACAACTTTTTGCCCATGTTGATACTGTCACTGCCAGGGACAAATATACCATCGCCATACAGCTTAAGGAAAAATGGGGCACGCTGATGACATCCCTTGCCATGATGCTTGGGGGACCGGTCATCTACCCTGAAGAAATCTGCACCAAATACCCGGCCAAACCCTCGTCCGAATACATCGGTACGGGGCCTTACATGTTTGTGGAGTGGCGTCCCAATGATCACATCACCCTGAAACGGTTTGAAGGGTATAAAGCTCTGGACACAGAAAGCACCGGCTACACCGGCCGGAAAACGGCTTACCTGGATGAACTTGTTTTTTACGGCATCTCAGAAGAGACCGTCCGCGTCAATGGTGTTGAAGGCCGCGAGTATGACTTTGCCGATTTTGTCCCTTCGGACGAGTACGACCGTCTCAAGGATGTAAAACATATAAAAACCTATATCTCCCCGCCACGGGCCTGGTTTGTCTTTGTACTGAACACCAAATATGGCCCCACCAAAAACAAAAAAGTCCGTCAGGCCATGCTGGCCACCATGGATGTGAAAGGCACCATGGCTGCCGGGTACGGAGACCAGCTTTTCTGGCGCGTTGACCCGAGCCTTGCCCTTAAAGAGCAGGTGTGGCATTCCACTGCCGGAGAAGCCGCCTATAATCAGAATAACATTGAAAAAGCCAAAGTCCTGTTAAAAGAAGCCGGGTACAAGGGTGAGAAAATTGTCTGGATGTCCGGCCCCCTTGAGTACAACCTTAGCGTGGCAGCAAAGGTCAATATGGTGAAAGCCGGTCTTAATATCGACCTGCAGAGCATGGAGTGGGCCACACTGTTATCCCGTCGAAAGAATCCCGAGCTCTGGAGTACTTTTAGTTCAGGATTTACAGCCAAGGCCGACCCCTCTTTGGCCACTGCCATGAATCTGAAATATGGCGCAGGGTGGGACCACCCGGAAGCAAAAGCCCTGTTTGAAAATTTGTGTAACGAGCCGGAATTTGAAGCGCGCCATGCGATTCTAAGCAAATTCCAGGAACTGGTCTATTCAGAAGTGCCTTATATCAAGGTAGGCGACTACAAGAACCTGCGGATCAGCAATAATAAGGTGCAGGGATTTGCCAATGATGTCTATCTTTATTTCTTCAACGTGTGGAAGGAAAAATAATTTTGCTGAACTTCTTAGTAAAACGTTTTTTCTCAATGGCATTGGTGCTGCTGGTGGTAAGCATCACCATCTTTATTGTCATGCATTTGTTGCCCGGGGATCCGGCCGCCATTATGCTGGGACCCGAGGCAACCAATGAAGATGTGGCTGCGCTTAAAGCTGAAATGGGCCTTGACAAACCCGTCTTGATCCAGTTTATCGAGTGGACAGGCAGGATTGTGCGGGGCGACCTGGGAAATTCCCTGTTTTTCCAGAACCGGTCCGTGCCCAATGTCATTTTTGACCACCTGGAAGCAACGGTTCTTTTGACCCTGCTCTCGCTGGGCATGGCCACCCTGATAGGCATTATTACAGGGGTGCTGGCTGCATCAACCCATGAATCCATCTTTGACAGAAGTTTTATGCTCTTCACCTCCATGGCTGTTGCGATTCCCAACTTCTGGCTCGGATTGATGCTGGTCCTGGGTTTTGCCATCATGATCCCGATTTTCCCGGCAGCAGGCTACAGCCCGCTGAAAGAAGGCATCTGGTCATGCCTGTCATATCTTGTTCTGCCTTCCATCACCCTGGCTGCCGGAGCAGTTGCCCTTATTGCACGCATGACCCGGGCCTGTATGCTGGATGTTCTGCAGAACGAATATATCAGAACTGCCAAGGCCAAGGGGGTCAGGCAAAGCATTGTAATTTTTAAGCATGCCCTGCGCAACGCAATCATTCCCGTGGTCACGGTCATCGGCATGTCTTTTGCCAACCTCATGGGAGGGGCCGTGGTCACGGAGTCCATCTTCAATATTCCCGGGGTCGGGCGGTTGTTGATCAAGTCGGTTTTCACCCGGGATTATCCTGTGATTGAAGGCGTGGTGCTCTATATTGCCATCGCCTGGACCCTGATCAATCTTATGGTGGATATTATTTATACAATCATAGACCCGAGGCTTGAGTATTAATTATGAGCAAGAAAGAAAAATCCGGATCCAGGCGGACACTTGAAAAGTTCATGAAAAACCCCACTGCCGTATTTGGCGTGTTTATCCTCCTGGTGATGCTCATCATGGCCGTTTTTGCCAGCCCCATCGCCACCCATGACCCTTTGGAAATCAATCCCGGGGACCGGCTCATGGCCCCGGGAGCACAGCACTGGTTTGGAACGGACCGGATGGGACGTGATATCTTTTCCCGAGTCGTGTACGGATCGCGCATCTCCCTGATTGTAGGTTTCAGCGTTGTTCTGCTGACATCCTTTTTCGGAACATTCCTGGGCCTTGTCTCAGGCTATTTCAAACACCTTGACGAGATAATCATGCGCATCCTGGACGGGCTCATGGCATTTCCAGGATTGATTCTCATGATCATGATTATGGCGGTTTTAGGGCGCAGTCTTACGAACGTTATCATTACCCTGGCCATCGTCTACACGCCGAGAATGGCCAGAGTGGTGCGCGGTGCAGTTCTTGTTCAGAAGGAACAGACCTATGTTGAAGCGGCCCGGGCCATTGGTGCCAGTTCCATGCGTATCCTTTTCATCCACATTCCCCGCAACTGCATTGCGCCCATCATTATCCAGGGCACCATGATTTTCGCCTATGTCATCCTGGCGGAATCAGCACTGAGTTTTCTCGGGGTGGGCATGCCGCCGGAAACCCCGAGCTGGGGGGTTGTCATCAGTTCGGGTAAGGTATTTTTGCGCCGTGCTCCATGGATCTGCTTTTTCTCGGGAATCTCCATTTCTCTGTGTGTGCTGGCACTCAATTCAATTGGAGACGGCCTCAGAGATGTGCTTGATCCCAGACTGAACAGAAAGGGTTAGCATGAATAATGATCCATTATTAAAAATCAAAGACCTGAAACTTCAAGTCAAACTCGAAGATGGCTCTGCCCTGGCTTTGGACGGCATCTCCCTGCACATCAACCAGGGGGAAAGTCTGGGAATCGTCGGGGAATCCGGTTGTGGAAAAAGCCTGATGGCCCTGTCCATCATGCAGTTATTAGAGGGCAATCTGAGCATTACGTCCGGCAGCATAAACTTTGAAAACCAGGATCTTTTGACACTCAAACACAATGCCATAAGAAAGATGCGCGGAAATGACATCTCAATGGTCTTCCAGGAACCCATGACCTCTCTGAATCCCGTGTTCACCATCGGGCACCAGCTGGTTGAGGCCATCACCCTGCACCGGCGCATCAGCAAAAAACATGCCTATGAATTGTCCGTGGCTTCCATGGAAGAGGTGGGCATCCCCTCCCCCGTAAGCCGCTTAAAGCAATACCCCCACAACATGTCCGGCGGGATGCGGCAGCGGGTGATGATCGCCATGGCACTGGCGTGCCAGCCCAAACTGCTCATTGCCGATGAACCCACCACGGCCCTTGATGTGACCATCCAGGCACAGATTCTGCGGATCATCGACGGGCTCAGAAAGAAGCACAATATGGCGGTCATGTTTATCACCCACGACCTGGGTGTTGTGGCGACAGTGTGTGAACGCGTGGCGGTCATGTATGCCGGTCAGATGGTGGAAAACGCGCCCGTCAAAGACATTTTCAAGGCGCCGTACCACCCTTACACAAGGGGACTGATATCCTCCATCCCCCTTGTGGAGGGCAAGATACCAGAGCATTTGCCCACCATTGAGGGGCGGGTACCCTCCCTTCAGAACATGCCCCAGGGCTGCCGGTTCAATCCCAGATGTAAAAACGTCATGGAAATCTGCACAAGAAAAAAACCCCCGGCTTTTTTCATCCTTCCGGAGCACAGCGTTTTCTGCTGGCTTTACAATAAAAATAAAAGTGAACCTTGCCAATGAATTCTAATCAGCTCCCAGGTCCGCTCCTTGAAGTCAAAAACCTGACCAAATGGTTTAATGTTGGAAAAGGACTGTTTTCAAAGCCCAAATTTGTCAAGGCCGTGGAAGGAGTCAGCTTTTCCCTTGAAAAGGGCAAAACCATCGGCATTGTCGGTGAATCAGGATGCGGCAAAAGCACCCTGGCGCGCCTGATCATGCAGCTGATCACGCTGGATTCCGGCCAGATGATTTTCAGGGGAAAAGATATTACGGGAGTGACGGGAAAAACCCTTAAAAATGTCCGCAAGAACATGCAGATGATTTTCCAGGACTCCTATGCATCCCTGAACCCCAGGATGCGGGTGGGAAATATTATTGCCGAACCCTTGATCATTCATGGGGAAGGTTCTGCCGCAAAACGCAGACAACGGGTTGAACAGGTCCTGGAGATTGTCGGACTATCAAAGAGCAGTTTCTATAAATTCCCCCACGAATTTTCAGGGGGGCAGCGCCAGCGGATCGATATTGCAAGGGCCTTAATTTTCAATCCTGACGTTGTCATCTGTGACGAAGCCGTTTCCGCCCTTGATGTTTCTGTTCAGTCCCAGATTTTGAACCTGTTAAAAGATCTCCAGGCTCAGCTGGATCTCACCTATATATTTATAAGCCATGACCTGAGTGTTATCCGGCATATCAGTGACACCATAATGGTGATGTACCTTGGGAAAACCATTGAAACGGCCGATAAACATGACCTGTTTAACGAGCCGCTGCATCCCTATACCCAGGCCCTGCTAAGTGCGGCTCCCCGCCCGGACCCGGAAGCTTTGTCATACCAGATTATTCTTTCAGGCGAGGTGCCAAGCCCTATGGACCCGCCTTCCGGCTGTCATTTTCACCCCCGGTGCCCCCTGACCGAGGATGCCTGCAAAACCCAGACACAAGACTTAAAGGAGGTGGCACCCGGACGGTTTGTCGCCTGCCACAGGGTCAGTAACGGGGATCGACCCCGCATTGCTCCCAGGGAATTTGTCAGGGTTGTAAAACCATTGAATTAACATTTACAAAGAAAAACGTAACGGAGAAAAACCATGTCGACGCTTAACACTTATGAAGAAAGCCTTGATCAGTTTACCCAGGCTTTTTTTACACAACTTTTTAAAAAAAATGAGACCATGCCTTCCGGGGCACAGAAAAAAGAGATTACCGAACTGACAAACCAGGCAGAGAAGCAGAGCCTGACCCAGCCGATCATCGATCTTTTCATGCGGCTGAATCGGTTTCAAAAAGAAAACCAGATTTCCCCTGAAAGCTTTGAACTTTCCTGGCAAAAGCTCTCAACTCTTGCTGTAAAACATCAAAAAATAGATGAACACAGTGTTTCTGTGGGCGGAAGAGTCAGCAAGGCCATTCCCATCGTACAGGAAGCAATAAACAGGGTCGATGCCTATTTAAACCAAAAACAGGAAGTCGCCCCCAGTGGTTTTGAACTCTGGGATACCCTGCTTGAAAACAAGGAACGGATAAAAACCCAATTAAACATCAGTGAGGATGAATGGAATTCCTATCCCGGGCAGATCAAGCATTGCATTGATTCCATCGAGGAGCTGTCCAAAATCATCGACCTTACCCCTAAAGTGATAGAGGAAGTAGCCCATGTGACAAAGACCTACCGCATGCGCCTGACGCCTTATTATGCTAGCCTTATTCGGTCGGGTATGACCAATGACCCGATCCTTCTTCAGTGCGTTCCCACGGGAGAAATGGTGAACAATACGGGCATAGAGATCCCGCCGGTTGCAGCAGACCACTCCCCTGCAAGGCTGATTGACCAGTTCTATCCAAGGGTGGTAACCATAAAAGCCACCAACATGTGCGCCATGTACTGCACGCACTGTCTGAGAATTGCCCATATCGGCAAAAAAGACAGAATTTATTCAGACGAAGCCTATGAAGAGGCATTTGATTATATCCGCAAGAACTCCCGCATAAGAGACGTCCTTATTACCGGCGGTGATGCATTTGTCCTGCCCAATAAAATCATCAGAAAAATCCTGGCAACGCTTGACTCGATAGATCATATAAAAATGAAACGTCTCGGCACAAGAATTCCAGTGACCGCTCCCCAGCGAGTGGATAATGAACTTTTGGACATCCTTGCGGAAAGCAACGATAAAAAACCGGTCAGGGTGGTGACGCAAATCAATACAGCCCAGGAAATCACCCCGCTGTCCAGTGATGCTTTTAAGCTGATTTCAAAAAATGTATCTGCTGTTTTAAACCAGGCCGTCCTTCTCAAAGGTATTAACGATACACGGGTTAAAATGTGGAAGCTGTGCGAAACCATACAGGAAAATTATGTCAGACCTTACTATATATTCAACTGCTCTTACAGGAATCCCCAGTTCGCCCATTTCAGGGTTCCCGTCGAGGTTGGCCGTGATATTGTTGAAAGCATGTACGGCAATATCTCAGGCGATGCCATTCCAAGATATATTGCCACGGCAGGCGGGAAAATCCCTCTTCATAAAAGCAATGTCCGGGGAACTGAAGACGGCAACGTCATTCTGGAAAAACCATGGAATGGAGAAGTTGTCAATTACCCGGATGCAGATGCTGCAATATATGCAGATGCAAATTTTTCCTTTCATAAACCCTGATTAACCTTTTAAGGCGGCAGTAAAGCAATATAACTTTCCTGCCGCCCCGTTCACCTGAAGGATATGCGTTTACCATGAACATACAGCAGCAGATATCCGCTTTTCTAAAAGAACACAAAACAGACATGTTAACCCTTTTAAATGAGCTGGTCTGCATCCAGAGCGGCACAAAAAATAAATCCGGCGTTGACAGGGTCGGCCAGGTCATTCTCAGGGAAATGAAAGCCCTGGGATTTACCTGCGAACAAAAAAAAGACAGAGACTTTGGGAACCATATTATTGCAAAATCTCCGGGATTTGATCCCGGAAAAAAACAGGTCCTGATTACCGGACATATGGATACGGTTTTTCCCCAGGATACGGACTTCAATTTTTTTAAACAGGATGAAAAAAACTGTTATGGCCCGGGTGTTGCTGACATGAAAGGGGGGCTTGTTGTGGGAATTTTTGCCCTAAAATCCCTGGTCCGTGGCAATTTTATGCATAGACTGCCCGTTACCTTCATATTTAATTCTGATGAAGAAATGGGGTCAAAAAGTTCACGATCGCTCATTCAGAATGAAGCACGAAAAAGTAAAATAGCCTTTGTCCTTGAGGCTGGCGGACTGAACGGGGAGATTGTCACCGGCCGGAAAGGGAATGTTTCAGCGGAGTTGAAAATCACAGGAGAAGCCGGTCATGCTGCCTTTGCAGGAATCAATAAGGCCAGCGCTATCCTGGAACTTGCCCATAAAACAATTGCCATTGAAGCGCTGAATGCCCCGGAACAGGGTATATCTGCCAATGTGGGCACGGTTGAAGGAGGAATAGGTCCCAATACCATACCCCAGCATGCCAGTGCCAGAATCGATTTCAGGTTTTTAAAATCAAAAGATCTAATAAGTTTAAAATCCCGACTTACTGCTATTTGCAATGAAACAATTATCGCTGGAACATCTTCAACATTGAAGATTTTATCCAGCAGACCGGCCATGCCAGAGACAAAAAAAAATATGGCATGGTTTCAAAAGATAGATAGCCTTGCAAAAAGCCTTGACATACAATTATTTTCAGAGTTAAGGCAAGGAGTTTCAGACGCAAACCTAATTGCCTATGAGGGGATTCCTGTTATTGATGGATTAGGACCAATTGGTGCCAAAGATCACAGTGAAGACGAATACATTCAAACAAAGAGCTTATTTGACCGATCCGTATTGTTCGGCAATATTCTTGCGAACTTATGCTTAGATTAAAAACACAAAAGGGTTTACGGAGACGATCTCTTTCGCTGATAGAATGTTAAAAGTTGCTAAGATTCCGAAAGCCCGAGTTCATGAAGCTTTTGGGCCGTTGGATAACCCGTTTCGGGATTCCATCCTCGTAATTGATAGAACTCATCTCGCATTTTTTTAAAGACTTCCCGATCCAGGGTTTGGCCTTTACGGCTTAAAACGGTATCACCCTCACCTGGCACAAGCACATCAGTGTTCATAAAAACGGATTGGACCGGATCAGTGAAATTGAATTCTGCAACTATATCATCTTTTTTTGGATCCCAACCTTCCCGCAAAAGGATGGCACGCTGTTGATTAAAAATGGTTTCACCGAATTTGCGCAGGTCATTCTCATCCAGATCTTTTCCCGTTACTGCATTGAATATGCGGGCCTCCAAGGTTGTATCACCCACTTTATCTTTTGTATGGTTTGAAAACATCAATGGCCAGCAGGAATCACACAACCCCAGACTGTCCTTAGCATAGGTACGATCTATGATGCGTGTGGCAGCCATGGCTTTGCCTTCATGGGTATTCAGGTCCCAGGCCTTATCATGGCACCAGAATTTGGCTGTAGCCGCCCGGTAAACATCTGCGGAAACCGGTGTTGATCCGGGATATTGCAAGTTCATTACCCAGGAACCAATAATCCTGCTCACCTCATGGAGCATGGCAATGGGCTGCCGGGGCTCAAAGGCATACAGCAGACCGTTCATCAAATATTCTCTTGCCGAATAGGTGGCGCCATCGCCCACTCCTGCAACTTCATTGGCAAAAAGATTCTTGGCTTCAATGCCAAGGGTTTCTCCAGCCCTCAGTAGTCCTTCAGCCAGGATATCACCAAATCCCTGGCGATAAGCGATCATATTGCAGAGGGTTTCAAAAAATTCCCATGTTCCAAGTTTGCTGATTTCAAGATTGGTTTGGGAATCGCTCAGATAACCTGCCTTGTAACCGGCACTGATCCACTGAACAATATTGGCCATCTCCATGGTACATAAAGATAAATCATTGCAAAGTCCAGTTGCATCCAGAGCAGTTTCAGCTGGTTCCCCTGGACGTCCCATCACCCAGGGAAAGTATACAAACATGGCCTGGCACTTTCTAACAACCTCCCTGTTTGATTTAGTCCGATAGGTGGCTCGCATTATACAGTCCAAACCGCACTGAAAGCAGGAGGCTTTGCCTGCACGAGAAATCTGATCCTGTGGGTATGGGTTGAATGTGGTTTCACGCTGATTTAACTTTATTGTCAAACGATTGAGCTCTTTTAATGCCTCGGGATCACAAACCCGAGGAGATTGAGTCCCTACAACAGCAATGGCTTTTAGATTTTTAGCACCCAAAACAGCTCCAAAACCACCAGTTGCGCTACCCTCATTATCAGTCATCAGATTGGCATTGCGGCACAGGTTCATCCCGGCCGGACCAGTGGTAATAAAATGGGTGTTTTTACCATGTTTTTGTTTTAAATACTCCCCTACTTTTTCAACCCCATCAAGATGAATTGTGTCGGCATCTTGAAGCTTTGCTTTTCCATCTGAAATGAATAAATAAACAGGTCGGCTAGCTTTCCCGGATACCATTAATCCATCAAAACCAGCTCTTTTTAATGCAGGCCCCCAAAATCCGCCCATGTTTCCGTAGCAAAAGCCTTCCGGCATCAACATAGGTGATTTTCCCACAACCTCAAAACGTGATGCGCCTTGAGTACCTGTTGCCGTCAAAGGACCGGTCATGAAAATCAAATGATTTTCCGGGTCAAAAGCCCTGGCCGCGACAGGGACATATTCCCAGTAAAGACGGGTGGCGATTCCCCGTCCACCTAAAAACCGATCTGCGTAAGGATGAGTGTCAATCTCTGTGATGGTTTCTGAAGAAAGATCGACCTTTAAAATTCTTCCCTGCCAACCATAACCTGAAAAATTCAAAGCATCTGCTTTATTGACTTCACCCATATTCACCTCCTATTTAATTCAGTTCAAAATTCCATAAAAATCAAAGGTATCATGAAGAGCTGATAAATAAAAGTTCAAGATATCAGAAATTAAACCTGTAATGCATTTCTTAATACAGGACAAAAGAACCCTCGGCATTATCAGAAGAACTTTGATCATATTAAAACAAAATTCCTTCACAAACGGGTATTATAGTAACTGGGTATCCAGTTTGCTCAACCTGGTACCAGATGCTGTGGTTAGCCGCCAA
>CAYWGN010000038.1:0-4965 GCA_964457495.1 uncultured Desulfobacula sp.
CTTTATACCGCCTCCTTGAATAATAATCTTGTTATCTCAATCACCGCCGCCATAAACATACTTGCCACAACCACGGACAGGCCTGCCAGAAGACCCAACGGATGTACAATATGTTTTGATATAAGCAGGAATATGGCAAACCCGCTTATCGCAAATCGAATATAATATTTAACCAGAACATTTCCTACAATGGAATGTCCTCTCTCTGATACTACTTTGGGATGAAACATATTTTTAAGTGTGTTTTTCAAAAGATGAAAATTAATTGCCACAATCAATCCGCCAAGAATGATCCCCAGAGCAAATTTCATCGGGGTCATGGCAAGGCCGATCATTCCTCCAAATAACAATAAGAGCCAGTTTGAAGTTGTAACAAAATCAACTATTTTTTGAATATCCTGCATTAAAACTTTCTTCCCTTTTTACCCGCCCTGAGAATATTAGTAAACCCTGCAGCAATACCAAATGCCAGTCCAATAAACATCAGGACAGGGGCTGTATCAAATTTTTTATCCAGCCAAAGCCCGATAAAAAGACCGATGAAAATAGACAATGCCACTGACATTCCAAGGCTGGCAAAATATCCAAGTTCTCTGATGGTTTTGCCTGTTTCTTTTTTCATTTTCTGCCTTTTATGCCATTTCATCTGGCCTTACAGATCAATTTATCTTGAAAGCAAATAACACATGCTGGATTTCAAGTCAATGTGAAAAAACATTAAATTAACCTTAAAAAACCCCCTTCCCTCTCCTGGGTAATTTCAGCTATTATACATGCGTTTACACCTTTAGTTTTCATTTTTTCCACACAGGTTCCGGCATATTTTTTATTCAGACTGATAAGTAACCCACCAGATGTCTGGGGATCGAACATCAGATCAACCATTGCCCTGTCAACTGCTTCATCAATATAGGTTAATTTTTCAAAAAACTTGCGGTTTTTATGAGCCCCAGCCGGAACCATACCCATGCGCGCGAAATCCAGGACATTGTTTAACATGGGAACTTTCCGGGTAAAAAGCGTAATAACTTTTTTTGATCCTTTTGCCATTTCCAGCAAATGTCCGGCCAGTCCAAACCCGGTAACATCTGTGCAGGCATTGACATTAAATTGTGACATCACCTCTGCTGCAGTTTTGTTCAACATGGACATAACAGCAACAGATTCTTTTATATTCTGGGGTGTTGCCAATGTTGCTTTTATGGCAGTTGACATGATTCCAGTTCCCACAGGCTTTGTTAAAATAATGGCATCCCCTGTGGCAGCCGCAGCATTGGTCTTAACCTTATCCGGATGCACAATCCCTGTAACGGAAAGCCCATATTTAAATTCCTGGTCATCCACGGAGTGACCGCCCACCAGAACAGCACCAGACTCGTTAATTTTATCCAGCCCTCCCCTCAAGGTTTGCGCCAGAATATCCTCGGACAGATCATTGCTTGGAAAACAAACAATATTCATTACAGTAATGGGCTCTCCTCCCATGGCATATACATCGCTTAAGGAATTGGCCGCAGCAATCTGTCCGAATTCATATGGCGAATCTGTTATTGGCGTCAAAAAATCAAGGGTCTGGATAAGCGCCGTTTCAGAATTCAGCTTATAAACTCCGGCGTCATCCGGAGAATCAAGACCCACGATCAGGTTGGGGTGAGGTTTAATTACAAGCCCCCTTACAATTCGATCCAGCGTCCCTGGATCCAGTTTAGCAGCTCACCCTGAGGCTTTTACTGTCTGTGTTAAACGAATCGTATCGGCTTTTTCCATATGTTTCAAACAAATACTGTCTTTTTTTTCCATTTTCATACTTCCTTTTATTGCATGGAAATCACACAGGCAAACCTGCCCGTTGTTTTCTCTCCCCTAAAAGAATAAAACATGTCTGTATTACATTTTGTGCATATTTCCATATTTTCAATGCACTCTTTTTTCACACCCTTATCCATCAACTGATCAACACTCATGCTCCAGAAATTAAAATAATCTTTATTTTTAATTTTATATTTCCATAAATTTTCCGGGATCTCATCCTTATAATTTACAAATTCAGAACAACAGGGACCAAGGGAAGGAGAAATGCCTGCCATGATATTTTCAGGCTCACAGCCAAACTCAAAGGCCATTTTGTCCACGCATTTTCCAATAATATTTTTAACACTTCCCTGCCACCCGGAATGAATATTTGCAATTACTTTTTTTTCAGGGTCATACAGCATGACAGCCTGGCAATCGGCTACCTGGATGACAAGAAACACATCTTTCATGTCAGTAACAATTGCGTCAGCTGTGGCGGCTTCAGTATGGAGTTGAAAATTTTCAGAAATAGTAATGTCACCCTTTTTCAATACCTTAACACCACTCCTGTGCACCTGGTTTAAAAAAACAAAGGGCTTTGTCCCCATTTTTCTGATAATGACCTTTCGGTTATTTGCAATAGCTGATAGCTCATCACCTGAATTTATACCGATATTCAAAGAATCAAAAGCGCCTGTACTTGTTCCGCCTGCCCTTGTAAATATACCGTGAACAATACAGGAATGCTTTTTAAAATGTTCAAACTCACAGATTTTGATATCAGAAAAAGTGACAATTTTATCCATATATCTCTTGTCTCCGGTCTGTACTGCAGGGGATTAATGTTCTGGCTTTTTTCACCAGACCCGGATCAATATCTGCAAAGGCAATTGTCTCATTGCTTGCCGCCTCTGTCAGGATATTTCCCATGGGATCTATAATCATGGACATCCCGGGAAACCTTATATCGCCTTCCATCCCTGTCCGATTTGAACAGACCATAAACAATTGATTTTCAATGGACCGCGCTTTGATCAGTGTTTCCCAATGCTCTTTTCTTGATTCCGGCCATTGTGCAGACACAATAATCATTTGTGCATCCTTTAAATACAAAGATCTGGCAAGCTCTGGAAACCTCAAATCATAACAGATCATCAACCCAAGTCTTCCAAAACTTGAGTCAATCGTAACAATCTTATTTCCGACAGTGTAATACAGATGTTCGCCTGTAAGCCTGAAAAGATGCATCTTTCTATATTTTGCTTTTACCTTTCCATCCACATCAATGAATACCATGGTATTGAATATCTGATCTTTTTCTTTTTCAGGAAGGGTTCCCACAATTGCCATCTGGTTCTTTCTGGCAAAAAAAGAAAGACTTTCCACGACCTTATCTGAAAGCTTTGAATGTTTGCTTAAGTTTTCATTATCAAAGGAACAGGAAAACATTTCCGGCAGGACAGCAAGGGAAACATTTTCAGATGCCAGTTTTTCCAGGTATCCAAGGGCAGTATTCAAATTGGTCTCAATCTGTCCGCTTTTCACATCAAACTGAACAATGCCAGCTTTAAAATTATTTTTCAAATTTTTTGTACCCTTTTAACCATTTCTTTTTATCAAAATATTCTTCATAAATTAAACTTTTCTAAACATATAGTTTCACCCTTTCATCGTCAATCTTTTTATCCTTTTAAAACACCTATGGTTTTAAGGCTCGGGCAACTTCTATGGCCCTTTTAACCAGCATTTCACCTGATTTTAACCCAGCCTTGTCTTCCATGACACCACACCTGATATTCCTTTCAAACAGCCCCTCTCCATTTCTGCTGGATACTGCTGACGCACCCAAAGGGCTGATGGAATGATGACACCCCACTGGCAGCATATCAAGATTATAAAAAACAAACATATGGGAAAGATGGGTGGTTTCAAATCCGCCATGGCGCTTCCATGCAACTGCAGCACTGATACCAATTTTATTTTTCATCTTGCCGCCGGAAAGATTCCCAAAAATAAAGACCCGCATTCTATCCGTCAGAGCTGCCATTCTTGCATTCATTCGCATATGATATACAGGGCTTGATAAAAGTATTATATCTGATTGTTCTGCTGCCTCAAAAATCTTTTGTGCATCATCGTCAATCACACAGTATTTACCCGGTTTCTGTTTTCCAATACAGGAATTGCAATGAAGGCATTCCTCTATTTTCATTTCTGATAAATTAAAACATTGAGTGTCGCATCCCTGCCTTTCTGCAGCTTCAAGCATGTGCGACGTCAGATACTCATTGTTTCCCTTTTTTACCGGGCTTGAAGATATGGCAAGAAACTTTACCATCATAGACCTCCTTATTATATTTTTAATAAATATAAATTAAAAAAATACTTTAAGCCATTTTTTTTTGTTAGCACAATAAAATTAGAAAACGTTTTCTTCTTCTTAATGCCTGTAATGGCTTGACTTTTCGAGATGTTTTGGATATTTTATATTATTAAGAATAAAGCTATAAAAACTAATATTTATATTGCAAATAACAATATTGACAATATTATTATAAGACAAACACCATTATACCTATATATATCTTTTTATAAGGAGAAAAAATGACAAAAATTGATTCTTTTCTCAAAAACAAACACATACTGGCTGTTGACGATGAATGGGATGTCATTGAAACTATACAGGAAATTCTGGATGAAGCAATAGTAGATGTTGCACAGGACTACGAAACCGCTTCTGAAAAAATTCTCAATACTCAATATGACCTTGCTATACTGGACATTATGGGGGTCAACGGTATTAAGCTTTTAGAGGAATGCGTACAAAGGGACATCCCCGCCGTCATGCTGACTGCCAATTCCCTGAACCCGGACTCCCTGATGCAATCCATTAAAAAAGGTGCTATTTCCTATCTCTCCAAAGAGCATTTAAGTGAGCTTGACTCATTAATCAATGAACTTTTGGGAGCACAAAACCAGGGCAAACCAACCTGGAAGCTTCTTTTTGAAAAACTTGGGCATGTTTTCAACCAGCGATTTGGAAAAGACTGGAAAGATGAAAACAAGGATTTCTGGAATGATTTTGAAAAAAACTGGGAAATCTCAAGGGGTATCCAGGAAAGATTGTTACACGATAAGAACATCATAGACAAAGGCATATAAATTCGATAA
>CAYWGN010000038.1:5065-9936 GCA_964457495.1 uncultured Desulfobacula sp.
TTTAAAAATTAAAGCCGGGATTCAAAGAGGTCAACTTCTTTTGAATTCCGGCTTTAATTTTTTCAGACTATTGTCATAGACTTTCTCTTTTTTTACATATATCCCAAAAGCCTGGGCAGGAAAAGTACAACTTCAGGGACGTATGTCAAAAAGAAGAGTACACCTATCTGAATAGCCAAAAATGGCATTACCGCCTTTGAGACATAGATGATATCCCTTTTTGCCAGTGATCCCGTAATAAACAGACTCACCCCCATAGGCGGCGTGCAGTATCCAATGGCTAGGTTTACAGTCATGATGAGCCCGAAATGCATGGGATCCACATTAAATGGGCCGAGCAATGGCAGGAATACCGGGCCCAATATCAATGTCGCAGAAATAATATCCATAAACATACCGATAATAAGCAGCAGAATGTTCATGACCAGTAAAAAAACAATGGGAGATTGAATACTTGCCACAACAATTTCTGCAACCCTGTTGGGAATATTTTCAAAGGTCAGATATCTTCCAAAACAGGTGGCGGATGCAACAATCAAAAGCAGGGTGGCACTGGTTACAGCAGAACTGACAGTTATTTCTTTTACTTCCTTAAATCCCATGGACTTGAAAATAAAAAGCTCAACCAGGAACGCATACACACAGGCAACAACTGCTGCTTCATTGGCCGTAAACATGCCTGAAAAAATGCCGCCAAAAATGATAACAATGAGCATTACTGCCCAGAACCCTTCCTTGAAAATAGCATATAGCTGATTAAAATTTGGGGCAGGCAATCTCTTGATATCCGTTCTTTTTCTGTAAAGAACCCAGGTATAAAGACAGACACAGACAATAATAATAATACCCGGGATAAGCCCTGTCATAAAAAGCCCTTCCAGAGATACATTGCTGATCATGGAATAAAAAATCATACTGATACTGGGAGGAATGATCACGCCAAGGTTGGGCGAGGTGGTCATAAGGCCCAGGGTGTAGTTTTCATCATACCCGTTCTTGATAAGGGCTGGAATCATGAATCCGCCAAGGGCAACCACGGTTGCAACAGTAGACCCTGAAATGGCACCAAACAGGCCACAGCCAATGACACCGGCCATACCAAGGCCGCCGGGCAGCCAGCTAACCAGGGCATTGGCAAGGTTGATCAATTTTTCAATCATTTTTCCTTTGCTCATGATATTACCACAAAGGATAAAGAACAGAACCACAACCAGTGCAAATTTATCAAGACTCCGGAAAAGCGTCTGGGCCAACAGGTCGGGAGGAATATCCAGGAATACGACAAACCCAATGGCTGATGTAAAAAACAAAGATAAAAAGACTGGAATATACGTTGTCATAAAACCCAGAAGAATACATAGAATAATCAAATCGCTGATCTGCATGAAAAATAAACCCTTTTATCTATTTCATATGTCTGGTTCGAAAATCTTGAATCATTACCTGAACAGTTCTGATAAATACCATCACGCCCATTACAGGCATGATGGTATATATAGCGACAAGAGGAATCTGCATGATAATTGTTTTCTGGCTTGTCAAAAACTGCAGATGGGTCATTTTGTACCCATAGTAAATCATCATGGCACCAAAAATAAGCATCAATATATTGGAATAAAATGTCAATCCGGGTTTAAGCCTGGGAAAGATCTGGACAACAGCATCGATTTTAATCATTGCCCTTTGCTTGACTGCCACGCTGGCACCCACAAATGTTGAATAAATAATGACAATACGCACCAGCTCTTCACTCCAGGCAAGGGTGTAGTTAAATCCATACCTTAAAACAACGTTGGCAAAAAGAGATAACAGTGCTGCCATTACAATGATAAAAAGGGTCCATTCTTCAATATTGGTGACAATGGTGTCTAATTTTTTTAAACTTTTCCCAAGCATAAACCAAGTCCTATTAAGCGTTTGTTATAAAACAATAATTAACTTATTTCAGCGATTCCTGAACTTCTTTTAAGAAATTATCAGATTTGTAGGTATCGCCAGGATAAAGCTTATTAATTTCAGGGGCATATTTATCATATACTCCCTTGCTTTGTTCCAATAAGGTTGCCATGTCTGCATCAGAAAGCTTAAAGAATTCAACACCAGAGGCTTTTGCTTTTTCAATATTGGTATTTTCTTCCGTGAGTGATTTCACACGGCTCTTTGCGCATACATCGTGGACACTGGCAATAAAGGCACCTCTTATATCAGCAGGAAGCTTTGCAAGCCAGGCTTTATTAAAAATCCAGATAAAAAGCCCCTGGGCATAGTTGATCTGGGTAAAATATTTAGCCACTTCAAATTTTTTGGTTACATTACAGACAGTAAGGGTATGATCCAGACCGGTAATAACACCCTGTTTCAAAGCCACAGGCACATCAGGCCATGGCATGGAAACAGGATTGAATCCCCAGTTTCTGTAGCTTAATTGATTTACAGCTGCTTCTGCGATCCTGAACTTTACTTTTTTGGCATCTGCAATATTTTTAACGGGTATGGTGGTTGCCCAGCCATAATTACCATAGCCTGTGATATCAAGCCCGGTAATTCCCTGATGATCCATCGCCATTAAAAAATGATTAAAAATCTTTTTATTGTTGATAAATTTATCAAGGCTTTCAAAAGAATTCACAAGAAAAGGCAGGTTCACGATTCCAAATCTGGGGCCCAGGTTGGTTGCAGCCACAGAGCTCACTCCCATACCCTGGACAGCGCCCATTTGAAGCATGTTCAACACTTCCACCTCACCACCCAGCATGGAATAGGGTTTGAAATCTACATAGACCTGACCATTTGTCCGTTTCCATACCTCATCGCGGATTTCAAAGCCAGCCAAAGTGCCCACAAGACCCGGTGTCGATACATTGGAAACCATACATTTGTATTTTGCACCACTGGGGTCAAAGCTCGGTTTCCACTTATCAAGTGAAGGTGCTTTTTTTGCAAATACGGGTGAGGTGAACATAAATGATCCGACAATTAAAACAAGCATTAATACTAAAAATGTTCGAAGTTTCATACTTAGTTCCTTTCCTTTAAATTTAAGTTTATAAAATTGAGGTGTCGTCTTAAAAACAACAATCACCTGTTTCAACTTTTGGAATATAACTAATTGTAACTTAACTATCCGCACTCAAGGCTTGTGTAACATAAGTTATCGTTCAATGACAAGTCAATCTAAATGGGAAATTTTATTTAATCCAGTTTTTTAAATGCCTCCTTTCTGCCGGTAAATTTTTCCCTAAGTTGAGGTTTCATGAGCTTCCCTGTGGGATTTCTGGGGACCTGATCAAAAATAATTTTACGCGGCACCTTATAAAGGGAGAGTTTTGATTTTGCAAATTCGATCACTTCCTCTTCGCTCATTTGTCTTCCCTCTTTGAGTTGAACCACGGCAAGAACAATCTCTACAAGCCTGTCATCCGGATATCCGATACATGCAATATCATCTATATCAGGATGATCCATTAAAGCATCCTCAATTTCAACGGGAAAGATATTTTCACCGCCACTGGTGACCATATCTTTCATTCGATCGACAATATAAAAATATCCATCTTTATCTTTCTTTAGTAAATCTCCAGTGTAAAGCCAACCATTTTTTAATGCTTCTTGAGTTTTTTCAGGATTTGAATAGTATTCCCGCATCATTCTCGGTGTCCTGAATATCAGCTCACCGACCTCATCATTGGAAAGTTCATCGCCTGTGGGACCAACAATTTTAGCTTCGACGCCAAAGGTTGGTTTGCCAATGGAACCTGGTCTGGAAAGGACATCTTCCGGATACAGGTTGAACAATCCGCCGCCGCCGCCCTCTGTGATACCATAGATATTTGATACTGCACAGGGCAGCTTTTCCACAAGAAGCTTCATAATGTCAAATGGCACGGGCTGTGCACCTATCTCCATATATTTCCATGAAGACAGATCATAATCAGAAAGATTAATACTCCCTTTTTCAATGGCATTGAGAACCGCAATTCCAATGGGTACAACAAACAGCACATCCGTGCATTTTTCCTCGGCAATGGCTTCAATTATCCATTTGGGGTCCCGGAAATCCCTGATTATAGTTCCAGCAGCTCCAGTAGCATAAAAGGGTGCCCATAAAAACATGGTTCCACTGTGATATAAAGGCAAAAAGAATAAATAATTATCATCCTTTTGAACGAAATAACTCATTCCATTACCAATGGCAGTATTATTAATTGAAAAATGGGTGTGAAGTACGGGTTTGGGTTTACCTGTAGTACCTGAAGTGAACATCATGGCAAGGTCGTGATCCCTGTCAACTTCCACCAGTGCATTTGAAATATCCTGGTATTCCTGGATTATTTTAAAATCTATCATATCATCAGGAACATCGTTGCCCACACAGATATAACTTTTAATGGTGTCAAGATCTTTTTGAGCAGGCTGGACAACTCCTAAAAATTCAGAACCAAGGATAAAAACATCCGGGTTACAAACTTCGGCTGCATAGAGGATATCAGAGCTTTCAAACCGGAAATTTAAGGGTACAACCACAGCCCCCAGTCGGATGATGGCATAATAGGTGACAAGCCATTCCAAAGAATCTTTCTGAAGGTGCATAACAAAATCTCCATGCTTAACCCCCAGCTCCTTTGACAAAAAATTCGCTGTTCGATTAATCTCGTCATTAAATTCCTGCCAGGTAAAGGTTCGTCTTCCACCTGTTGCCGGGGTTCGTTCGATGAGGCAAACCTTGTCAGGAATGTGCCGAGCATGAATTGAAGCATAACCTGAATAATTCAACAATGGCCCTCCTTAATTTTTAATTAATTATACCTATAAAACCAAAATTTTCCTTTTTTAACATTTTTTTTAAAAAAATACCTGATAAATCTAAAAAT
>CAYWGN010000038.1:10036-29832 GCA_964457495.1 uncultured Desulfobacula sp.
TTACAAAAATTTTTATTATATAGTGCCTGACCCAAAACCTGAAAATTTTGCTGAGTACAAGGCGGGCGATAATTTTAACCGAAAGAATACATTAAGTACTTTGAGGATTAAAATTTGAGCCCAACGCAGTAATCGGGAAAATTGGCAGTTTTGGTCGGCACAATTTATTACACCCCATATTCCTCGTCAAGGTCAAGGACAAACATTTTCTTATCCTTGACATTATCAATCACAAAGGAAGATTTAATGACCTGAATACCTTCTATCTGGGTGAGCTTCATGTTCATAAACTGACCATAGGCTTTAATATCCTTTGCGATCACCTTTAAGATAAAATCATTTGCACCGGCAATCTGGTAGCATTGAATGACTTCATCCAAAGCAACAAATTTTTCCTTTATGGCGGCCACAGATGAAAGACTACTCAGGCTTAAGCTGATATTGACCATGGCCATAATTGTAAACCCGATTTTTTCAGGATCAATTACAGCTGTAAAATGAGAAATCACACCGGCAAGCTCCAGTCGTTTTACCCTTTCAAGGGTTGCAGGAGCTGAGATCCCAACAATCTTAGACAACCTGGAATTTGTTGTTTTTCCATTTTCTTGAAGTGTATTTAAAATCAGCTTGTCAATTTTATCCAGAACCATTTATTTCCTCACAATAGTAACTGCTTATATTTTTCTTCAATCAATGGCAACAATTCTTTTAATGTTTCATCTATTTTATTGACCAGATTATCAATTTCCTGTTCGGTCATTATAGTAGACAGGATAAATAATCCCCTTGGAATTGTAAAAATTCCTTTGTTCAGTAAGGACAGGTGCATCAGCGTGTGAAGCTGTTCTTCTGATTTTAAGACCTGCTCTGCCGTTGTTATTGGTTCATTTACAAAATGCAGGTTCAACAAAGATCCGATGTGGTTGGACTGGATATTTAATCCATTGGATTTAAAACTTTCCAAAAGCCCCTTCTGGAAATGATCCCCCAGTTTATTAATATGGGCTACCGCTTTTTCATCATATTTGGACAAGGCAGCAAATCCCGCCTGCATCACTGTTTCATACCCGTTAAATGTTCCAGAATGGTATAATGGCCTGTCCGTGTTTTCATGGCAAAAAATATTCATGATTTCTTTCTTGCCGCCAAACACACCAATGGGAAGCCCACCACCCACAACCTTTCCAACCGTTGTCAGATCCGGTATCACACCATAAAGCGCCTGGCACCCACCTGTATGGACCCTGTAAGAAAAAATCTCATCAAAAATCAGCAGAACATTATTATCCAATGTCACTTTCCGGACATGCTCAAGATACCCCGGCTCTGGCAGAACAACACCACCAGCCCCAAGAAAGGGCTCCATGATGACTGCAGCCAGTTGGGCAGCATTTTCCTTCACTGCTTTTTCAAGGGCATTAAAATCATTAAATGGCACTTCCAGCATGTCCTGAGTCATACCTTTGGGAATCCCTGCAGTAATGACATTCTTTTTTGTGGATGCTGCCACGCAGTCATGGGTTCCATGAAACCCGCCTGTCATTTTAAGGATCTTGTCTTTCCCAGTGTAAGCCCTTGCCGTCCTTAAAGCAAACAGAGTGGCTTCTGTTCCTGAATTTACAAACCTGACCCTGTCAAACCCGGGTATCCTTTCGCATAAAAGCTTTGCCAGTTTATATTGCCCGTTTGTAGGGGTAGAGTACTGTGAGCCCTTTGCAATACCTTCAGAAACTGCCTTGACAATATCTGGATCACCATGGCCATGGACAATGGCACCATAGGCATTGGTTACATCAAAAAGTTTATGCCCTTCATGGGTATAGACATAGGCCCCCTGTCCATAATCGATATGAATGGGATAGGGTTTAAAATAACTCAAGCTTCTGGTTGCACCACCGGGAATATAATTGATGAGTTTTTCATGCCGCTCTTTGGATACAGGAAATTTTTCCTTATAGGCATCTGCAATTTTCTTTTCAATTTGTTCTTCTATCCCAATTATTTTTTCAATCATGGTGTCATCCTTGGTTAGATTTGAGCGGGGTCAGGCTTGCGTTTGTTGCGTTTATTGCTCAACAAACTCAACAACGCAAGTCTGACCCCTTTATTATTCTTTAGTATGAACTATCAAAAGTTCTCCAATCTCTTTTTCAACCCTTTCAACAAATTCACCTGATTCAATTCTAGCTTTGAGTTCTTCAAGATCGTCAATATAAACCTTGTCATAATCCATGTAACCAAGAGTTTCACGTACTGCTTTGTGCATGATTTTTCCAGCAGGGCTTAATAAGTCAACACCCCTTATATCTGCTGCCTGGGCAGCGCAAAGCAGCTCAAAAGACAGAATATGATTGGTGTTTTCAACAATCTTTCTGGCTTTTCTTCCCGCAATCAAACCAAAACTGACAATATCCTGGAAGTCGGCAGTCGATGTAATAGACTGGATAGAAGCTGGAATGGCAAGGGTTCTGTTCTCTGCCACAAGAGATGTGGTCATGAACTGACCGCCCATAAGACCCATGCGCACGCCGGTATCCTCTTTGCACAGGAAGGGGGGGAGCCCTGTACTATGGGCTGAATCCATGAACCTGTCGATTCGCCTGTCACTGACAACCCCTAAATTCACCATGGCGATGCCTAAGCAGTCCATTACAAATGAGATGGGCTGACCATGGAAATGTCCATTATGAATAAATGTGTCCCATTCCGTAAATATCAAAGGATTGTCATTACTGGAATTGAGCTCTCTTAAAAGAACTTCCCGGGCGTGTTGTACAGCCTCTTTTGTGGGGCCGACAAATTGAGGAGTACACCGGATAGAATAGGCATCTTCAACAGGAATATCAGCTATAGACACACCTTTATGTTGTTTCAGTGTTGACTGAAGTTTCAAAGAAAGTTCCTGTTCATCAATGGCCATACCACTGCCGGATAGAAGTTTAGTCAGATTCATGGCAGTGGCATACTGGCCCGGATGATATTTTTGTTCATGAACTCTTACATCAAAAGGATTGAATCTTCCCATAAGGGTTTCAATGGCAAAGGCGGCAATAATATCAGAATTTTTTAATGTATTGGTGGCTTCAGTAATTACTGTACAGGCAAGACCCACCATTCCGGAAGTTCCATTGATAAGGGACAAGCCTTCCTTGGCATTCAAATACATGAGTTCTATACCGGCAGCGGCCATTGCCTCTTTACCCGGAAGAAGTTTACCTTTATAGTTTGCTTTCCATTCACCAAAGGCAACGCTTGCAATACAGCCTAATGGGCCAAGATCGCCACTGGTACCAAGAGAGCCTTTTCTAGGAATAAGAGGAAAAACATTTTTATTGATCATCTCCAGATAAATTTTTAAATTTACTTCTTTAATACCGGAATAACCGCGGCAAAGCGAATTGGCCCTTGCGATCATGAAGATTCTGACGAGCTCATCTTCAAATGGTTTGCCCACCTGGGTGGTGACACTCCTGACAAGATTTTTCTGAAAATCATTATCCCTATCCTTGGGTAAGAGATAATCAACCAGACCGCCACAGCTTGTATTTACACCATAAATACAACGTTCTTCATTGGCCCATTTATCAACCAGGTTTCTGCAATCACGAATCTTGGGCCAGTTCTTTTCGTCAACTTCAACTTTCATAGACAAATCTTTACCGGCTTTCATCAATTCTTCAATTGTTAATGTATAACCGTCAATAATGAGAGTATTTTCTTTGATTGGCATAATTTTCTCCTTAATTATATCAGTTTAATAATATGTAACACTTTTAAAAAACAGAAAGCGTCAGCTTAAGATTCAAAAAAAGGGCGGAAAAACAAAATTTGACTGCTCTATTTTTTTTAATGCTAATCAAATCCATAAATATTTGTCAAGCAATAGTTTTATTTTATAAGGAATATTTTAAATTTTTTATAACTATTGGAGTCATATTTCCTGATTTTAACTTATTTTATAAACTTTTTATCCATGTTTGCCTTATTTTAATTTCAATGGATTTTTTCTGCAGGGTATTTCCCTGAAAAATAAAATCAAGTTTTTTCTGTTTTTTCATAAGTTTATAAAGATCTGGTATTCCTTCAATTCTAAATAATATCTTCATTGTTATCATCCTTTATTGGAAATTTTTGACATGATATGTTCTGAAAGAGCTGTGATGGTAAGGCTTGGATTTACGCCAAGATTGGCTGAGACAATAGATCCGTCGGCCACATAAAGATTGGGATAATTGAACAATTCCCCAATATTAGAAACAACACCATTTTGGGGCGAAGCACCCATGCAGCACCCGCCTAAAATATGGGCTGTTGTTGATGTATTTAAAACAACCTCGGGAAATGAGCTTAAGGGGATTCCATCTATTTTCTTTGCCAGACGTCTAGCAGTTTCATTGGCAATGGGAATAAAACTTGGGGACCTTTCAAATCCTTTTGGAATTTCAGAATTAATTGATTTACGGCCAAACCGCCACCACCTTGGCTTGTATTCCAGCTTCAGATGATTTTTATCTGTCTGCATCACCAGCAAAACAGACATTGAAGCAGCTTTCCCCAATGGCCATAACAGCCGAATAAATCTCAAAGGATGTTTTACGATATTTCCCAGAAACCTTATCACCCTTGGAATCTTTCCGCCACCACCAGACATGATGGTGAGAAGATTTAAAAGCACATCAGATCCTTTATTGAATCTCACAATTTCAATATGGGTGTTAGCATCGGGGTAAATCCCTGATGTTATGGCTATCTGGTCATTCCAATTACTTGTTTTATCATTGGATTTAACACCAATAAGGACCTCGGAATTGGTTCTTACAAAATTTCCCAGTTCATGGGAAATATTGGGCAGCATTCCCTTGTCCCTGCACTCACTTAAAAGTTTTACAGTGCCTAAAACACCACCTGAAAAAACAACCCCTTTGGCTTTATATGTTTTTTCTTTTTTAAAAAATCCCGTAGTATTGCTTGTTATAACCTCATAGCCCCCGGAAACCTGCTTCACTCCTGTGACGCAGGTTTCCGGGATAATCTCTGCACCCAGGTCCTTTGCAAGATAAAGATAATTTTTATCCAGGGTATTTTTTGCCCCCACAGGACACCCGATCATACAGGCACCGCAAAAGGTGCATCCAGTCCGGTCAGGTCCTTTGCCATCAAAATAAGGATCTGGAATAGTCTTGTCAGGTTCACCGAAAAATATTCCCACATCATTTTTATGAAAGGTTTCTTTCCCTGTCATTTCCATGCCCACTTCTTTTAACAGCTTATCAGCCTTTCCCACCTGGGGACTTAAATTTGCTCCCAGCATTTTCCTTGCTGTTTCATAATGGGGCATCAAGGTTTTTTGGACATCCTCAATACACCAGTCCGGGCTTTCAAACACCTCATCAGGAGGAACGAGAAGCTGGTTGGCATAAACAAGGCTTCCACCGCCAACACCGCCGCCATGAAGGATCATGACATGCTTAAACAAGGTGAGCATCTGATATCCATAGCAACCAATGGCAGGCAGCCATAAATATTTTCTAATATTCCAGTTGGTTTTTGGGAAATCCTCTGTCTTCCATTCTTTTCCTTTTTCAAGGACCCCCACACGATACCCTTTTTGGGAAAGCCTTAATGCAGAGACACTTCCTCCAAAGCCGGAACCTATGACAATATAATCAAAATTTTGTTGTGTTGATCCCATTATACACCCCTCAAAGCAAGGCTCATTTGATCAATACTATTTTTTTTATGACGGATAACCTGAAGGTCACACGTAACCTGAAAGTCACAAGTAATCTATCAGTATGGCCTTAAGTTTTCCAAGACAGCCAGAATAAAAATGGTCACAATCTTTAATAATTTCATATTGCGGATCAATCTGCCATTGATTGATATGCTCTTGAATCTGTTCTTTTGGGGCGATTTCATCATTTGCACCCGTGACAATCAGGCCTGTGGAAGGCATTTTTTTAATTTCATCAAAACTCATAAATCCTACTGGCGGCGACACCATAATATGATCTTCAATTTCACACCCCTTTGAAACCACCAAAGCATTCATTTTTGCACCAAAGGAATACCCGGCAAGACAGATCTTTTGATAACTATTTTCCATTAGCCAGGACATGGCGGCCCTGATATCCTCCTGCTCCCCTATTCCATTGTCAAACATGCCCGTGCTGTCACAGGTTCCCCTGAAGTTGAACCTCAAGGTTGTAAATCCTTTTTCAAAAAAAGCATCTGCAATGGTCATCACCACAGGATTATCCATATTCCCGCCATAAAGCGGATGGGGATGACAAATAATAACTGCCTTTTGAGACGTGTTTTTCCTTAAGCTGCCCTCAAGTTTTATATTTCCACACTCAATTGTAATCTTCAACTCCATTGGCCCGATCCTGTCGTATAAACCTCTTCATGATTTATTTTTTAGCATTTTTTAATGATGCTTTGATAAACTCCCTGAACAATGGATGCGGGTTCTGGGGTTTGGATTTGAATTCCGGATGGAATTGACATCCAAGATACCATGGATGGTCTTTAAGCTCTATGATTTCAACCAATTCGTGATCAGGCGAAGTGCCGCTGATGATAAGCCCTGCTTCCTCGACCAGTCTGTCTTTATATTCATTGTTAAATTCAAAGCGGTGCCTGTGACGTTCTGAAATTTCTTCCTGTTTATAGGCTTTCATGGCAAAGGTGCCGGGAACAAGTTTACACGGATAAGCGCCAAGACGCATGGTACCGCCTTTATCAGAATCTTCATCCCGCTTTTCAATCTTTTGGGTCTGCTCGTCATACCATTCTTTCATAAGATAAATTACAGGATATGGCGTATAGGGATCAAACTCCTGGCCATGGGCCTCGTCAAGTTGAAGCACATTTCTGGCGATATCAATCACTGCCATGTGCATACCCAGACAAATTCCGAAATAAGGCACCTTATGCTCTCTTGCATATTTTGCCGCAAGAATCTTTCCTTCAATCCCCCTTGAGCCAAATCCACCCGGGACAAGAACCCCATCGCTTTTGGAAAGAATTTCTACAACATTGTCTTCTGTCAGGGTTGTCGAATCAACATATTGAAGATTAACCCTGGCATCATTGGAAACCCCACCGTGGGAAAGCGCTTCATTCAGACTTTTATAACTTTCCGTCAGGTCAACATACTTGCCTACAATAGCGATATTCACTGAAAATCTTGGATTTTTAAGCCGTTCAACCACTTCTATCCATTCATCCAGCCTTGGCGCCCTGGCCCAGATGTTCAGCTTTTTTAATATCTTATCACCAAGCCCTTCTTTATTGTAAACCAGGGGAACTTCATAAATACAGTCCACATCTTTTGCCGTAAAAACATCATCTGCTCCCACATTACAAAAAAGTGCAATTTTTTCTTTAATCTCCTGGGAAAGGTAGCTTTCAGTCCTGCAAAGAAGAATATCCGGCTGGATACCAATACTTCTAAGTTCTTTAACACTATGCTGTGTGGGTTTTGTTTTTACTTCACAGGCAGTTTTAATATAAGGAACAAGGGTCAGATGGATATAGATAACATTGGATGCCCCGGCATCTGTCTTAAACTGCCGGATAGCTTCCAGAAAAGGCAAAGATTCGATATCACCAATGGTCCCGCCGATCTCAACAATCACAACATCAGCGTCATCAGAGACCAGGCAGATACTCCGCTTGATTTCATCGGTAATATGAGGGATAACCTGTACTGTTCCACCCAGATATTCGCCTTTGCGTTCTTTGGTAATCACCTGGTCATAAATTTTGCCCGTGGTGAAATTATTATTTTTACCCAGCTTGGCATGGGTGAATCTTTCATAATGGCCCAAATCAAGATCTGTTTCCGCCCCATCATCTGTTACAAACACTTCTCCATGCTGAAACGGATTCATTGTCCCGGGATCAACATTTATATAGGGGTCTAGTTTTTGTATGGTAACCGACAGGCCCCGGCTTTCAAGAAGCATTCCTATGGAAGCGGATGCAAGCCCTTTGCCTAAAGATGACAATACGCCTCCGGTAACAAAAATATACTTGGTGTTTTTAGCCATTCTCCCTCTCTTGTTTAAAATTATTCATATAGTTTTTTAAAATCTTCCAGACGCTTGCCAAGCTCATCAACCTGTTTGGAATTCTCATCCAGAGAACCAGGATCATTTCTCGGGTATAATCGCTCAATATGTTCAATATCAAATAAAGAGGCGGAAAATCCTGATTTTAAATCCAGGCTTTTCATATCAACCATTGCAAACAATTGGTTGTCCAGAAAAATACTGACCTGCATGGGGTACCAGGTTTTGCTGAACCGCTGCCAGTTGTGATATAAAAATTCAACCACCATGCCATTTTTTTCAACCACATATCTTATGGGAAAAAAAGTATCCTTTTCTATCCAGAGGCCTGCAAAGGGTTTTCCTTTTGCAAGGGATCGACCTATGACATAGCAAATGGTATCATTATATCTTTTAAAGGTTACCTTGTCAGTATCAATCCCTGCCGCTATAATCTGATTTAAAAGGCTTTCATAATCACGATAAAAAAGGATATCAGTATACAGATCAACCAATGGTTTATCATGGGAAACAATAACCCCATCCTTAACTTTTACAAATCTGAAATCAGATTCAACACTGAAACTTGTTATGGTATCTGAAATGATTTCAGCTCTGAGTCGGTTGGGGTATAGGTAAATCAGTTTTTCCTTTAATTCAACATAAGTTTTTTGTGTGTCCTGGTAATTAAAAATCTTTTTGATCTGAAAGGCTTCAATACCAACTGGCTGTTTGATCTTTTCAACAACAAGGTGAAGAAGGTGAGGGGCCTGGGGAACAAAGGCCTCACCCATACCTGGCATCAGTATTAAAAACAGCATAAAAAAGATTGAAAAAAAGATTTTTTTCATAAGCTAAAGGTCACACATAACTTAAACGTCACACGTAACATAAACGTCACAAGTAAATTTAAAAAATCAAACAAAAAGATTTTCAGGAAATGATGCACTGTCTCCAAGCATTTCTTCAATCCTGATGAGTTGATTATATTTAGCCACCCTGTCACTCCTGGACATTGATCCTGTTTTTATCTGTCCTGAATTTATACCCACGGCAAGATCGGCAATAAAAGAATCCTCTGTTTCTCCAGATCGATGGGAGACAACAGTTGTATAACCGGATTCTTTTGCCATTTGAATGGTATCCAGAGTTTCTGTAACCGTTCCAATCTGGTTCAATTTAATCAGGATTGAATTGGCAATTCCAAGCTCAATTCCTTTTTTAAAAATATCAGGGTTTGTTACAAAAATATCATCTCCAACGATCTGTATGGAATTTCCAAGCCGTTCCGTCATGATTCCCCATGAATCCCAATCTCCTTCAGCAAGGCCGTCTTCTATGGAATATAAGGGATATTTTTCAATCAAGCGTTCATAATAATCAATCAAATCAATAGCTGAAAGCTCTTTGCCTTCTGACTGGAAAATATATTTGCCATCTTTATAGAATTCTGAAGCAGCAGCGTCAAGGGCTATACCGATATCCTTACCCGGCCTGTACCCGGCAGCTTCAATGGCATTGATAATATATTCCAACGCCTCTTCATTGGATTTAAGGTTTGGGGCAAACCCTCCTTCATCCCCCACTGCTGTACTTAATCCTTCTCCCTTTAGTATCTTTGCAAGATGATGAAAGGTCTCAGCTCCCATGCGTACCGCTTCAGTAAGACAAGTTGCACCAAAGGGAAGGATCATGAATTCCTGAATATCCAGGTTGTTTGGTGCATGAGCCCCGCCATTGATGACATTCATCATGGGAACAGGCATCACCCTGGCATTAATCCCGCCCAGATGCCGGAACAAAGGGATTTCGCATGAATTGGCCGCAGCTCGTGCTGCTGCCATGGACACGCCTAAAATTGCATTGGCACCAAGTCTTGATTTATTTTCCGTGCCATCGATATCGATCATGGTTCTGTCAAGGCCTGCCTGATCCATGACGTCATATCCAATGATTTCAGGCGCAATCATTTCATTGACATTGGCAACAGCGTTTAAAACGCCTTTACCTAAAAAACGACTTTCAAAATTATCCCGAAGTTCAAGAGCTTCTCTTATGCCCGTTGAGGCCCCGGATGGAACTGCTGCCCTGCCCGTTGCACCACAGGCCAGGGTAACATCCACTTCAACCGTTGGATTTCCTCTGGAATCAAGGATTTCCCTTGCTCTGATATCAATTAATTCAGTCATGCCCCCCCCCTTTTTTTCTAAATATATTTTTTGCTAATGACCTATAAAATTTTTATGGTTTGTTGCCACCTACTAATAGCAATATCCATTCTGACATTCAAGGCTATTCTTAACCTTGACAAATAAAAACCACTCTTATATTTAAAAAAGCAACTTTAAAAAAGTTGTACCAGTAGTTAAAGGTAGTGCTTGACCGAAAACCCCGTGTTTGGGCGAAAAGTTGCCCATATACAAGGCGCAAAAAATCTTGAAACCGGAGTGTACTACTGTACATGAGGCCCGATTTATAATTTGGCAAGATTTTGCAGCAACGCAGTAGATGGGTGAGTTTTCGTTCAAACACTAGGTACTTAATTGATAAATAATATAAGGAGTCTTTAATGAACATTCTATTTTTTGGACCAAACGGCAGCGGCAAAGGAACCCAGGGATCTATCCTGAAAGATAAATATAATTTTGCTCACATTGAATCAGGGGCTATTTTCCGTGAAAACATCAAAGGCGGAACCGAGCTTGGCAAAAAAGCAAAAGAATACATTGATAAAGGAGACCTGGTTCCTGATGAAATCACCATCCCAATGGTTCTTGACAGGATAAAACAGGATGACTGCAAAAACGGATGGCTTCTGGACGGTTTTCCCAGAAATAAAGTTCAGGCTGAAAAACTTCATGCCTCTTTGGAAGAAGCTGGTATCAAACTCAATTATGTTATTGAAATGCTTCTTGACAGGGAAATCGCAAAAAACAGAATCATGGGCCGCCGCCTTTGCGTAAACGACAACAACCACCCAAACAATATTTTTATTGATGCCATTAAACCAGATGGAGACAAATGCAGGGTTTGCGGCGGAGCATTGACCAAACGGGATGATGATCAGGATGAAACTGCTATTAATAAACGTCATTCCATCTACTATGACACTGACACAGGCACACTTGCTTCTTCCTATTATTTCAGAGATCTGGCAGAAAAAGACGATTCTATAAAATATATTACACTGGCCGGTGAAAAAGATCTTAAATCTGTAACAAATGAGTTGATTTCCAAAATCTAAGACCTGTTTGTTTAATTTCAAATTTTAAAGCCTTTCTATTTTCAATTTTGGATGGAAAGGCTTTATTTTTTCCTTGCTTTTAAAGCGTTTGTTTGCTACAAAGTTCGGTTATAAATATCTTGATATTTAAATACACTATGAAAGGGGCGATGTTTTTTGAAGGAAATTACAGTCACGGTTATTGATAACGATGTTGAAAGAGCATTAAGAATATTGAAGAAGAAAATCCAGAATGATGGCCTCTTCAAACGTCTTAAAGTGATAAAGCATTTTGAGAAACCATGTCAGTTAAGACGACGTAAGATGAGAGAAGCAATGAGAAGGCAAAGAATTGCTGCCTCAAGATCACGCAGAAGAAACAGCTAAACCATTAAAAATTACCCGGCATAAATTATTTATTAAATTATTTATGCCGGGTTTTTTATTGTAAAAAATGAAAAAAAATGCCTACCAGAAGTGTCTTGATAAAATTTACAAGCTTGGCCGTTTCGGCATTAAGCTTGAGCTTGACACCATATTAAATATTTTAAAAATTTTAAACAACCCCCAGAAAAATTATCGTCTGGTTCATGTGGCCGGTACCAATGGCAAAGGGTCTACTGCCACATATATCGCATCAATCTTACAAAAAGCCGGATTTAAAACAGGGCTTTATACCTCACCCCATCTGGTTAAATTTAATGAACGGATCTCAATTAACGGCAAACAAATTTCAAATAACCAGATTGTGGCCGTCTATGAAGCGGTTCATGCAGCAGATATTGGGAAAAGAAAAGCCACTTTTTTCGAAATTGCAACAGCCATGGGATTTTACCATTTTTCAAAAGAAAACGTGGATTGGGCTGTTATTGAAACGGGCATGGGAGGAAGGTTTGATGCTACAAACGTCATAAACCCCCAGGTGAGTGTTATTACCAATTTGTCCTTGGAACATACAGACTATCTGGGTAATACCATTAAAGATCTGGCAAAAGAAAAAGGTGGCATCATCAAACAGAGTACGCCTGTTGTCATTGGAGTGTCTCAGCCTTCAGGGCTTGACATCATCAAACAGCTCGCAAAAGAAAAATCCTCTGATCTGTTTATCTATAAAAAAGATTTTTCCGCTAGAAAAAATCCAAAACAGAACACCTATACATACAAGGGATTAAACAAAAGCTTTCACCACATAGTAAAACCTTTGCCCGGAGATCACCAGAAAGAAAACTTAAGTCTTGCCCTTGCCGCCTGTGAACTGATTTTTAAAAAATTAAAAAAGACTGACAAAAAATACAATTTTAATGAAGCCCTTGTTCAAAAGGGACTTTTACTTGTCAAATGGCCGGGAAGGCTTGAGTATGTCAGACAAAACCCTCTGGTAATTATTGATGGTGCGCACAACCTTATGGCCGCCAGAATGCTTGGCAAATATTTATCCTCAACCTTGAAAAACAGAAGACTGACACTTGTCATTGGCATCCTTGATGACAAACCCTATGAAAAAATGCTTAAAAGCCTTGTTCCATGGGCTCAACATATTATTATAACAAAGGCAAAAATCAACAGAAGCCTTGACACCTCAGTATTAAAAGAAGCTGCCCAAAGATTTACCCAATGCCCTGTCACTATTATTGAAGATGTAAAAGAGGCTGTAGCCCATGCCATTGACACTTCAAATACAGAGGATGCCATTTGTATTGCCGGATCACTCTATGTTGCCGGAGAAGCCAAAGAAAAATTTGAAAATGGCCTTGAACATTAGTCATGATTCAAGTATTATATGATTTTCGCGCTCGTAGTCCAGTGGATAAGACGTCAGCCTCCGAAGCTGAAAATCGCTGGTTCGATTCCAGCCGGGCGCACCAAACACATTCATGAATTCATCACTTAAAATAGGCCTTATCAGCTATCGAAGCAACCCCCACTGCGGGGGCCAGGGCGTCTATATCAGGCACTTAAGCCATGCCCTTGCCGACCTTGGCCATGAGGTCGAGGTCATTGCAGGGCCGCCTGATCCATTATTAAATAACCAGAAAAATAATCAGGCAAATAATAATGTGACACTTACCATGCTTAAGACACTGGATCTTTATAATCCCGAAGACCTTTTCAGAACCCCAACCTTAAATGAACTTGTAGATCCCATTAACCTGATTGAATGGCTGGATGTCTCCACAATGGGCTACCCAGAACCCATGACCTTTGGAATGCGGGTGAAAAAACACCTTAAAGAAACAAAAAAGGAATATGATATCATCCATGATAACCAGGGCCTGTCTTATGGTATTTTGTCCCTGGCAAAAAAAATGCCCGTTACAGCAACCATCCATCATCCCATGATGGTGGACAGAAGGCTTGCGATTCAAAGTACAAAATCTTTTCTAAAAAAGGTCAAGGCCTTAAGATGGTATTCATTTATCAGCATGCAAAAAAAAGTGGCAAAAAAACTGTCCTGTATCATAACTGTGTCCGAAAGCAGCAAAAAAGATATTGCAAAAGAATTCAACATTCCTGAGTCAAAATTTAAAACCATTCCAATAGGCATTGATACGAATAATTTTTATCCTATGGAGACCATTAAAAAACAACCAGGCCGCATCATTGTAACAAATAGTGCCGACACTCCCCTAAAAGGACTCTATCATCTTCTTTTTGCCATAAAAGGTGTTTTAAAGATAAGGCCCGTCAAGCTGGTTGTAATTGGTAGCCCCAAAAAAAATGGAGGCATTGAAAACTTGATTAAAAAACTTGGGATAGGACAACACATTAAATTCACGGGCCGTATTGACCATGAACAATTTGTACGGGAGTATGCCAAAGCAAGTCTTGCAGTTGTGCCGTCTTTATATGAAGGTTTTGGACTTCCTGTAGGAGAAGCCATGGCCTGTAGAGTACCCGTGATCTGTACCACAGGCGGTGCATTGCCTGAAGTTGCCGGAGATGCGGCAAAGCTTGTGCCGCCGGCAAATGCAAAGGCTCTGGAAAAAGCCATTTTGGAATTATTGGATGATCCTTCCCTTTGCGAAGCACTGGCCCAAAAAGGATATCAACGTGTATTAAAAGAATTCACCTGGGAGAAAACCGCCATCCGGACAGTTGAAGCTTATAGAGAGATTATAAATGATTACCATTGATTTTAGTAAGCTTGATATTCTTCCTGAAGACAGAATCCTTGACATCGGATGTGGTGAAGGCCGTCATACCATAAAGGCCTGCCAACAAAATGGAACCATATGCATTGGTGCGGATTTTGGTTTTAAAAACCTTATTGAAACTAAAAAAAAGATAGAATTTCATCAGGCACTCAATGATCTTAGTTGCAAAAGCATTGATCTTTCCTGTATGGATGTGACAAAGCTGCCCTTTAAAAACAGCAGTTTTGATTCGGTTATCTGTTCTGAAGTTCTGGAACATATTCTGGATGATGCAAGGGCAATATCTGAGCTTGTCAGGATTTTAAAGCCCAAAAAGATTCTTGCCGTCAGTGTCCCTAGATTCTGGCCGGAGAAAATCTGCTGGCTTTTATCAGATGAGTATTTTAACGCCAACATGGGACATGTAAGAATCTACCAAAAAAAAACTTTGATTAAAACAATTGAATCTTTTGGGGTAAAGCATTATGCATCCCATTATGCCCACAGTATCCATGCCCCGTTCTGGTGGCTCAAATGCTTTGTGGGACCTGCCAGGACAGATTCAAAACCTGTTAATCTTTATCACAGGCTGCTTGTCTGGGATTTAATGAAAAAACCAAAAATAACAGCCTTCATTGATAAATTGCTGAACCCTGTCCTTGGAAAAAGCCTGGTTCTCTATTTTAAAAAATTGTAAAGTTTGATAGATTGAATTTATATTTTTTAATGTTAATGGAGATCAACAATGAATCGACTGTTTTTTCTTTTCCTGGTTTTTTTTGCCCTGTCCCTGATTCAATCCTGCGCCACAACACATAAAACAATGGTGAGACAAGATCCTTTAATCGGAAAAATCATTAACACTAAATCAAATCAACCTGTAGATTTTGAATCCCTGATAAAAAATATCAGCACCTATGATGTGATCTATCTTTCTGAAAAACATGACAACCCTGAACATCACCATATACAGAAAAGAGTTATCCTTGGATTGATTGAAAAAGGATTAACCCCAACCCTTGGATTTGAATTTTTTTCCTTGGAAGACACACCTGATCTGCTAAATTTTATTGACTCGGGAAAAGTGAACCATACAAAAAAAATAGAAAAAATTATTGAAATTGATCTGAGAAAAAAACTGAGATGGGACACCCAGTCAGATAAAATGTGGAATTATTATTATGATCTCTTAAGCATTGCAAAAGAAAAAAAACTCCAGGTGGCAGGGATCGATCTGCCAGGCGCATTGAAAAAAAGAATTACACGAAAAGGAATAAAGGGTATCAGCCCCATTGAAAAAGAGCAGGTCTTTACGACACAATTATCTGATGAGACTTACAAAGACTTCATGTTTTCCATTTTCAAAGCAGTTCACTGCGGCATGGGCAATGAAAAAATGCAGGCGCGGCTGTATGATACCTGGGTGGCAAGAAATGACAAAATGGCATTATCCATCACCCGGTTGTATAAACATCGCAAAGGACCCATTGTCATCATTATTGGCGGCGGGCATACCGAGTATGGTCTTGGGGTGATTGACAGGGTTGCCGCAGTTGATAAGACCATTAAACAGGTCAACATCGCTTTAAGGGAAATCAGTGTAAAGCAGTCAGGCTTATTGGAATATGTCCTTCCTTTGGAGCTTGCTGGATTTGAAAAAGTTCCCCCGGCAAATTTTCTTTGGTTTACCCAGAGAGTCTCCTATGCTGACCCGTGTGAAGAATTCAAAAAATCTTTAAAAAAAATGAAAAAAAATTAAAGGAATTATAATTTCAAATCCCTTGCACTTTTTCTAACAATATTATATCCAAAAATGAGGTCATCTCGATATACAAAAAAATTGATATAATATATGACTGCAGCAAAAACAATCATGCACGGCCATTAAAAAAGGAAGCCAACTTATGGATAAAATTTCAAGGAGAGACTTTATATTCCTTTCTGCTTCATTTTCTCTGTTGGTTCCTGTTCATGGGTATGCGCTGGCAGTTGAAAATAATTCCCCCATAATCTATTATCCCGATACATTATCAGTCCTGAAACAAGCTTTTCACTCCGAAATGTCAGCCCACAAGCGTTATATAAAATTTGTTGAAAAGGCTCTGGCTGAAAACTATCCCAATATTGCTTACCTGTTTCATTCTTTTTCATTTTCAGAAAAAATCCATGCCACAAATTACGATCGAATCATAAATAAATTAGGCAGTAAAATTCAAAATATCCCGGTATTAATCGATATTCGTGACACCAAGTCAAATTTATCAATAGCCGCCCAAAAAGAGTTGGAAAAAATTAAAATAACCTACCCTGGCTTTTTAAAAAACTTAAAAATTGAGGAATATGAAGAAGCAATCATCAATTGTATGTATTCATGGAAATCACATCGTCAACATGAAAAAAAAATAAAGACAATACAAAAATACGCTGAATCTTTTTTTGGATCAGTGGCAAAAAAAATAGAAGGGCTATCTCTTGATTTCCATGTTTGTGAAATATGTGGTTCAACCATTGATGAAGAACCTGATTCACCTTGTGAAATTTGTAATAAATCCATGTCACATTATCAAAAAATAAACAGACCCACATGAAGTAAAGAAAACTTGCCTGGGTCCTCCTATAAACACCATTTTTTTTAAGGTCATCCCTAAGGATGTCTGTTAAATACCGTGTTTTCATATGACAAAAATAACCTTATGGGAAAATATTATCTTTGTCCCCAATGAGGAGCCAGCTCCAGTCGCCCTACACTAATTTTTCAAGGGGTAGGTGTCTCGCTTATACTGTCACAGAGGGATGAATGATTGTCATAGCCTTACATCCATTGTTATTCAACCCTTTGATGACAAGCTGCTCGCTCAAAGAACATTTAATTTTGTCTCCAATTATGTTGAATGGGATTTTGATTTTTTTGATTTTGAATTTTCCCAGATGAATTTCACATAAAAGGCTAAAAGTTTGGTCTATACCAGATGTGGCATTGTGGGAAAATTTAAAAATAGAAAGCTCTACACGTTATAGTGCTTAACCCTCTCTTGGTGCTATCCACCCAGCAATGCTTTTGGAAGTCATGACCGTATTTTCGGGATTGCTAATCATCATGTGTAACATCTATACTCGCTCTTAAAAAAATATTTACTCCTTCAACAAATCATTTACATATTTTGCAATTCCCAAACAAGATGTCATTCCAGGACTTTCTATTCCTAACAGATTAATTAAGTTTGGATGTAAAGAATCCCTTTCAATAACAAAGTCATCAATCCCTTCAAGTCCAGTAATAATACCAACTCTACTTCCTTTTTCAGTCTCAGGATTTTTAGTTTTTGCAAGATCATTTAATTCTAACCCTGGAAAAAAATCTTTTACTCGATCATAAAACGCATTTATACCAATTCGGTTTTCATAATCTTCCTTACCAGATCGCCCTGTAGAAATCGGAGTAATTATTACTTCATCGCTAATGCTTCCATTATTATCAATCTCAGGCGTTAAATGAGTTCCAATAGTTTTAAATATTGTTTTTCCATACTCTCTATCCAATTCTTTTTGTGTAGGTTGAATAATTTTTCCGCTATAACCTTCTAAATAATATGCTGCAGGATAAACATTTCTACTAACCATCAAATTTGATCTTGAACTCCGATTAAAAGTTGCGAATTCAATTTTAGTTGGAGTCACCTTATATTTAGATTTAGGATTCACCATCCGAGCAATTTCATCAGCATATAATCCAGCGGAATTAATTACAATATCACTTTCAAAACTAGAGATTTTCCCCCGGCTAAGTTCTTTTGTAGAAATCATAAAATAATTTCCTTTATCTGTAATATCCACAACTTCATGACCGACAGAAAAAATAAGCCCAATTTTTGTGGCTTCCCTTATCAATCTCTTTGTCAAAGCAACAGGATTAACAATACCAGTATTTTCAGAATACATACCCAATGTACATTTAATGTTAGGTTCAAGTTCATTAACCTCCTTTCCTGATAGAATTTTAATATTAGGAACTCCATTCTCTTTTGCAAATTCATATTGTTCTAAAAGCATCCCCTCACTATATTTATCAGTCGCTACTAATAATTTTCCAATTTTTTTATGTGGAACATTGAATTTTTCACAAAAATTATACATCAATTCAATTCCTTCAACACAAAGGTTTGCTTTCAACGGTTTTTTTTTCTTTTCATAATAAATGCCAGCATGCATAACGCCAGCATTACTAGTTGTCTGATTATTACCTCTACAAATTCCAGGTAACTTCTCAACCAATTCAACCTTATCATATTGCTTTGACAAGGTATAAGCAATTGCTGCGCCAACAATGCCTCCTCCAATAATTGTAATATTTTTCATTTTTTTTATTCCATAAGACGAATTGTTATCTCTCGAAGTTCATTTTGAGCCACAGGACTTCGGTTTTTTGCATTTTGTTTCCATGAGGAAAAGTATTAACCCGGCAAAAAAAATTTCAATATTTTTTGCCGGGTTAATACTTTTAAAATTTCTTCAACAACTTTTGCTTCCCTTGCAAGCCCCACGCAAAAAGCGAGACCAAGCCGCTTATATCCCATTTTTATGGCAAATTTACAGGTTTCAACGATTCGTGGTTTGTTCGGCTGCATAATATAGGGCTTCTGATCCCGGTTAGTATACCCCTCGGCTTCCTGCAAAGATGCATTGTACGCAAATTTATTAATTGTCTCGGATTCATAGGCTTTATTGGCCTTTTTTAAAATATCTTTGTATGTCAATGTCGGACATCCTTTTTCCCTTTCCTTTATCTGTAATGCAAATTCTCTGGGGAATCGGAAGCTCGCAGGCGGCACATGAAGGTAAAAATCTCTTTTTTTTGTCAGTCATCTTTTTCTCCTGTTATCAATTCCTCTTTCATTGACCCGCATTCTTTCTGTTCCGATGACGTAATGGTTTGCCGACGATGGGAAGCAATTGGATGTGGGTTGAAAACCCAGGGCCTCATGTCATACTGGCAAAAGGTCACTGCTTATTTTGCATCGGCAGCACGAATTTCTTCCATGGTGCGCAGAATCTGCATGGCATTTTCATATACTGGTGTATCCACCATCTTGCCAAGATAGGTAACTGCGGCTGAGCCCTTTGCAATACCCTCTTCTTCAAATACTTTTTTTACACCTTCTGCCCATTCAATACTGGCTGCAGAGGGGGTATAAATCTCATGGGAGGGCTCGATCTGACTTGGATGAATCAGCATTCTGCCTTCATATCCCATCTGACGACCTTCTTCCGTGCTCTCTTTATAACCTTCTGTATCCTGATATGCCACATATGGGCAATCAATGGCAACGCATCCGGCAGCCCTGGCTGCAACGGCAGTGTGAAAACGTGCATAAAGCTGTTCTT
>CAYWGN010000039.1:0-28884 GCA_964457495.1 uncultured Desulfobacula sp.
ACCGGCGGCAAAAACAGGCAGGCTGTAATACCTGGCAAGTCTCGACACTGCGGCACTGATCATGCCGGTTTCCGGTGATCCAACCGTGGCTGTGGCCTGCCTTAAGTCCAGAGGGCAGGTGGAACTGCCATAAATAAAGGCAGCCCCTTTTTTAACCAGCTGGCTCAATACAAGGCTGGACAGCACCTCTACATTCTGCTGCACAATGGTGCCTGCAATGTGGATGGGGGATGATCCCCCTGACATGGCCATGCCAACACAATTGAGTCCTATACCGTTCATGGCAGCCTCAATGATTATGTCACAATGGTGGGATGACAGCTTCAAAGGACTTATGGGGCAGGTCACAAAGGTAAGGAAGGGCCTTTCCCTGAACTTGTCTTCGCCTCCTGCAATGGCCCAGCACATCTCCATTATTTTACCACACTGATATCTATCCACGGGTCCCAGCCAATGGTGTTTGGTGGTATTGGTCAAAGAGGCTTCAGCATTGTGAAGGGCCTGGACAGCATGGTGTTTGTCATGGGAGAGCATACACCGTTCATAGGTTTCAATATTTTCCAGGTAATCTATTACCCGGGAAGCCATTTCAACATCATTTTTGGTGGTTTCCCGGTGTTCACCTGTGTAGGGATCCACAAACATGATTCCTTCGCCAAAATTGGTAAAGGTTATCCTGTTGCCTTCCAGCACCACATCGCTTTCCGGGATTCGGCCGTAGGCGTAAAAGGTGTCTGGTGCGGAACGGATGCAATCTTCCACCAGATATGGGGGAAAGGTGACAACTTTGTTGTCTTCATTGACATCAGCACCACCGATTTTGAAAATTTCCCGGGCTTCTTCACTTTCCACGTATACACCCGTGGTTTTCAGTATCTCAAGGGTCCCCAGATGAATTTCATACAATTCATCCTCCGTGAGGACATTGAGACTGAAGCCGCCGCTGGAAAGCTTGCCTGACTTGATAGGTCGCTTCATGTTATACTCCTTTATTTAATTTGCCATTTAGCACAATCTATAAATGCACGATCAATGTATACGTTATCTGGGCTTCTTTGGTCTATACTTTGATGGATTTTCCCTCAGGGTCATAGGGTGCTTTTAAATGAAGAGTGATGGGATATAGTTTATCTTCCACCTCTATTTCATAGTCACCGTCCATGATCCATTCATCACTTATCCCATCATTATTGGAAAGGTAAACCATGCCAATGGAATGCCCTGTGACATGGGCATATGAACCATGTGTGTTTTCACCAACAATCTTGCCGTTACGGTAAATGGGCTCATCATGATAGATTAAAGGTTCAGGATCATCTATGGTAAAGATAACCAGTTTTTGCTTTATGCCTTCTTGTTTTTGTTTGACAAGGGCTGCTTTGCCGATAAAATCCTCCTTGTTCAGTTTGACGGCAAAGCCAAGACCTGCCTCATAGGGGGTAGTATCCGGGGTAATATCACTGCTCCAGTGCCGGTATCCCTTTTCCAGGCGCAGGGAATCAAGTGCATGGAGACCGCAGAGTTTGCAATTAAATTCTTCCCCGGCTTCCATGAGCTTGTCAAAAATGTCCAGGGTAAATGGTGTGGGGATATACAGCTCCCAGCCAAGTTCGCCAACAAAACTCATGCGAACAGCAAAGGCCGTGGCATATCCGGCATTGATTTCCTTGGCTGTGGCAAAGGGAAAGGCTTCATTGGAAAGATCTGCATCTGTTATTTTGTTCAAAAGATCCCTGGATTTGGGACCCATGACGCCCAACATGGTATAGGACCAGGTAACATCGGTGAGAACGGCATTGGCATCCTCGGGTATATTGCGCATGATCCAGTCAAAATCCCGAGTGGTTGTTGCGCCGGCCGTTACAATGAAGAATTTGTTTTCCGCCATTTTTGTTACAGTGAGGTCAGCTTCGATGCCGCCGCGTTCATTGAGCATCTGGGTGTAGACAACCTTACCGCAAGGGACATCCACATCATTAGCGCAGAGAATTTGGAGGGCCTTTAGTGCATCCTTGCCCTGCATGAGGAATTTACCCATGGAAGTCAGATCATAAATTCCCACATTTTCCCTGACATTCATGTGTTCCCGGGCAGAGAATTCAAACCAGTTCTGACGTCCCCAGCTGTATTCATACTTGGGCTCCACACCTTTTGGAGCAAACCAATTGGCACGTTCCCATCCTGAGACCACACCAAAACAGGCACCTAAGTTTTTTAATCGATCGTGGATGGGGGTTTTTAAGACATCCCTGGATGAAGTGGGTTGCTTAAAGGGCCAGTGATCAGTATAGAGGTTGCCCACAGATTCAACATTAACACGTTCTTCAATGTATTTGAGGTTGTTCTGCCACTTATTGTACCTTCTGACATCCACGGGCCAGAGATCCTCTTCAGGATAGCCCTGAACAATCCATGTGGCAAGGGCCATGCCTGCACCGCCGGCACTGGTGATTCCAACTGAGTTCATACCACAGGCCACAAAAAAATTTTTCACTCCCGGCGCTTCTCCCAGAAGATACGCAGTATCCGGGGTAAAGCTTTCCGGTACAGTGGTGAGATTGGTGACGCCGGCTTCGGCAAAGGCTGGAACCCTTATAATGGCGTTTTGAATGAACAGATCCATCTGGTCCCAGTCTTCATCCAGCTGGGTATATTCAAAATTTTCAGGAATACCTTTCACGCCCCAGGTCTTTGCCATGGGCTCAAATCCACCCATGAGAAGGCCTTCCATCTCTTCCTTGATATAGATATAGCCATCCATGTCCCTTAGATAGGGCATGCCTTTATATACACCTTCAATGGGTTCCGTGGTCATGTGCATATGTTCTGCCGCAACCAATGGGATGCTTACGTCCACCATTTTGCCCACTTCTCTTGCCCACATGCCGGCACAATTGACCACATACTCACACTGGATATTCCCTTTATCAGTTTTTACACCGGTCACAGCACCATGCCCCATCTCGATGTCAAGAACCTTAATGTTTTCCAGAATGGTTGCTCCTCCCATTCGCGCCCCTTTAGCCAGGGCCTGGGTGGTGTCTTCGGGATTGGTCACACCGTCATCGGGCTGATACCATACGCCGGTCAAATCATCAGTGTTCATAACCGGCATAAACCGTTTGGCCTCTTCAAAGCTGATCTCTTCCATTTTGATACCAAATGCCCGTGCCATACCCAGGGCTCTCAAGTATTCACTTCTTCTGGCTTGAGTCCTTGACACGCGCAGGGATCCATTTCTCTTATAGCCCGTGGGCTGTCCTGTTTTTGCTTCCAGTCCGGCATAGAGTTCGGCTCCATATTTTGCAAGTTTGGTCAAAGGGCTTGTGGGCCAAAGTTGTCCCAGAAGGCCTGCTGCTGCCCATGACGTACCTGAAGAAATCCTTTTTCGTTCCAGCACTACTACATCTTTCCACCCCAGTTCCACTAGATGATATGCCGTGCTGCAACCGACAATCCCGCCACCGATAATGACCACCTGGGCATGGGTGGGTAATTGACTGCTCATGTTTTTATCTCCTTAATAGTAAAAGGTTTTTTATTAAAATTATAATGGAAACATATTGTTGTGCAGATGTGAAAGAGCAAATAGTATACCAGATGGATATAAAAATTATAATGCATTGATTTGATAGGGTTTATTGAATTGTGTCAAAAGGAATCAAATAAAATTCGAGTCAAATATGATTTTATCATGATTGGATAAGATCTTGAAATAAAAGAATATATTTCTTAGAGTCAGGATTTTTCAAAAGTGATTTGATAAAATTTGTTATGATATCGATTGCTTATATGTGAAAATGCTTTTTTTAAAAGCAATAGTGAATCAAGATCCAATTGTGACGGCCCGGGTTTATATGAAAGTACTGAGATATGCATTTTGAATAGTGAGAAAAAACATTCAGATTGGCTTCCCTCACAATTCACAATTCACAATTTATCTGTGTTTTGGAAAAGGGAAAAAGCAGGTTACAATTGTATAACCATCACATGCAGGTCCTGCAATTTTTTTGCACTCTTGTATTGAACCGGGACAGGCATCCTTGTTTTCGGGAATACGGCTGCATCGGTTTGATGTCATGGAAATTTTAAAATTAAATCTTTCTGAAAATATTTTCATTCGCAGAAGATCAGCACCTTTTCCCCCTGCATTAAAATCAAAGGGCTGTTTTGAAGAGTAATTCATTGTCTCCTGGGTGGAGAAAAAACCTTCAAAAATTCTTTTTTGGGCTTCCCGGGTAAGTCCGATCCCATGATCTTTTACCATAAACTCTATTCCCTTATCTTTTTGATGAACAAGGATTTCTATTTTCCCCCCATCTGGTGTGTTTTCAATGGCATTTCGTATAAGGCCATCCACTGTTTTTTTTAAGGGTTCAGAAGGCATTTGAATCAAAGAAGAAGATTCAAGACTTGTGATAAGGGAGATATTTCTATGGGCCATATCCCGTTGAATGGCTTTAATTCTTTTTTCAACAAATAGATTTAGAAAAATATCTTTGACAACAAGATCACGGGGGCTGAAAATGTCTTCAATTCTTTGCCGTACTTTGGTAAGAATTCCTCTTTCACCGATTTCCTCTGCAATAAGGGCTTCTAATTCATCCTGGCATTCTTCCAGGATAAGGGAAAATATTTTATAATGAAAGACCTCTTTTTTTTCAACAATATCATAAACTTCCCCTTCAATTCCGATAATACGATCCAGATTCCTGCTAATCCTTTCAATGGTTGGTCGCCAGGTTTCTTCAGGAATATCTGCCAACCTTTTTGAAAGGATTTTAAAAGAGCTTAAAAGAATTGCCACAGGCGTTTTCAGCTCATGGGACAAATGATTGATCATTTTATCTTTTGCATTATTCAGACTTTTTAATTCTTCATAGGCTTTTCTCAATTCCCTTGAAACCCGGGCATTTTCAATTGAAAGTGCAACAGTAGCTGAAATGGTATTCAAGGTTTCAAGATCAGTATCATCAAAATCCCCGGTCTTTTTATTATCGGCTGCAAGTATGCCAATAATTCGATCTTTATTTCTTAAAGGGACCAGAATTACATTTTTAACCGTATATCCAATTGTCCGGTCCCTTGATTTATACTGGTACTGGTCAAGGGAAAAGTCGTTGACGATCATGGGATTACCGGTTTTCACCACCTGGCCGGACAAAAGTTCAGCAACAGGAAAACGGGCTTTCTCAATACGTTCCCGTGTGATCGGATCATCGTGGGCAGCACTTATAAAATAAAACTCTTTTTGAGTCTCATCCAGTAAAATAGTGTTGGCGCTTTCGGTTTCAAGGAGTTCCTTGATTTCAGTGTTTACATAGAAAAGAAGTTTTCTTAAGTCTGGATACTGGGGAAGAGCTTGACTGATCCTGGCCATGACGTCACGATTGCGTTGGATTCTTTTTTCCATGGTCATATCCCTGAGGACAATTATCATGCCTTCGGGATTGTTATTCTCATCCTTGTCCACACCAACTCGAATCATCACATCTAACATTTTACCATTTTTTGTGAGCCGTTTGGTGCTCAATTCCAGGACGTTTTTATTGTTTGGCAGGGCTTTTATTTTGCTGGTCAGTTCGGTTTTAAGGGAATCAGGGACATATTGTTTTCCTTCTTTACCTTTTAATTCATCTAAACTCCAACCAAAGGTCTTGGTAAATGCAGGGTTTAGGTAGGAGATCAGGCCTTTTTTATCCCTGACAATGACGGGATAGGGCAAAAATTTTAAAAATCTTTTATAGTTTCTACTTGCCGTCGTTGTAATTTGATTGGTTTCTTTGGCTTCCAGGGATTCTTTTTCCAGGGTTTTTATCTTAAGTTTTAATTTTTCATATGTGGGATTTTGAATCATGGCATTACCTTAATAAAAATATACAAAAATGTAAATATTTGTAAAGATAGTTTTGATTACCAATTGCAGCCCATGCTGTAAAGAAAATTTTGTTTGATTTTTATGTGATTTCAAGGTACAGGCATTGTCTGGACATAAAAATTTTCAGGCTTTCGTTCAAACACTAAATAGGAGAGATAGGGTGAATAACGAATCAAAAGGACAACACATTATTTTTATACTTATTTTAATATCCATTTTTTCCTTGAGCTATTATGCAATCCCTTTGACTGAATCCGTGGATACCATTCACAAAACATCAAAAAAGGCCCATACAAAAGCTCTTTCTGACAAAGAAGAGACAGCAACGTCAAAGAATGAAATATCAATTGTGAAAAAATCCGCAAAAAGCGAACCAGATACTATAAAAGACCCAGCCCAGAAAATTTTAGTTCAGCCCAGGATCACCAAAGTTGAAGAACTTAAAGTTGAAGAACAGAAAGTTGAAGAACAGAAGGTTGAAGAACTTAAAGTTGAAACCAAGACGGGTAAATGGGAAAAGGGTGTCCTCACAGATATTATCATGATGAATAATCCCGGGTATAAAAAGCATACCAAAGGGATTGTACAATTTGCCCATAAAAAACATGTGGAAACATATTCAATTAACTGTGGCAGGTGTCACCATGATGAAAAAGGGAAGCCCTTGGATTTAACCATTAATGATAATGCCAAAGGATGTATTGAGTGCCATAAGGAGACAGAAAAACCAAAAGGTGAAAAACTTGAGAAAAAAGAAAAAATAGCCAGGTACCATTTTGAAGCCCTCCATGCCAATTGCATTTATTGCCACAAAGATTATAACAAGGAAAAGGGTGATCCCAAGGGCAAAGTGCCGGCACCGACATCCTGCACTAAGTGTCATCCAAAGGAATAAGCAATGCCTTATAACCCGGCAATTTTACTGATTACCGGGTTGGGTTAACCAATCTTATAAAACCGTGTTAATCCTCAGCTTGAAGAGGATTGGATGCTTCCAAAATGTAAAGTTATTTGTAACTATTCAGCTCTTATGCTTGAAACCGCCCTATCCGATGGATATTTGTTTCGATGCTAAACGCTTAACCTCCTGCAAATATCCATCAGACAGGGCTTTGAGATAGCTTCTTTTAACGGGCTAAACAATTACAGTTATTTTTGAGTGAGCCCTTAAATATCAGATTTATTAGAATTTTGTCGCCAGCAGTATTGTTTGCTGCATCCGGGCATCATATTTGATTTTTCAATGGTCTGTTTTCGGGCAAAGTTTTCGATAAGTTTTAATGCATTCCCCGTAACAAAAGAGATAAGCTTAATATCATTGTTCACAATTAAATCTGCAGGTTTTGTAGAAATGGCACCGCAAATTAAAACAGGAACCTGCATTTTTTTCAGCAGTTTTATCAGGTCAAAAGGTGTTTCAGGATCAAAAGATTCATAGCTTTTTTTTACTACCATCCGATTTTCAATCTGGACCACAAGAAGTGTAGCCGCAGCATCAAAAACAGGCGAAACCCGGTTGCCCCAGATTGTTATTGCTATTTTCAATAATGTTCTCCTTTTGATTTTATGGTACTGGATTGCAAGGCATGTGCCTAAAGGAACTAATCCATTTTCTTTTTTGATATATCTTTTTATTTTAAATAGTTAAGCTAAAAAAAAAATTGTGACCAATAATTGATAAAATGAAAAGTGTTGCAAAATTAAGACGATTTAGATTGCAGGTGTTGCAATTTAAACAAGGGTACTCATAATGTAATCCCCAGTGTTTTAATTCTTCTGAAAAGGGTACTTTTATGAATTCCCAGATCTTTAGCTGCAGCACTGCGGTTAAAATTATTGCGTGCCAGGGCATCTGTTATGAGTTGGATTTGTGCTGATTTAACAGGGTCATTGGTTTTTTCGTCATTGAGATTGGAGGGCAAAGATAAAGATCTGGGTAAATGGGCCGGCTTTATGTAGCCTTCAGAGCATAGGACAAAGGCATGTTCAATGATATTTTCAAGCTCCCGGATATTGCCTGGAAAATCATGGGACATAAATGTCTGAAGTACTTTTTTATCTGTTCCCTGGATAAATTTCCCCTGGCGGATATTCATTTTTTCTATGAACAGATCCACAAGAAGGGGGATATCTTCCCTTCTATGTCTCAGCGGCGGCAGGAAAAGCCTGATAACATTAATCCGGTAATAAAGATCCTGCCGGAATTGATTTTGAGAGACAAGGCTGGAAAGATCCTTGTTGGTTGCTGCGATAATTCGTATATTGGTTTTCTCCTGGCTCAATGCGCCAAGGGGGGTGAACTTATGATCCTGAAGAACCCGAAGAATGCTGACCTGAAAAGCCGGACTTGTATCCCCGATTTCATCAAGAAAGATGGTTCCACTATCGGCAAGAGCAAATTGGCCGGGCTTGTCCTTTATGGCATTGGTAAAAGCTCCTTTTTTGTATCCAAATAATTCAGATTCCAGAAGCGTGTCAGGAAGTGCGCCGCAGTTTATGGCGATAAATGGTTTGTCTTTTCTGTGGCTCATATTATGTATGGCCCGGGCAAGTAATTCCTTTCCAGTGCCCGTCTCTCCCTCTATCAAAACCGAAGAATCACTGTCTGATACCAGGGGCAGGATATTAAAGATATTCTTCATGGCATCGCTGTTGCTGATAAGATCTGCCACTTTAAATTTTGTTGAGAGTTCTTTTCTTAGCTGTTCAATAAGAGAGTGATCCCTGAAGGTTTCAATTCCACCGATAACGTCTCCTTCTTTATCAATCAAAAGGGAAGTGGATACAGTGATGGGAATCTTTTGTTTTTCCCTGTTAATAATATATCCGGATGAGCTGATAAAGGGGCGGCCTTCTTCCATGGTTTTTTTAAGAGCACAGTCTTTTTCACACATATTGGAACGAAAGACTTCCCAGCAATGCCTGCCAATGGCATCTTTGCGTGAGATGCCGGTTATCTCTTCTGCTGCCCGGTTAAAGGATGTGATTTCCCAATTATAATCTATTGTAAAAACACCATCTGATATGCTTTCAAGAATAACCCTGGTGGTATCCTCAGTAAGAGGGCCCAGCATTTTTTTCTTTATCATTTTTTTCTTTGTCATTTTTATAAGTACAGCCTTTATTATTTTATCAGGCTGTACTTTAAACCAATGGTTGCATTATTGCAACCATTTCGGGTCTGGATATCAATTATCCTTTGGTCCAGAGAATGGCTTTCCTTTTTTTCGGGATTATTTTCTGTAAGTCTTCAATTTTGCCGAAGGTCAGGCAATTTGCCATGCAGTGTTTGACGCAGGCAGGTTCCAATCCCTGTTTTACACGACCGGCACAAAAGACACAGGCTCTTGTAAAGGTGGGGATATTGGTAATAAACAATTTGTCATTGGGAAGGGTGTGGATGAATTCTATTACCTCAACGCCCCCCACTTTTCCGGCAGGTCTGTCGTATTCCTGTTTGCAAGCAATTTCACAGGTCTTACAGCCGGTACAATATTCATAGTCGATCAGCATTGCATATTCTGACATTTTTTTATCCTTTCGCCTTGTATATTTTGCACAGCATGGTTTTTATGGGAGCTCCCAATCCGGCCTTTCCTTCATGGCCCATGGGGATGAGCTGGTTGACATTGACATCCCATACACCGAAAAGTTCAGGTTCTTTGCCTTCTTTTTCCGGAAACCACCATCCATGTTCGGCCATGACAATATCTGGATGAATAACCGGGGTGACAAGGGCTTTTACCGTGATTTTCCCCAGCCAGTTTTCCACACAGACTTTTTCTCCATGGGCTATGCCATATTTTAGGGCCGTATCCGGGTGGATTTCCAGGACAGGATCTCTTTGCTGTTCACGAAGCCATGGGATTTGCCGGTGTTCTGAGTGAAAAAAGGGTCCCATTCTTCTTCCTGTGCTGAGGATGAGCGGATACTCCTTAAACAGATCTGGAGTGCTGACAGGGCTGTAGGGAGGTTCTTCATGATAGGGCAAAGGTTCAAGCTCCCATTTTTCAAGCCAGGAGGAATAAAGCTCGATTTTTCCCGATGGTGTCCTGAATCCAGGTTTTTTATCCTGTCTGAGCAATCCTTTTTCATACCTGAAATAAGGTTTGCTGGGGTGGCCCTTGGGCGGGATCATCCAGGTCTTGTCGCAAAGGTCTTGATAAGTCATGCCCGCAGGTTTTAAAAGACTATCAAAGAGTTCGGGAACAGTGTCATAGGGAAAATCCTTCATGAACCGTTTGGAAAGTTCAAGGTTGATTTCAATATCAGATTTGCACTCTTCCACTTCAACAACTTTTTTAATGGCCTGCAAGGGCACCCACCAGGCTTTTAGCGAATCTTTTTCAAGAAAGGTTGCTGCTGGCAGAATCACATCGCAGAGCATTGCTGTAGGTGTCATGAAAAGATCCACACAAACGGTAAAATCAAGTTTTTTAATGGCATCCCGCCATTTTTTGGGGTCCATGCCCGTGCAGGCAATGGGATTGGCCGTCTGTATCCACATACCTTTGATGGGATATGGTTTATCTGAAAAAATCTGCTCCAGGACTTTATCAGGCTGGGCCCATGCCCTGAAATCCTTGATTGCACCATAATCATGCATGCCAATCCGCTTTTCCATAACATCCGGGGGCAGACTTAATATGGCCCCGCCCGTGTGATAGGGATAGGTCACCACATCATAGGCATACCGGGCAATGGCATTGCCACCTGGGTTGTCAAGATTGCCAGTGAGGCACCAGAGATGGTTTATGGCCTGGGATGTTGGAACCGTTGACGGGATGGTATCAATGGGAAGTCCCCAGTGAAGGGCAGAGGGATGGCTTTTGGCATAGATGCGGGCGGCTTTTTTGATTTTATCCGGCGCAACCCAGGTGATTTTAGACACTTTCTCAGGTGTATACTGCTCAGCGTTTTCTTTATAAAGGGTCCATACCGTTTTTGCCCTTGCCTTTGAGCCATCAACAAGGGTAATGTCAAAAACTCCCTCCATTGATGGCTGTATATCCCTCTTTTTATAAATCTGCTCGTCAGAATCCCATGCCACAAAACTGTCTGAAACAGGGTCATGGGCAATGAAATTGGTAGCCAGGCCATTTGCTACAAGATCACTCTCTTTTAACAAGGCCTGTTTTTCCTGGTCAACTCTCACAAGAAATGGAGAATTGGTCCATTTTTCAATGAATTCCATATTGATCAAATCTTCTTTGATCATGACATGGATAAAGCCAAGGGCAAGGGCTGCATCAGTTCCAGGTCTTAACTGGAGCCAGAGTTTTGCCCTGGAGGCGATCCAGGTGCACCTGGGGTCAATGACCAGAACCTCGGTGCCCCTTTTCATCAGATCAATATACCAGTGACCAAAAAAGCCGTCAGGGCAGGTTGCCGGAAGATTCTGACCCCAGATTGTGACGGTTTCAGGAATTTCATATTCAGGATCATCATATCTTTTTTCATGCCACTGGGATGCATCCACCACGGCAAAATCCCCCTGGGTAATGGACATCATCATAAGACGGGGCGTATAACAGGAGATGCCGGAAAGACCGAACATCCAGTTGGGGCTTCCATAGGCATAGGCCAGCATGGATATCCAGCCGCCGATATCCCGACCCGTTCCCTGGTGGAAGATAACAGATTCCGGCCCATGGTCATCTCTTATTTTTTTCATTTTTTGTTCAATCAGGTCAAAGGCTTCATCCCATGAGATTTCTTCAAATTTGCCTTGCCCGCGCTCTCCGACTCTTTTTAACGGCTTTTTCAACCGATCCTTATGGTACATGTATTGTGTCATTGAAAGACACCTGGAACATAATCTTCCCTGGTTCCAGGGATGATCAGGATCTCCTTCCACCTTTATTACTTTATTGTCCTTTACATGAACCAGTATGCCACAGCCGCCATGACATCCCGGGCCGGGTGACCAGGTGGTGGTTTTGATTATTTTTATCCCATCATCTTTCATAATATTCTCCTTTCCGGTCTCCTGCCGGATTTAAATTTATCTGGGTGACCAGAGAACCATTCTTGGTTTTTTTTCAAGTTCCAGGGCCAGATCCCTTAAATCTCCATATGTCAGGCAATTTGCCATGCAATGTTTGACACAGGCAGGAGCTAGACCCTTTTGGGTACGTTTGGCGCACAACACACAAAGCTCAGTGGGGAAGGGCAAAAAGGTGAGATATGCTTTGTCCTTTGGCAAATCCTGTACGATTTCCAGCACTTTTATACCGGTTAAAGGGGCTTCCCAGCCATTTTCCTGGCAGCAGGCAACCGTGCATGAAAAGCATCCTGTACAATATTCATAATCAATCAAAAGGCCTTTTTTATTAGATTTCGCCATGTTCAACCCCCTTGGTTTCTTTTCTTATCCTGCACAAAAGATGCTTGACAGGAGTTCCCAGCCCATCCTTTCCCTGTTCATTCATGGGAATCAGCATATTAATATTGGATTCAAAGGTGTGAAACAAGGGATCATCTTTTTTTTCAGGGAACCACCACCCATGGGTAGCCATAACCATCCAGGGCGGAACAATTTTTGTCACTTTGGCTTTGAATCTGGCGTTTCCCATCCAGTTCTCGACAACAACCCATTCGCCGTTTGAAATATTATTTTTTTTTGCTGTATCAGGATGGATCTCCACTACAGGGTCGGGATCAAGGGTTCTCAGCCATGGGATATTGCGGTGCTCTGCGTGAAAAAAGGCCGGCGATCGCCTGCCAGTACTAAGAATCAGCGGGTAATCTTTGAACAGGTCTGGTCTTGAGACGGGAGTAAAGGGTGGTTCTTTAAAATAAGGAACAGGTTCTAGGTTCCATTCCTCCCTTAGGGTGGAAAAGAGTTCAAATTTTCCTGAGGGTGTTACAAAACCAGGCTTGCCGTCTGATCTTAACAATCCTTTTTCATGGCGGAAATATGGTCGTGAGGCATGGTTTTCCGGGGGCAGGGCCCATCCTTTTTTGGCAAGTTCATCAAAGCTCATTCCAGAAGGTTCGAGTATTTCATCAAAAAGATCATGAATGGTTTCCCATTTAAAATCAGGATCAAAGCGTTGAGACAGCTCAAAGTTAATCTCCACATCAGGCCTGCACCCCTCCACGGTTACGGCCTTGTTAATGGTCTGCAAAGGTACCCACCAGGACCTTACCCCATCTTTTTCAAGAAAGGTTGCAGCCGGCAGGATAATATCAGCATACCGCAAAGAAGGGGTCATGAACAAGTCAACCCCGACAATGAAATCCAGCTTTTCCAGGGCCTTTTGCCAGAGTTTGGGATCAAGACCAATGCCGGATAAAGGGTTACAGGTCTGCATCCACAATCCTTTAACAGGGTAAGGCTTTTCACTGAAAATCTGCTCAATTACCTTGTCCGTCTGGCACCGCCATATAAATTTATTGAAGGGGCCATATTCATCTTTACCGATTCGCGTTTTGTCCTGGGCTTGATCTTTTAATTTGATTACACCTTCAGCACCGGGCAGGGCATAGGCAACGGCATTAAATGCTGACCGGGTGAAGACATTTCCACCCGGGACATCAAGGTTGCCCGTTAAAGCCCATAAAGCCGCAATGGCATGGCATAAGGGGGTGATTTCCGGGGTCATGTCAATGGGAACCCCCCAGTGAATGGAAGCAGGTTTGGCTTTTGCATAAAATCTGGCAGCCTTTTCAATATCCCGTGCCCGTACAAGGGTTATTTCTTCGACTTTTTCAGGCGTATACGCGACACAACTTTCCTGAAATTTATCCCAGACTGTGATACAGGAAATAGTGTTTCCATTTAAGAGAGTTATTTTAAAAACACCTGTCAGTGAAGGCGTTGCATTGTCAATGGAGTATTCCTGGTTAAGGGTGTTCCAGATAATGAATGTATTTTTTTGTATATCAAAAGCAACAAAATTATCCGTTGATCCGCCTTTTACAAGATCAGATTCCCTTAATAATTTCCCTGTGTCGTTTCTGACAAGTCTTGGTGCATCTGTAAAGGTTTCAAGGAAATTTTTATCATAAAGTTTTTCTTTAATAATGACATGTAAAAAACCAAGGGCAAGGGCAGCATCTGTTCCAGGTCTGATCTGAAGCCAGTATTTTGAACGGGAGGCAAAAAAAGAAAGTCTTGGATCAATGGTGATGATTTTTGTCCCTTTTTTCATCAGATCAATTATCCAGTGGCCAAACAAATTGTCAGGACAGGTGGCGGAAATATTATATCCCCAGATGATCATGCATTCAGGCACCTTGTACTCCGGGTTATCATACCGTCCCGGTAGCCACTGGGCTGCATCAAATACGCAATAGTCTCCCTGGACAGTATCAAGGGCTGCAATCCTCGGGCTGTAGCAGGCATTCCCGCTCAAGGCAAACATGACATTGGGGCTGCCAAATGCGTAAGCCAGCATGCAGATCCAGGGACCTATGTCCCGGCCGGTTCCCATTGAAAAAATCATGCTTTCCGGGCCGAAATCATCCCGGATGGATTTCATCCGTTCTTCGATGATATCAAAGGCCTCGTCCCATGAAATTTCTTCAAATTGATCCTCTCCCCTTTTCCCAACCCGTTTGAGGGGGGACTTCAACCGGTCCTGGTGATCTATATACTGGGTCATGGCAAGGGCTCTTGCGCAAAGACGACCCTGGTTCCAGGGGTGATCCGGGTCACCTTCGATTTTTACGAGTTTGTTGTCTTTAATATGGGCAAGCACGCCGCATCCGCCATGGCATCCCGGGCCAGCCGACCAGGTGGTTGTTTTAACGATAGTTGTTTTTCCCATTTGCTTATCCCAGATGGTTAATATGAATCATGATAATTGAGCACCAGCCTGATTGGAAATAATCATTTGCTGTCTTTTTTTATTTGGGTTGTATATGGATTTTTTTTTAATCATGGAGAAAGCCCCGGCTAATTGTCCTAGGCAGGCAAAATTAGCCGGGGCATTCAATTTTTGTTAAACTATATTAAGGTATTTTGGGTCCCAGCACATTTTATCCACAAGTTTATTCAGCCGTTCAGGATCATTATTGTGTTTAAATTTTGAAAAAACACAGTCGTTTTTCGTGACATTGGCCTTTATGGCTTCTGCACCGACTCTTTTGGCAACTTCCAGAGAGACTTTTCTGAACTGATCCAGAGGTGGGAAAAGGATACCGTCCTTAAGATCGGCTTCAGCGACAAATTCTGCAACGGCATGGGATGCCGCAGAAAAAAAGACCGGCAGAACTTCTGTGGCACCTGATGCCACAATTCCTAATCCAATACCTGGGAAGACAAAGGAATTGTTCATCTGTCCGATTCGATAATCTTTGCCATTGTAATGGACAGGATCAAATGGAGACCCTGTTGCCACAAGTGCTTTGCCATTTGACCATTCATAGACATCTTGGGGAAGCGCTTCTGCTTTTGTGGTGGGATTACTCAAAGGCAGGATAACGGGTCTGTCCGTATTTTTACAGGCTGCTTCAATAATTTCTTTTGTAAATTGTCCGGGCTGCCCTGATGTGCCGATTAATACCGTGACTTTTTCATTTTTAACCGCGTTCAAAAGGGTATTGTCTGTTGAAGTTTTTAACCAGGCAAGTGTTTTTGGATTTTTGGCATATTTTATCTTATAGGGTTCAAGGTCACGGTCAGTGGTGACAATTCCCCTTGAATCCATGGTAAAAATTCTGGCAATGGCATCTTTTTCATCCAGGCCCTGTTCCACAAGTTCGGTCTGGATCTGGTCTGCAATCCCAACGCCACCAGCACCGGCACCATTGACCAGATAAACCTGACCCGTCATTTTTTCTTTTTTTACTTTCATGGCGGCAAGTATTCCGGCAACGGCCACGGAACCAGTTCCCTGGATATCATCATTAAAGGAAATCACTTCCTTAATATATTTGTCTCGAATGGTAAATGCAGTTTGTTTTGAAAAATCCTCCCACTGGCACAGGGCATGGGGGAAAACCTTTTTAAAAGCTATTACAAATTTTTCGATAAAGGTATAATATACTTCTCCTGTGAGACGTTTGTGACGCCATCCCAGATAGTTTGGATCATTTAATAATTCTTGATTATCAGTGCCCACGTCAAGGGATATTGGAAGGCAGTGCCAGGGTGCGATTCCAGCTCCCTGGGTGTAGAGCATCAGTTTTCCAAGGCAGATGGGCAGGCCACCGGCACCCTGGTCACCAATCCCAAGAATTCCCTGGTTGTCAGTTACAACGGCTACCCTGATGTCTTTGTCTGTATAGTTTTGCAGTATATATTCTGCATAGTCAATGTTATCCGGGAAAAAGTGTATTCCGTTTGGTCGGCGGAACATGGCTGAATATTGCTGGCAGGCAAGACCCACTGTGGGTGTATAGATAATGGGCAGAAATTGTGTTACATTGCTGGCAATAACAGCGTGGGCCAGGACAACATTTCTGTCATAAAGACTTCGGATATAAATAAATTTTTCAATGGCGCTTTCTTTTTTGTCAATGATATTAAGGCTTGATTGAAGCTGATCTTCAAGGGTTCTTACCCTTGGCGGCAGAAAACCGCTGAGTTTGAACTTGATTTTTTCTTCAATTGTAAAGGCAGTGCCTTTGCAGATATTATTGAAACGAAGGATATCAAAACCTCGTAAATTAATTTGTACCCCTGTGGTTTCGCCAAATTCACCATATTTAAACTCATAATGATTAATTTCCATGACACAAAAATTCCTTAAATTATAATTTTAATAAAATATTTCTTAAAAACAGCAGACTATATATATCATAAATTAATATTAAAGAAAAAAATAAAATTTTTCATTGTTTAAAAAATATTAAAGCACCACCTGGATCGGCAACTTCAAGCATTGATCATTTGGCGCAGCACATAGTGAAGTATTCCCCCATTTTTAATATAGTCGATTTCAATATCCGTGTTGAGTTTGACAATAACTTGGAATATTTTTTCTTTGCCATTTTTGATGGCTTTAACCTTTAAAACCCCATTGGGTCGGGCCTGGTTTAACTGACAGATTTCAAAGGTTTCATCACCTTTAAGGCCCAGGCTTTCAAAGGATTCCCCCTCTTTGAAAACCAGCGGCAGAACCCCCATGCCCACAAGGTTGGATCTGTGTATCCTCTCAAAAGAGCTTGCAATGACAGCTCTTATTCCCAAAAGGAGGGTGCCTTTAGCTGCCCAGTCCCTTGATGAGCCGGTTCCATATTCCTTTCCCCCGAAAACAATCAGATCTGTTTTTTGCGCCTGATATCTTTGGGAAGCAGTGAAAACAGATTCAAGCTCATTCTCCGGAAATTTAAGGGTGAAGCCGCCCACATCGGAAACAAGCTTGTTCTTTATCCTGATATTTGCAAATGTGCCCCGCATCATTACTTCATGGTTTCCCCTACGGGAGCCATAGGAATTGAACTCCCATGGTTTTACCTTGTTTTCAACAAGATATTTTCCTGCGGGATAATCTACAGGAATGGCACCTGCCGGAGAAATATGGTCTGTTGTGATGGAGTCTCCCAGAACAAGAAGGGCTCTGGCATTTTTTATATCCACAAGATCCGGCACATCAAGAGGAAAGTCTTTGAAAAAGGGAGGGTTCCTGATATAGCTTGAATCTTCATTAAAATTAAAGGTGGTGCTTTCAGCCACCTCAAGTTCCTGCCAGAGCCTGTCACCTGTAAAAATATTGGCATACTGGTCCTTGAAAAATCTTTCATGGACATAGGTTTCGACAAAATGATTTATTTCCTCGGCTTCCGGCCAGATATCTTTCATAAATACCGGAGTATTATTTTTTGAAAATCCAAGGGGTTCTGTTTTAAAGTCGATGTCAATTCTACCGGCAATGGCATAGATCACAACAAGAATGGGGGACATTAAAAAATTGCCTATGACATCCTGGTGTATCCTTGCTTCAAAATTTCTGTTACCTGAAAGTACAGACATGACATCCAGGCCATGGGTTTTAATGGATTCTTCAATAAAGGGATCAAGGGGGCCGCTGTTTCCGATACAGGTCATGCACCCAAAACCTGTATTGTTAAAGCCAAGTTCCTGGAAATAGTCCATTAACCCGGAGCCTTTAAGATAATCAAGGACCACTCTGGAACCGGGAGACAGAGAAGGCTTCACATACCAGGGAATGAACAATCCCTTTTCAACTGCCTTTTTGGCAGCTAACCCGGCCCCGATCATGACATAGGGGTTGGATGTATTGGTACAGGATGTAATGGCGGCAATCACCACGCTTCCATTGGTCAGGGCCTGGGGCTTGTTTTCTGGATTGATTTGAATTTTTTTTCTGTTTTCAAGATCAAATATTTTGGTCACCCTTTCTTTTACACGGAAAAGAGAGATTCTGTCCTGGGGCCTTGATGGACCTGCAACAGAAGTTTCAATTAAAGAAAGGTCTATGTTTATTTTTTTTGAGAAATGGATGTCATCATCATAGGTATTAAAGAATCCACAAGCCTTGCAATATGCTTCAACAAGGGCAGCTGTTTCGGATCGATTTGTTTTTTTAAGATAATTTAGCGTATGCTCATCAACGGGAAAGAAACCGGCTGTGGCGCCATATTCCGGGGACATATTGGAAATAGTGGCTCTGTCTGTCAATGTAAGATGCTTTAAGCCTTTTCCAGTGTATTCAACAATTTTTTCAACCACATTTTCTTTGCGAAGGATATTGGTCACATAAAGAGCAATATCTGTTGAAGTGATCTGTTTTTGTGGTTTGCCAATAAAATTGACACCAATGATTTGAGGAAGGTTCATGTAATAGGGCTGGCCAAGCATGACAGCTTCAGCTTCAATACCGCCCACCCCCCAGCCAAGAACCCCTAAGGCATTAATCATGGTTGTGTGGGAATCCGTGCCCACAAGGGTGTCGGGAAATGCCAAAAGACCATTTTTGGTTTTTTGTGTTGAAACCACAGTGGCAAGATATTCAAGATTTACCTGGTGGCAGATCCCTGATTCCGGAGGGACAACCCGGAAATTGTCAAAGTTTTTCTGGGCCCATTTTAAGAGCTGATATCGCTCTTTGTTTCGTTCATATTCTTTTTGAGCATTTAAAAAAAATGAATTTTTTTCTTTAAAATGATCTACCTGGATAGAATGATCAATGACAAGGTCCACAGGGACCAGAGGATTGATTTTCCCGGGATCAAGGCCTGCTTTTTTGACAGCATCCCTCATGGCTGCAAAATCAACAACAGCAGGAACGCCTGTAAAATCCTGCATCAATACCCTTGCAGGATAGAAGGCAATCAATTCAGAGGTTTTCATATTGGTATCATAGAATTTTGCTGCAGTGACAATGTCTGACCATTGGATGGTTTTAGAATCCACATTCCGCGCAAGGTTTTCTATCAGTACCCTGGCTGCAAAGGGCAGGCGATTGATCTTGGCCAGCCCCTTTTCTTCAAGTAAATTGATATTGTGGACGATATATTCCTGGCTGTTCAGGACACGCTTTTGTTTTAAACTATGATGGGTCATTTGCCAGCTCCTATGGGGTTTTTTGTTTTCTGCCTTATTTTTTTCATTAGCTCAACTTTTGGAGTTGCCAGATTTGAGTAAGTTACCTTTGACTATCCCAGAAGAGAAGAACTGGATTTTCGTTTTCTTGAAGATATACTCTGCCCGATAATCCATCCTATCAGCAAAACACCAACTCCAGATAGAAACCATTTGATCATACTGGTTTTAAAAAGGTTTTTATTTTTCACTTTTAATAATGCAAGCTCCTGGGAAAGCGCTATGTTTTTTTCTTGATACATCTGGTTTTCTTGAACAATCTTTTGATTGTTTGCAGCATTTTCGATGTGATCATCGGATTTTATATCTTTGTCTGAAAGCAAAGTGTCCACATTTTTTTTTAAATCTGTTTCAAGTAAGGTTAATTCGGAAACTTTGTTTTTAAGGCTGTCGTTTTCCTGTTTTAATTGATCAATAATAAGTGTTTTCGGCAGTTCAAAAGTAATAAATTTTTTGTCTACCCAGCCTATTTCCTTGGATTGGAGCTCAATTTTATAGAATTCATTTTCTTCTTCCAGAATAATGACAGGGTCATCGCTTTTTAATGTTTTTATTACAGCAGAAGCATTGTCCGGCCCCTGTCTGAAATTTAATATCAGACGATCGGAAACATAGCCCGTTTTAGCCCAGCTAAGTAATGGTAATAAAAAAAGTATCGCGATAAATATCATAAAGTAAAAAAGTGATTTTTTCATTTTTTGCCTGCCTCCATTGGTTTCATTGCTTTCATAGCAATCCTTGCACTATTTTACAATAAAAAACTCTTGCAAAGATGCGCACAACAAGAGTATTAACACAGGTTATGAAGTTAGAAATTAAAAAATCGGTTTCAGCCATTGGCAGCCGGTATGCTGATACACACCGGGACCTGTGGGCCTACAAAATTTGAATGGAGTATAATATTATGACACACAATAACGATCATTCCCACGACCATAATCATAATCATGACCACGACCACACCCATGGCAAAGGTCAGGCCCATAGCCACGACCATGATCATACCCACGAACTAACTTTTGAACAAAAGCTGGAGACATTGTTTTCCCATTGGATTGATCACAATGACAGCCACAAAGATACGTTTTATACCTGGGCTGGTCGGGCAAAAGAGGCAGGACTTGATAAGATTGCTGCAAATATTGAAAAAGCAGGAGAATTGTCCCAGGAAGTTACCCAACAGCTTCGCGAAGCCTTAAATAAACTTAAGGGATAACATTTTAATGGGTCTCTTTACACAAAAGACCCATTTTCATCCAAAAGTGTAGCCATGATCACCCGGAAGGAATACTCACAACAATAAAGCGCTAAAAAAATTGTAACTATTCAGCTATTATGCTTGAAACCGCCCTATCCGATGGATATTTTTGTTCGATGCTAAACGCTTAACCTCCTGCAAATATCCATCAGACAGGGCTATGAGATAATTTCTTTTAACGGGCTGAACTATTACAAAAAGTCAAGAAATTGAAATTATTATTTTTTGTAATACAATTGAGATATCAGCATTCCTGCCAGCATGAGAGCACATCCCAAAAAAGCACGTCCTGAAAGAATTTCATTTAAGATGAACCATCCACCAATGGCTGCAAAAACAGATTCCAGGCTGAAAATAATTGCAGCATGGGAAGCCGGGCTGTTTTTCTGCCCATAAATCTGTAGTGAATATGCAACCCCCACAGACATAACACCGCCATAGAGCAGGGGGATGGAAATTTTTAAAATCTCTGAGAGAATAAAAGTTTCAAATACCATTGCCACCAACAGGCTTAAGATTGCGCAAACCAGGCATTGGACAAGGGATAGTTTAGCCGTGTTAAACCGGTTGGACAGCCTGCCAATAATAATCAAGTGGAAGGCAAAGCAAATGGCGGAAAAAAAAACTAATATATCTCCAAATTCCATGTTGTAGTTTTTGGTCACGCTCAATAAAAACATGCCGACGCTGGCCAGGATAGCCCCGATCCATGTTCCAAGACTGGTTCTATCCTGTTTGAAGAAAATGTTTAAAAAGGGAACAATGACAACATAAAGTCCGGTAATAAATCCTGCTTTTCCAGCCGTTGTATAGACCAGTCCAACCTGTTGGAACGAGATCCCTAGAAACAGAAAAATGCCTGATATAATGCCGGCTTTGATAATCCCCGCATTGGTTTTGGCCGAGGGTGAGTTGCGCTGAAAAAAAATAATGGGCAGCAGGGATAGGCATCCTAAAACAAACCGAAGGCCGTTAAAGGTAAAGGGCCCGACATGATCCATCCCGATTCTTTGTGCCACAAAGGCAAAGCCCCAGATGATGGCAACAAAGAGTAAAATAAAATCTGATTTAAAAGTTCCTGATTTCATGATATCCAAATATAGGTTAAATCTAAAAAATAAAATTTTTGTCAGGGTGAATTGGTTTTTTAAAAAGCATGTTCTAATATTTAAAACATGTGTTAGTCAAGAAAATAAGGGTGCAACACAGTAGATGGAGCAAAAGACAAGCAATTTCGTTCAAGTTATAAAATTTGTGGTCCTAAGGGATTAGTCAAGAAAATAAGATGGATAAAAGCATAATAACTCAAAAATTAATGGCCGGGCAACGATTGATGCTGGGATTTGATGGTATTGAATTCAACAATGAGTTGAAACATATTATTAATGATATTAACGCCTGCGGCATCATCCTTTTTGCAAGGAATATTGAATCCCCGGAACAGGTGAGCTGTCTTTGTTCCGACTGCCAGGCCTATGCAGGGGCACGCGGCCTTCCCCCGCTGTTTATCGCAGTAGACCAGGAAGGCGGGGTTGTGGCAAGGCTTAAAGAACCCTTTACTGTGTTCAAGGGAAATCCTTTTATTGACACGGTTGAGGATGCCAGGATCTTTGCCTCCATTACAGCGCATGAGCTCGCCCAGGTGGGGATTAATATGAATTTTGCCCCGGTTCTGGATATTGTGCCAAAAGGGGTGGACTCCATTATGAAAGACCGGGTATTTAAGGGAGATACAAAAACTATTTCAAGGCTGGGTATCCAAATCATTCTTACTCTACAGGAAAAGGGAATCATGGCCGTGGCCAAGCATTTTCCAGGTATTGGCAGAACCATTAAAGATTCTCATTTTCATCTCCCTGTACTGGATATTGATCTTGAGAGCCTCATGCAATCGGATATGGTTCCCTTTGTGGATGCAAAAAATCAGGGTGTCGCGGGAATCATGCTGTCTCATATTTTATATCCGCAGCTTGACAATCATTGGCAGGCAAGCCTGTCTCCTTTTATAGCCAACGACTTGTTGCGCAATCAAATGGGATATGATGGTCTTGTTATGACAGATGACCTTGATATGAAAGCCATTGAGCATGATATTAAAACCTGTATCCAACAGATTTTAAGGTCTGGAATTGATATGGCCTTGATCTGTCATAAAGGACCTGTTATTGATACAGCCTTCCATGAAATTCTGGGACGGCTCAATAGGGATGAAAATCTTTATTTAATGGGTAAAAAATCTTTGGAAAGAATTTTAAGGGTTAAGAAAAAATACCTGCCGGGATAAGGCTAATCTATTTTTGTTCTTGAAAATACATCATGGTCAAGATGGCACAGCTGGCCTTGCTGAATCATGGTATATCCTCTGGCCGCTATCATGGCGGCATTGTCACCGCAAAGTTCAATGGGCGGGGCAAAAATATCTATTTTTTTGAATTTTGCTTTTTGGGTTAATTTGTTAATAAAGGTTTTATTGGCAGACACCCCTCCTGAAATGCCAATGCGCCAGCAGTTTTTATGCTGGGCTGCCAGGATCAGTTTTTGTGTGAGAACATCAATGACTGCTTCCTGAAAAGAGGCGGCAATCTGTGCTTTTTCATCTGCTGTAACGATATGGTTGTCATGAATATACCGGGCAACGGATGACTTTAGACCGCTGAAGCTGAAATCAAAACTGCCTTTTTCAAGCATTGTCCTGGGAAATTTAATGACAGAAGGATCTTTTGTTTTTGCAAGACGTTCAATTATCGGGCCGCCAGGATAGCCCAATTCCAGCATTTTTGCCACTTTATCAAAGGCTTCTCCGGCTGCATCATCCCTTGTCTGTCCCATGAGTTCAAAATTATCATATGAGGTGACATGGTAGATATTGGTGTGTCCTCCGGAAACCACCAGGGCAATAAAGGGAAATTCAGGTTTTGAGTCCGCAAGGAACAGCGAATAGATATGGGCTTCCAAATGATTGACCCCGGCAAAAGGAAGATGTCGTGCCCAGGCAAATGATTTGGCAAAGGTAAAACCCACCAAAAGGGCTCCGATCAGCCCGGGACCTCGTGTCGCTGCAACAGCATCAATATCCTCAAGGGTGATATTTGCTTTGCTTATGGCTTCATCCACCACGGGGGTAATGGCTTCGATGTGCATTCTTGAGGCAAGTTCAGGTACAACACCGCCATATTTATGGTGGACATCAATCTGTGTTGCGATGATGGAAGAAAGAATGTTCCTGCCGTCTTGGACAATGGCTGCTGCGGTTTCATCGCAGGATGATTCAATCCCAAGTACTATCATGATACAGGCAGAGGAGAAGACGTGTCAGGTCTACGACCATTGGGTCTGGGTCTCATTATTTTCCCTGGATTCAACTTCACCGATGAAATATGCTTTTTCATTCATTGCCTCGAGTCTGTCCATGACTTCCTGGGCAGATGCATCAGGTACCACAATTACCATGCCAATGCCATTGTTAAAAGTTCTCTGCATTTCAGAATCTGAAACAGATCCTTCTTTTTGAAGGATTTTAAAAATAGGGGGAATTTCCCAGGTATCCTTGCGAACAATGGCTTTACAGGCTTCCGGGATGACCCGGATGATATTTTCATCAATGCCACCCCCCGTGATATGGACAATGCCGTGAATGGGCAGATCTCTCAAAAGGCTTAAAATAGTCGGGACATAAATTATGGTGGGTTTAAGGAGTTCTTCTCCAAGCGTGGTGTCAAGTTCATTGAGTTTGGTATCTATGGTATACTTGCGTTTATCAAAAAGGATTTTTCTTACAAGGGAAAATCCATTGCTGTGCACACCGCTTGAGGCAAGACCAATGAGTTTATGGCCGTTTCTGATGTAGGAACCATCTATGATTTTATCGTTGTTCACAATACCCACACAAAACCCGGAAAGATCATATTCTCCTTTTTGATACAGCCCCGGCATTTCTGCGGTTTCACCACCGATCAAAGAGCATCCGGCAAGATTGCATCCCTTGGCAATTCCCATGATAATTTTTTCAGCCACATCATTGTTAAGAACCCCCATGGCCAGGTAATCAAGAAAAAATAAGGGCTTGGCACCCTGGACGATAATATCGTTAACACACATGGCCACAAGGTCAATACCAATGGTATCATGCTTGTCCATCATAAAAGCAATTTTAAGCTTGGTTCCGACACCATCCGTTGAACTGACCAGAACTGGATTGGCAACATTGGAAAGATTCAGGGAATAAAGACCTCCAAAACCACCTATTTCACCCATCACACCAGTTCGTGGAGTGGATTTTGCTATATCTTTAATTCGACGAACCAATTCATTTGCTTTGTCTATATCAACACCTGAATCTGCATAAGTTAAGGGATTGCTCATATACGGCCACCTTTTTCAATTACAATTATTAAACCATGTGACCCTGAAATGATAAACAGAATACACTGAAAAGTCAAAAGCTTTTTGACATCATCATTTGAATATTGTATTTAGTGCGTGACTGAAAATCTATACTTTTGCAGTACTCGGGAAAATTGGCGGTTTTAGGTCGGGTAATATTTGTTTTGATTTTAAATGGAAGTTTATATCGGAGAATCTAAAGAGAATGAAAATAATCCATATTGGAATTTTAGGGTATGGAGTTGTAGGCACTGGTGTGGCAAGGCTGTTAAAACAAAAAAAACAATTGCTGGAATCCAGAATAGGGGCTGTTTTAAACCTTAAAACCATTGCTGATATTGATACGATTACAGATCGGGGCCTTGACCTTGGAACCACCATTCTGGTTTCCGATGCAAATTTGATTATCAATGACCCCCAGATAGATATTATTGTGGAAACCATTGGTGGCGAAACCATTGCCAGAAAGTTTATTATAGATTCCCTTGAAAATAAAAAACATGTGGTAACGGCAAACAAAGCCCTTTTGGCCGGGTTTGGAAATGATCTTGTCAAGGTTGCCAGGAAAAATCTGGTTGATCTGGCCTTTGAAGCCAGTTGCGGTGGCTGCATGCCCATTATCAAAGCCTTGAAGGAGTCCCTTGTTGCCAATGATATCAAGTCCATGTCAGCAATTTTAAACGGGACCTGCAATTATATCCTTACTAAAATTTCCAGGGACGGGTCAGACTTTGAAGATGCTTTAAAGGATGCCCAACAATTAGGATATGCCGAAACCGAACCCTCTCTGGATATAGATGGATTTGATACAGCCCATAAACTTGCCATTTTAAATGCTCTTGCCCATGGCATGGAAATTAATTTAAAAGACGTTCATGTGGAAGGTATCCGGAATATTACACCTGTGGATATTGAATTTGCACGGTCCTTTGGATATACCATCAAGCTTCTGGCCATTGGAAAAATCCATGAAAATCATGTGGAAGCAAGGGTACATCCAACAATGATATCCAGTTCAAACCCTTTATCCTACGTTGATGGATCCATGAATGCCATTGTCATTGATGCCGATGCCACAGGACAGACCATGCTCTATGGCCATGGGGCCGGTATGATGCCCACGGCCAGTGCAGTATTAAGTGATATTGCCGATATTGCACGAAATATTATTTCAGGCATTAAAAGACGGGTTCCAATTCTGGGATATCCTGAAGATAATATCAAACCAATTCCGATCCTTCCCATGGAGGAACTGTATACAAAATATTATCTTAGGTTTGAAGCCCAGGATCATCCGGGTGTGCTGGCAAAAATTTCTGGAATTTTAGGAGAAAACAATATCAGTATTAAATCCGTCCATCAAAAGGGGCGGAAAAGCAATGGGAAAGTACCCGTTGTAATGATCACCCATATTGCCAAGGAAGCATGGGTGCAAAAGGCGTTAAAACAAATTTCAAAAACAGATTCAGTTGTAGGTGTTCCCATTTTGATTAGAATTGAAGAAACAGACCAGGAGTAGTGCGATGAAGATATTGGTTGCGGACGTAGAAGGTGTTTTTTTGCCGGAGATATGGATTAATGTTGCAAAAAAAACCGGGATCGAAGAGCTTAGGCTGACCACCCGGGATATCAGTGATTATAATGTGTTAATGAAAAAACGGCTTTCTTTGCTGAAAAAGAATAATTTAAAGATTCAGGATATTAAAAATGTGATTGCCACTCTGGAGCCCCTTGAGGGCGCACTGGATATTTTAAACTGGATCAGGGAGAATTCACAGATTATTCTTCTGTCAGATACCTTTGAAGAGTTTGCAAAGCCTTTGATGGCAAAGCTGAATTATCCAACACTCTTATGCCATAACCTGACCATTGACAAAAATGGCAATGTTACGGATTACAACCTCAGGATAGAAAATCAGAAAAAAGAGGCTGTAAAAGCCTTAAAGGCACTGAATTATCATGTGATTGCTTTTGGAGATTCCTATAATGATATCGGGATGATCCAGGAAGCTGACCAGGGGTTTTTCTTTAGTCCGCCAGAGTCTGTAATAAGGGATTTTTCCGATATTCCCGTGACAAGGAACTACTCGGAGCTTAAAACCATGATTACCTCATTATTGGATATCTGATGATCAATATTGATGAATTTAAAAATGTAAGGGCTCACTATCAGGAATCGTTGTGGCAAAGGTCGAAACAGCCATTGTTTCCTTTGATGAGCTTCGGCAGGCCCTGGCAGGTTAAAGAATATCCAGACAAAAAAAATTAAAAAAACTTGACAAAAACATGATGTTTCTATATATTGCCTTTTGTTGATGCGGGGTGGAGCAGTCTGGTAGCTCGTCGGGCTCATAACCCGAAGGTCGTTGGTTCAAATCCTTCCCCCGCTACCAAAATAATAACAAGGGTCTTGGAAGTTTTTCAAGGCCCTTTTTTTATGCTTGAAATTTTCATCCCCCCACACTATCCCCCATAAAGCTGAATATTTTCAGAAAATATTTTTAACCTTTCAAACCCTCTATATAAAAGGTATCCAGAGTTCTTCCTGGCAGAGTAGGCATTAAAAAGTTCCTTCAGTTGCACTTTTGAATGCTCCCTCTTTGTATGGCCATTCCAACTCCTTCGAATGTCCTTATTCCGTTGATTAAAAATAGGTAGTTGGTAGGTAGTTTTACCTATATTGACAAACCAGTTTTAATTTACTAAGGAATTAATAATCCACGACAAAGGCAAACCTGTTGAGAAACAGAGACGGAAAACCACGGGCCTGAAAGACAGTAGGTCGCCATAAAGGTGGTCCGATTTTTTATTAAAAATATGGGGGGGAATACATGAAAAAAATTATTATTGTAGCTCTAACTGCAATTGGAATAATGTTCTTATGTGGAAGTGCACAGGCAGACTTGGATGATGGACTGGTTGCTTATTATCCATTCAACGGTAATGCCGATGATGAGAGCGGGAATGGGAATGATGGGACAGTGAATGGGGCTACACTAACCACAGATAGTGATGGGAATGCGGATAGCGCCTATAGTTTTGATGGGTTCGATAATTACATTAACATTGGAAATGATGCATCAATAAATATTGATGACAGCAGCTTTACAATTTCTGTGAGGATAAACGCTCCCGATTTTCTTTCAAGGAATATCTTTAGCAAGGGGACCTATGCAGAAAAGGATCAGTTTTTGCACGTAAATTGGCTTGATGAAGGCCCGATCCGGTTTGGTTTTTATTCTGATGACCTTGATGTCTCAACAGTAATAGTCCTAAATGAATGGACTCATTTAACATTTACCTATGATAAGAATTCAAAGGAACGGAAAGTTTTTGTAAATGGGGAACTGAAAGGTTCTGATTTTGCAGATGGAAGTCTCAATAACACAGTTAATTCAGACTTTGTTCTTGGTTGGGTTCAATTCAATACCTACAACTGGTTTAAAGGTACGATGGATGACGTCCGCATTTACAATCGTGCTCTTTCCGAATCTGAAATCCAGGAACTATATACTAATACAACACCATCAACCACAACCTGGTACGCAGATAATGACGGCGATGGATACGGTGATCCTACTGTTTCATCGACCGATTCTGTACAACCTCAAGACTATGTGGCAGATAATACAGACTGCGACGACTCTGATGCAACGATTCACCCAGGCGCTACAGAAATAGCCGGAGATAGTATTGACCAGGACTGTGATGGTAGTGATTTGCCAGGATCAACACAGGTTGAACAAATCTCCTTATTGGCTCCTACCGATAATGAAACAATCAGTTTTGGTATTTCTGGTGGTAAGGTCACATTTTCTTTCAGCAAATTAGCCAATGCAGCCAAATACA
>CAYWGN010000040.1:0-27974 GCA_964457495.1 uncultured Desulfobacula sp.
ATATCATATAGTTCCAATCTGCCACCTCCTATGCAAGGGGATTTACATATGCAAATGTCTGTTCAAGATCAGGGTCATCAAACTGGAATTGTATCCTGCCATACCCCCGACTGCCACTGCCGCCTAGCGCATCCATTTCCAGGAGTTTAAGCCCTTTGAGCAACAGGTCTTCCAGTCCCTGATCCTTTTCAAAAACTTTCAGGGTTATGGAAAAGGAAAAAACTGTTTCTGCTGGCACCCTTTCTGTGAATCTTGGATTTGCTGCTGTTCCTTTTATCCTATCTATTGAATTTTCAGACTTCACCTCTGTATATGGAAGGTGCCTTATCTGTGCCTGTTTTTTCCAATTGTCTTCTAGGGGAGCATCAGCAAAAGAAACCCGTGTGGCACCGATCTCATTTTTGTCATCAGTATCTGCTCCACTGGCCCCGAAAAGGGTTACAATCTTCCGACATTTCTATTGATCGCTGCCTTCCAGTTTCCTAAAATCTTTAATCCCCAGAGGCGCGCCATTTGTCATTCCCATAAGCCCGGACTGGAGTTCCAAAAGGGAACGGACCTTGCCTTTCAAAGATGACCCTGGAATATAGGGATCATTGGTATAGGGATGCTTAACAACGGGATTGTCCGTTCCACCAATTCTCATTTCAGTATCACCGGCACCAATATGGAGACCGCTTTTTAAAACAATTTTACCGGTTATTTCTTTAATATCGACAAGTTTCATAATCTATGTTCTCCTTTTAATTGCTGGGACCGTAAAGTTTGTAAAACCCTATGAATGCTTCAAAAAAAGAAGTAAACACATCAAGATCTTCGGGTGATTTCACCTGCTCCACAGACTCTTTGATAAATTTCATGAAATTATCTGAAATAAGCTTGCGGCCTAAAGCATAGGCAGCTTTTGCAGTAACCATATGAACCAACGGAAGGGTTCCAGCCCAGCCATCCCGATTGGCTTTTGCCAGCATGTTCAGTCGGATAATTTCATCAAAGAATTTTCTTAACTGGGTTCCTTTATTTGCTTTAGAGGACTGGTTGTTGTCCTGTGCAATTTGCCTGGCAAATAATTCTGCTGTTTTTGAAAAAAGCTCGGGGTCAATAATTTTAGCGTCCCTGTCTTTCCAGAATTCTATCTTTTCCATTTTTTTAATATCTCCTATCTTCGATTATACTGAATTGTCCAAAGCGGAATACGCAAAGCGCCCCCGTAGGTATATAGCCAATGAGCAATCCTGCTGCCGATATACTTGACTCTCTCCTGTCGTGTGTTTCGTTCCGATTTCAAGGCTACATTCCTTTCAACCGCATATACTAAATGAGATCGCCATTTTGTGCAGGACATCTTTTCAATGGGAATCCCATTTTTACACGTTTCCAATAATGTTTTTTCATTTTGTGCCATACCTATGAAATAATTGATTTTATAAAGGAACACGTTGCTGATCCAGCCATCATCCAGCCATTGTTCCATTTCATCCCTGATCTTTTCAAGGTCATAAAATTCTTTCCAGGTCACCGTCTGATCGAAAACAGTGATCCTGTTTCTGCCCTGATGCTTTGCTGTTTTCAGTGCTGATTCTGAAGCATTAGCAAGGGTATCAATCGGAGTGTGGGGTTTGTGAAGCGTGATACCGGCGGAAAAATGCATTTCCTGATTTCTGCATACATACAACTTGAATTGCTCCTCCAGAACCTTTGTCAATTCTATAATTCTGTTCCATGGCCCAATAAGAAAAAGGTCATCACCCCCTGCAAAAACAGTATATATATCATTGAATCGAAGTTCTTTTTGAAGAAGGTATGGCAGGTATATAACAAAAAAATTGTTCATCTGCCGGCTCAAAGTAGCCAATCGTGAAATGGTATACATTTTTTCCCTGAGCCCGCATGCCATAAAAAGTCCCAGATGATCCACATCTGCTTTGAGAACACCAAGGGCCTCCAGCCCATTTTGTTTCCCCTTAACATCCTTTTTAGATGCTGCTGAGGCAATATCATTTAAGGTTTTAGGACTTCCTGTTTTGTTTTCCCCCCATGCTTCAACCGATGAATAAACCGGGACATATCCATTGATAAATTTTGATGTGACAAGCCCTTGGATGCCTTCTTGTCTTCTTTCTCCAAGGCACCAGTATTTAAGCAGTTTGCCAGCATCAGATATATTATCCGGTTCTCCTTTTGGGAAAAAAAGCTGATACTCTCCAAAAATAGGGTCGGACAATTTTTTCACTGGTGCAATTGTGTCGACTCTTGTAATTGCAATATTGTTTTCTTTTACCAGTTTTTTACCCAGGAAAATGTGATCTTTACACAGGGAACAGGTATGCAGTTCCCCAACAATATTATCTCTATCTGCCGGCCGTTTTCCGCACAGCGGACAAATTGCGGGAGTAAGGTCATTACAGAAATCATCAAGATATGATCCAACTACCCCTCCATATATTTCAAGATCAATTTTTGAAAACTTTTTTTTATCTGCGGCATTGACAAGCCGTTCCCATAATCCTTCAAATCTGGAACTTTCAAAATCCAGATACGTGGCTTTTATCATAGACAGGCTTATATTTATTTCCCCGTAAGCTTTTTTAATCAGCCAGTCATTCACTTTTTTCTCCACCTGGCTGATGGAATCTATGGATTTACTTGTATTGGATGCCAGTATAGTGAACCTCCCGCCGGCATTTAAAAGGATTGATGTGTGGGGCAGCTCAAGTTCCCTGCATAAGAGATCAGCGGCAAGCTCTGACAGGAGAGATACTGAAAAGGACCGTCCCCTTAACAATTTTGAACGATATCTCCGGCTATCCCCATACGCTGAAAAAATAAAATTTTGAATCCCGTTAAAACAACCACTGATTAATAAAAATTTTTCATCTTTCCGATTTTTAATCTTTTGTTCTTCCAAAGTACCGGTAATATCATGATATTGATAAATAGCCGTTGCCAGTGCTGCCGTGGACCGAAGGTGGTCATAGAGGGAGACATCCGGTATCACTCTGCCTACCCTGGCAGCGGGTATTGCCGTTGTAAACCGCTGCATCAGGCTGTCAAAATGTTCAAACCAGAGGGCTGTATTCAGGTCTTTGTGGGCAATGTGTTTCAGCCCTGCAAGAAAATCCTTGAACAATTTTTTATATGCTTCTTCTGCCTGTTTTTTGCTTTCGGGAAGGGTATTATTTTTTTCTTTCGGAAACATGCTTTCTGCGTTCTGAGCCTGGAGAGGATATTGAAAAAAACTGTCTTCTGAAATCAGATGGCCACGATCATCTGAGACTGATAAATGTTCAAAAACAGGCAGCAACCTTGTTTTTTTATAGTCAATGAATTGAACAGATCCTTTGCCTTCTTTATCAAATTCTTCCCTGTCCATACCGCTGCTGATATGGTCGGCCATGGTTATAATCATTTCCATGGGTGAAGACGGTGAATGATGGGCCGCGGCAAGCCTGATAAAAGAATCTCCTTTTCCCCAGGTACCAGTATTGCACTGTGCCGGCAGATATTTTTCCATTTGTTCGATAAATCCTGCCGTGTACAAGGCGTGCCCATGGGAATATCTACCATTATATGAAGGAAGAAAAGATCCTGCATTGTCATTATAATATCCTTCTGGAAGGTCAAGCACATTAGGATCGACAAATTTCCCGATATCATGAAAAAATGCAGCCATTGCGACTTTTAAGATTGTATTGTCCATAAAATTCTCCATTTACAATTATTTTGTCTGTCAATATTAAATTTTTTATTTATTTGAGTTGAATCTTCCCAAGCCCAAAGGCTGTGTTTTTTCCAACATGAACCTTTTCCGCCATCCTGAAAAAGGGAATCATTGGGGCGATATCTCCCTGGTATTCAATTTCCCCTGTCAACCCTCCCATGAACATTTTTGTATCCTGCCGAGCAGAATACCGCTGCCAGTCAAACCAGGAAAGCTGGTTTTCCTTTACTTGGATATCCTGAGCCTGTTTTGCAAGATAGCTGTAATCCAATTCAGGCTCCCCATCCCCATAAGTATTTAAAAGAGAAGTCGTCCGCCGGATCAAAGAACGGGCCAGTAGTGAAAATGGAAGATTTGCCCGTTCCTTCTGCCTTTCCATAATCCGCAAAGGTGTCATAAGTTTTATTCTTACCCTGTCTTTGGGCTCAAAATCTACGGGCATAAGGTCCAGGACAGGAAGTCTGGATGGCGTGGTGATACTGCCTTCCTGTTTATTGTATATCGTCTCTTCTCCGTGAACTACCGACTCCAGTGAAAATCGAGCTCTTCTGCCTTTGATCCGTTTACCAAGACCAATTTCCCCCATCTGGTCAAAGGCATAAATAAAATAGGGCAGGTTCTGATTAATTTTGCCGAACAGAATCAGCGTACACTCAAACGTATCATTTTTTGTAAAATTTGTTTTTCCGGTTAGCGGCGGCTCAAGTACCATTGGATGTGGAGGAGAAGAAACCCTGGACAAATCAGGCATTTCAACAGCATGGGCTGTTTCAAAAACAAGGGCATAAGTACAGCTCTTCCTTAAAATACAGGTAGCACAGGTCTGGTGTTTTAATGCACAGACTGTTTTTTTAAGGGCATGCCCCAATACGCCCCGGAAGGTCGAGCCTTTGTAGAAGGGGAGGATGGCATCATCTTTAAGCTTGAGTTTAAATGTGTATTTCCCGAAAATCATTTCGTTTTCAATCTCCCGAGGTGATAGGTTTGCCGATTTTAAAATATTATGTTTAATGTGCTTTTAAAATGACTTATCATCTCTTAGTAAAACTAAACCTGCTCGTCAATAGGTATAAATACCTATTATCTTTGTTTTAATTCTTAACAGTATATTGATAAACGGACTTATTTTTAAATTTTTCAAAAAAAATTAAGGTTGACATTAAAATAAAAAAAAGGCTTATAGTTTTATAATCCTGGGCTGGACAGATTACAAGAGATTTACGATAACGACCCTTTTATAAATGTTTTGATTGGTTGATTATAAAGTATGATGCACACTGCAGCGCAAATGTTCGGGTACAATGATGTATGGAAAGAAAAACTGGCTGTTTCCATCGCAGAAAAAAATTCTGACCTGATACTGGGATCAGTTAGATTCCTGCCCCTTGAATATTGGAGAAAAAACTTTTTTTTCAAAGGTGCTCCCGACAAAAATTTAGAAAAGTGGACGGGCGGCCGATTTATAGCCAGAAAAACACCTGATGGCACCCACCCGGTCTTTGCTTTAAAACCCATTGGCGCATCTGCAGGGTTTAAGGTATGCCCCTGCTCATCTTCATATCAAGGAAAACATTCAAGATGGATCGAAAAAGGAACAAGGCTTTTGCATACAGATATTCCCATGGATAAAAAATCTTTTCTGGTTGAAAGGTTACATTTTAATATACCGCAGTTGGAAGCAGGTAGCTTGAGGTTTATGGGCGAAGTACCGGAAAATGACATACGATCCGGCCGGGAAAAGGAATTAACCGAATGAGTGAACGCATAACCCCAAAAGAATTTGAACAATGGCTTTTGCAACCTGAAAATGAAAAACTGCTTAAAATCATTGCAGATCGCCTTTATCAAAAAATGATCTTTCAAAATATTTCTTTGCCCGGCTTGAACCTGCAATTATCAGATGCACGGGAAATTTATCAGGAACTTCTGGCGTTTATCCTTCAAAAGCCTGGAATTCAGGAAACCCTTTTACAGGGTGCCAGGGGTATTGCCAGTTACATAAGCACTGGATTTTTAAACCATGTCATTGAAAGAGTCCGCAGCAAGGAGGAAAGCAAGGATATTTATGATAATGCATGGCGATATTTTTACAGGCGTGTATCTGTCGTCTTGAGCGAGTCCAGCGAGGTGAAAACATATAAATCCCGGAACAGGGGGTTATGTTTTGGCATGTCAGATACAAAACCCAATACGATTATCCTGGCTGAAGATCTGATGGCGATTGCTTTTCCTGACGATATTCCAATGAATTATAAAGCCATGACAAAAAAGAAAACCATATTAAAACTGGCAGTTTATTTCTGGAAAGAAAGTGCAGCAGCAACTTTTGAGCCTCATATCAGAATAAGTATCAGGGATTTTGTTTCATGGGTAAATAGGTATGTCAGATTAAGCGCTTCAATAGAGTCTTTTCCTTTAACTGGTAACAGTGAAGAGGAAAAATATAAATTTAACCCCCTGATAAATAAAGCTGATGATCCTGAGCCGGACAGTGAAAAACTTTCGTACATCCGTAAATGGGCTGTTAATTTTTTAAATATTCTCCAGGGTGAAGAAAAAAAAATATTTTATTATTATGAATGTCAGGGGCTTAAAAATAATGAAATCTCAGCATTAATGGGTAAAAAAGCCAACCTTTCATATCAAAGGGATAAACTCAGAGCCAGGCTTAAAACATTTTTGAGACCCCTTGAATGGCTTTCCCCGGAACCTGTATGGAAAAATGAAAGACCTGATCTTGATGCTTTCCGCTTTTTCAGAAATAGATTGTGTGAAAAACTTGAACAAACCATAATGGTCAATGGGGGCTAAACTGACCTTGATTTTAAAAAAAAGAATAATATATCCGTAAACACACTTACCTGGTGATTTTTTTATAAGCGTTTGTAGAAGGGAAAAAAATGTATACTCGAAAACAGGCACTGGCCTTTGCCATCCAAATCCGAACCTGCCCTCCACCAGATGTCAGGAACCAGAAAGACTATCAAACAGAGAACAAAAGGCATAGGGACATATGCCCCTTTTGTTCCACTGACATTAAAAATGAAATTGATGCATGGAACGTATTATCTGTAAACTTTAAAAAAAGAATCAACCCGCCAAACTTTCACCACGATAAAAAAGATATCAAAAAAGGCCAGCTAAGGGTTCTGAATAAAAATCTTTGTCGCTGGCGGGACGGCTATTATTATAATGAACCGCTTGTAATTGTCCTGAAAGATCAAAGCGAAATTGATGATGAAATTCTGGTTGCTCAGACCTGGCATGATATATATCTTGCTTCTCCCGGGGATCTTGTTGTTCCGGAAACGCTCAGAACAGGATCTTATGAATTCTTTATAGAACCCTGGAACATATATATACTTAAAAAACAATATCTTGGTCAATACCTGGGAAAAGTAGCTGATGATGTGGTGGAACAGACACTGAAAATGCATGAAAATCCAAATATACTTCCTGACTGGGCTCCCCGCCTTTTGCCCCTTATGGAAGATGATCCAAGACTATATTTTCAAGAGCTTGAAATAAAAACCGGGTATTCTTTTTCGATTCAGGCAGTCAATGAACTTATGGAAAAACAGACTTCAAACATTTTTTCCTTTGCCAGCGATTCAGTTGATATGCTTATTGCAAAAATAAAAAAGGTTAAGAGTGATATTGAATGGTTGTGGCAGCCAGAAACTATAGAGGAATGCTTTGCATTGCTTCGATTTGCACCGGAAGCCATTAGCCTTTCAGCTTCAGCAGATGATCACAAAGAGATCGTCGCTGCATGCTTATGTCTTCGGGATGGGGAAATAAAAGCAGTAAAACCTGTTGAATGTCCAGTGTTTCATGAAAAATCCTCCTCTGAAGGATACACAGTCACAGGGGAAATTCCAGGTTTTGCGGAGGGTATGAAGGAACTATCTTTCATGTGTTTTATTTCAGATAAAAAAAACAGATCGTTGACTCCTGGAAAATGGTCCTGGGATGGTATCAGTAAAAATTTTTTAGCACGATTTGACAGGATAAAAGGAAAAGACGACTGCGTGTCAATTATTATTATTGATGATATCAGTGAGAAAGACCGTTTATGAGTTCCGGTAATATTTCAAGCCTTGAATTCCTTGCACAAAACGATCAAACAATGTTTAAAGATGTACTCCTAACCTCCAGCTATTCGCCTTTTAAGGAAATTTCACATCAAGACTTTAAAGACAAATATCAGGCAATAATAAGCACTGAAGCGATAACAAAAGGCCTGAAGGAACTTTTTAACCTCTGCCTGTTAACCAATTTTTTATTAAAAGAAGAAGGCGGACAGCCTTCCTGGGCAGAATCTTTTTTAACTGACAATGTAGATGTGAAAAAATATCTTGGACTTAACCTTGGGTCAGCCAAAATGGGTTCCTGGTGTTCCGTGCCTGTCATTTTCACAGGAAATAACACCGCAGATATCCGATTATTTATAATAGGGTTGCTGGACGAAAGACTGGAATACGACACGGTACCTGAGTGGGCTCAGTCGATATTAAGTGATACTTTGCTAAAGGCTGTTGAAACTGCAAAGCAGGTGGCAGAAGGATTTGCACATCCACGCGGGAATAAATCTTTGTTATGTTTCCCGTTCGCTATTCCAGGGGAAACTGTTCAATTTAAAGGTGTCTCCTTGGGACTTCCCCTTGCCCTGGGTTTTACCCGGATTTTAACCGCAAGGCCGGTAACCACAAAGCTTGTGGCTACCGGCGGAATTGAGCCTGATGGAACTATTACAAAAGTGGGCCATCTTGGAAAAAAAATTACCGAGGCTCAATTGAGATTTGACGGGTTGCTTTATCCATTTACAAACAATGTTGTCAGAAAAGAAAAAAAGTCGATACTGATTCCGGTTTCAAATTTCAAACAGGCCTGGATGTTTTTCTCATTGTATTCTGAAAAAGACAAAGATAAATTGTCGCTTTTATCTAATATAATCAAAGACCCGAAACTATTTGCTGAAAATATCGGCAACCTTCCTGCTGAATGGATAGCCTGGATACAAAATGAACGCTCAATTGACGGAACACTATATAAAGTGATTAACAATCCCTCACTTTTTTTTATTTTTACATCTAATTTTGAAAAGACTGTTGACAGGTATCTGCTTGAAAAAGGCAAGGCGATCGGTAAATTGATAAAACAGAATGTGCTTGACCAATTATCCAAATCCTCACCTGTTGCTGCCTTGAAATGGTGTTCAGCTAACTTGTCCCTGGCTAACCACTTGGGTTGTATTAAAAATGCATCAAAATGGAAAAATTATGGTATGGGTTTGACAAAAAAAGTATTGCAGGCTGATATAGAAATCGTTGTCACCTTTTATAACCATGCACTGGTTTTTAATCACAATAGGTTCTTTTTCCATAAAGATCTTTCCGATGAGTTAACAAGACTGCTGGAATTCCTCGAATCACAATATAAGCAAAAATGTGATTTTGGCTGTAGCACGGATCTTCTTACAGGGCGATTTTATGGGACGATTATGCAGAACGTGGCTTTTTGCGGGCCAGGGTATATTGAAGAATCTGAAAAACTTTCTCAAAAAGCCCGCAAGGCACTTGGCAAAGGCACCACACCTGAATTCACGGATGAGTGGACGCGCCACCTGAGCTATATCACCTTTGCCCGGCTTGATGCAGGTAATTTTACAAAAGCAGAGGAAAGCCTGAAAGCATATCTTGAAATCGACATTCTTGAAAATACCCTGATACAGCCGGTAGAATTAGACCCTTGGGGGTATGCTTTACTTGCCCGTTTTTTTTGCCAGGTCAAGGACCATCCATTAGGGGAAAAATTCTATAAGTGGATAGAATCAAAATTTAACACCATTAAAATGGACGTCCATCCATGGCAGCTTTTTGCATATAATACAGGACAGATGGCATACAGTCTCGGTCATATTGATGAAGCCATAAAAATGATGCTCAAGAGTATTGACATTTGCCTTTCAGACCAATTGGGTCCAACTGTTCATGTTATGTCGCTCCTGCCCATATCCCTGCTCGCGTATTACATGAAGGAAGCCAAAAGAACTTTTAAAGTTGATTTTCCCCGGTGGGAAAAAGATATCAGGACATCTGCTGAAAAGCTTGATGCAGATCATTTCAGTTTTTTAAAGGAATCTGATTTTCAAAAAATTCTTGAGGAAGTAAGGATATGCCCTGAACGGTTTTTCCCTTTTACATACCGCTGACATCACATTTTTTTCAGAAGGCAGGGAATAGAGACTTCAACCAAAGTCCTTTAAAAAATCCAGGATATGAAGATGTTCAATACCTTTTACATTGCCCTGGGCAAACTCGTCCATTGATACAACTATTTTCCTAAAATTATCTTTCAGCTTTAAAAGATTTCCAAATTCCCGGTCAATGGTCTGCTGATTGGAAAGAAGATAGGCAACCTGAACATAGAGGGTTTCTCCTGATTTCTTGGCCAGAAAATTGATTTCCATATCCTTGTGTTTTCCGACATAGACATCATACCCATTGAATTTCAGATGCTTGTATACAATATTTTCAAGAATTTTTCCCATATCTTTTTGCTGGAAACCCACAATGGCGTTTCTTAAGCCAGTATCTTCGAAATAATATTTTTCATTAATTTCAAATATTTTTTTTCCGATTATGTCATACCTGCTTATTTTATTGATAAAAAAAGAATCAGACAAAAATTTTAAGTAATTCATTACAGTATTAACGGATAGGCTGACCTTCTGGGATTTTAAAAAATCACTGATATTTTTTGCAGCAAGCATGCTGCCTGTATTATCTGCTAGAAAGAGAACCAGCCTGTCAAGAAAGTTGACATTTCTTATATTATGTCTTGCCACAACATCTTTGAGGATAATGCTGTTATAGATGCTTTTCAGATAATCAAAAACAATTTCTTCATCAAGCGGCAGATGAATCAGATACGGCATACCGCCGAATTTGATATATTTCCCAAATGCATCCATAGAATGATCCAGCTTATGGAAAAATAAAAATTCCTTGTATGAAAGGCTGCTGACCCTTATTTCTGCATATCTTCCGGCAAGGAAGGTAGATAGCTCGCCTGACAGCAGTTTTGCATTGCTGCCCGTGCAGAATATATCATAGCGCGGATTTTCATTCAGATCTCTTAAAGTTTTTTCAAAAGATTCAATTTCCTGGACTTCATCAATCATCACCACATTTTTACAGGTTTTGTCTGTTTTTTGAATAATATGGTGATAAAGGTCTTTGTAGTCTTTCAGGTCGTCAAATGCCAGTTTTTCCTTATCAATAAAAATGATGTTGGTGTTTGGCTCAGTTGTTTTAATCATTTCTCTGATTTGCTTCATCAGATAGCTTTTTCCAGTTCTACGCTGTCCCGTCAAAACTTTAATGATATTTTGCCCGATATAGGGTTTTATTTTGTTTAGATAATCATTTCTTGGTATTATTTTCATTATACTGAAATCTCCCCAATAAAAATAGCTTTAGTTTCATTATAATAAAACTACACTCATATTCAATGATTATTTTAATTATAATGAAACTATCTGGCATTTGCCGAATTTGGCAGTGCTGCCATTTTCGGCAAATGGTATTGGAACGACGTCCGAACCGGGCCCAATCTCTCTGCCATCCTGTCCTGAGGGATACCAAGGCGGCTCATGCGGAATATCTTGATATCTCTGCCCATATGGGTTGCGGCACGAAGATCGGCTAAGTAGGTGTCCACAGTTCGCCTGGCCCGTCCGATGGCCTTTCCGATATTTGCGGAGCTTAGACAGGAGTCTCTTATGTATGCGCGCCGGGCAGTGTCCTTTGCCTCATCTTCCAGTCAATTGTCTCAGGCCGATGGCTTTTTTTGAAAAATATTTAGTTTAAGTTTCTTTTCTACTTTGTGCCCAAACTGGGAGTTTGTTATTATTCTAATTAAATAAACAATCAGCCATAAAATAAATATGGGCAAAAAAATGGTGCTGATAATGAATACCATTATCAAGGAAATAAAATTTTCAAACAGGTTAGGAACTTCTGTTTTCAGCCAGAGTTGAAACTCTTTGAATTTAGCCCCCAAGTCTCCCAGCGCAGCAATTGCTTTTTTAGTTCTGCTGAAGAACCCGTTTTCAGGCAGGCTTTTTTCTTCTTGAGAATCCTCCATTGATATTTCCTCAACAGGGGTTCTTTTTTTTATTTCTTTAACACTTGTTTTTATATTATCGACGGACTGGTTATACTTATTTTTTAAATGATAATCATATATCCAATTGTTAATGGCGACTTCTGCCGGAATAATAAATCTTAAAACAACCGCCAGTAAGACAAGATGTTTGCCTATGGCTAATATGTTTATGGGAAGATATTTATTTAGCCACAGCCCTGTCAGCCAAACGAACAAACCAGGTAACAATATAAAATTAATAATGGAGTCTGGGAATAATCTTAGAAAAAATTCCTGAATACCAATAGATGCCATTGCTGCAAGTAAAATCCATGAGAACCTCTCCACAAGATCATTTAAAGGATCCAGCCATTCAAAAGGGCTAAAGGTGATAGTCCCAACAACTTCGAATCCGATATCAATTTCCTGAAGAACGGAAACAAGGGCATTTGTGGCTCGACACAACCCATACGCGATGGTCGCCCTTTTAAGGGTTTGATCAAGATATTCAATACACCTTTGGTCAATACTTGTTACGCTGGGGCTGTTAAAACTGATATTCCGGATGGGGGTAATCAAAACGCAGGAAATGATTAAAACAATGAAAAGTGATTTCATTATCGCCGGCATATCAGCAATAAATAATTTCTGATTATCGAGTACTTCATTATTCATATTTATCCATCCTTAAATAATTTTAATAACAAAAACGAATTCCTGAATACCGACAAAATCAAGCATAGTAAATAAATAATGTCGTGTAAATATTAATTTAACCGAAATAGTTCTTGATAACATATAAGAAAAACTTTTTTATTTTAAATGTGCCCCAGGATTATACAAAAGAGGCCATTATCAAAGAAAAAGCTTGGCATTGCCCTGGAACATTTTAACCGGTCAAGCCAGCTTTTAAAAAATATCTATGATCTGGGGGCTGCCATTATTGCCTTTGAAAAAAGAATGGCATGATACTCATCTGGATTAAGTCAGACCATTGACTTTAGTTTTGGTTTAATTTATTTGTCTATTCAAGGTTACATGAAATTACGGCACAAATGACAACACGCATAGGGAGGAATCGCATTATGACAAAGGAAATCGGTTTTGAAATGGCAGCATCCAATCTCCGCTTCGGGCCAGGTGTGACCGCTGAAATCGGCATGGATCTCAAGGATTTGGGTGTCAACAAGGTGTTGGTGATGACGGATCAGCGATTAAGTAAACTTCCCCCAGTTGCTATAGTAATCAAATCCCTGGAAAGCGAGGGAGTTGATTATACATTATACGATAAAGTACGCGTGGAGCCCACGGACCAGTCTTTCAAAGAAGCCATCAGTTTTGCAAAGAAAAAATCCTATGATGCATTCGTAGCTGTGGGCGGTGGGTCAGTCATTGATACAACCAAGGTCGCCAATCTGTACACCACCTATCCCACGGACGACTTTTTGACATATGTTAATGCTCCCATCGGAAAGGGCAAGCCCGTTCCTGGCCCTCTGAAACCCTTGTTTGCCATCCCCACCACGGCTGGGACAGGCAGCGAAACCACGGGTGTGGCCATTTTCGACCTGGAGGAAATGCACGCCAAAACCGGCATTGCCAACCGTCATTTAAAACCTAGCCTTGGCCTTGTGGATCCTGATAATACACTGACCATGCCCAGGATGGTAGCTGCTTCCACGGGACTTGATGTGTTTACACACGCCATTGAGTCCTACACGGCAATACCTTACACAGATAGAGAAAGACCAGAACGACCCATTTATCGTCCGGCTTACCAGGGATCCAATCCCATCAGTGATATCTGGGCATTACAGGCCCTGGACATCATGTCCAAATATTTCGTAAAATCCGTAGAAAACCCTGATGATAAAGAGGCCAGGGGATGGATGATGCTGGCGGCAGCTTTTGCAGGCGTTGGTTTTGGCAATGCCGGTGTTACCCTGCCCCATGGGATGTCCTATCCTGTTTCAGGATTGGTTCGTGACTATATTGCACCGGATTATCCAATGGATCACCCCATTATCCCCCATGGTATTTCAGTTGCCTTGAATGCACCGGCAGTCTTTCGTTTCACTGCATCCTCAAACCCCCAGCGTCACCTGGAAGCGGCTAAAGCTCTGGGTGCCGATATCACCAGCGCAAAACCCGAAGATGCAGGGGAAATTATCGCACAAACTGTGATTGGATATTTCAGGCGTTTTAATCTGCCCAATGGTTTAAAAGATGTGGGATTCAGCGAATCCGATATTCCCAGACTCGTGGAAGGAACCCTTCCCCAGCATCGGGTGACAAAACTCTCTCCCCGACCTGCAGGAGCGGATGAGTTAGCGGGCATTTTCAAAAATGCTATGCGGTATTGGTAGAAAAGCAATTAAAATTCTAAACAAGGATGGCCTGCAAGAATATTTTGATCAGGCCATCCTTTTTATACTTAAAGATCTGATACAGAATAGTTAAACGACAGGTCTTGGCAATACTCCTGCCCGCTCGGCAATCTCAGGGACCATGTGTTCCCATTCAATGGCCATCATGTGAACACCTGCCACCCCTTCCATTCCCTTGAACTCTTCAACCTGTTCCAGGGCAAAGCGTATGCCCTCTTCTGACTGGTCTCTTTTATCCACACCTTTGAGACGTTTGACCAGGGAATCCGGGATATCCATACCCGGTACATATTTTGACATGAAATTTGCCATACCAGCATTTTTCATGGGTGTCACCCCGGCCAGGATATAACATTTCTCATGGAGTCCCATGTCCACGACCTTTTTCATAAAATCCCGGAATTTGTCCATGTTAAAAATACACTGGGTCTGTATAAAATCTGCCCCTGCAGTAATTTTATTGGCAAGCCTGTACACCCTGTATTCATAAGGATCAGCAAAGGGATTGCAGGCAGCACCGATAAACATTTTAGGCGGGACATCAATGTCTTCGCCATTCATGAACTTTCCCTGGTCCCGCATTTTCTTTACCAGTGCGATGAGCTGCATGGAATCAATATCATGAACATTTTTTGCCTCGGGATGGTTTCCAAATGTCTGATGATCACCGGAAAGACAGAGTATGTTCCTTATACCAAGGGCATAGGCCCCTAAAATATCGCTCATTATGGCCAGACGGTTCCGGTCCCGGCAAACCATCTGAAAATTGGGTTCAAGTCCTTCTTGAATCATCAGTGCAGATCCTGCCATGGAAGACATTCTGACCACGGCTGTCTGATTATCCGTAATATTTACCGCATCCACATTGCCTTTAAGATATTTAAATTTTTCTTTCAGATGTGCAACATTGGCACCCTTGGGTGGGCCGCATTCCCCTGTAAATGCAAAATGTCCGGCTTTCAGAACCTTTTCAAGATTACTACCTGATTTGAGCTTACTCATTTTGGTTCTCTCCTTTGTCTGTTAAATATTTCCCTGAACCAGTTCTTCCCTGATACTTTTTCTCGGTCCGCCATGTCTTGCGCTTTTCCAGTTTTTTACCCCCTTGACACCCATAAGATCTGCAAGTTTTCCAGCTTCCATTTTCTTTCTGACAATCAAATCCCAGATGCAGACTATCTCTTTATTCACTTCACAAATCCCCTGGGATGATCCGCCACAGGGACCATTCATAAGGCTTTTGGCGCATCTGGCAATGGGGCACAGCCCTCCAAAATCATGGATGGCACAGGTACCACAGCCAGCACACCGTTCTTCCCAGACCCCGTGTTGAGTGGCACCACCCAAAAAAGTGGTGTTGACACCGGGATAAAATGTCTGGTCAGGATACATTTCAGATAAAAACTGGGGTCCGACACCACAGGCAAGAGAGATCACTGCATCATAATTTCCCACTTTTTCACTGATACCTGCTATATATTCATTATCACATTGTCTTTCCAGAACTTCAATTTCAATGTCAATGTCTTTTCCCTGTTTTTTTCTGGCAATTTTTATTGAGGATGCCAAAATTTCAACCTCTTTTAATCCCCCAGCATTGCAGACTGTGACGCACCCCTTACACCCGGCGATGAGAATTTCCTTATCGTCTTCTACCATGGCCAGGATCTCTTGAAGAGACTTCCGATCTGCTACTATCATGATTCACCTCTATATTTTTTTTAAGTTGTGTCGAAAACTCAAATTTTCCAGCACAGCTTAATTTAAAGTTTCACGCCGCATTGTTTTTTTTTACCGGACTGGGCCCCAACTCCCTGATTTGGGATACCATCTCATTGGCAATTTCGGCAAATCTTGCTCCCTGGGCACTGGACAGGTTATACATTTGTACCCGTTCAGGCTCAATGCCTAGCTCTGTCAATGTTCTTTTAACATATTCCACCTTTCTTCGGGCCTTAAGATTGCCTTCAATATAATGGCACTCACCTTCAAGGCATCCTGCAACATATACACCGTCCGCTCCGTCTTCAATTGCATTTAGCAAGTGAAGGATGTCCACCCTTCCCGTGCATGGCACCTGAATGATTTTGACATCAGCAGGATAAGAAAGTCTCATGGAACCTGCCAGGTCCCCGGCTGCATATGCTCAATATTGACAGCAAAAAGCGATTATCCTGGGTTCAAATTCTTGGGTCATTATTAACCTCCGTTTTTGGGGTCAGGCTTGCGTTGTTGCGTTATTATGTTCAATACCGCAACAACGCAAGCCTGACCCCAGCTATGGTTTATGCCTCTTGAAAAAGCGCATCTGTCTTTGCCATTATCTGCTGATCAGTAAAATGATTTAGTTTAATTGCCTTACCCGGACATTCTGCCACACAGGCACCGCACCCATGACACTCGGATGCATCAATCTGTGCATATCCATCCGCATGAATATAGGGTATGTGATAAGGACAGGTTCGAACACAGGTCAGACACACCGCACATTTTTCAGGCGTGACTTCTGCCACCACACCACCCACCATCAAAGAATCCCTTGAAAGAATTGTCATAGCACGGGCAACGGCCGCTCTTGCCTGGGCAATACTTTCTTCAAGGGGTTTAGGATAATGCGCCAGACCTGCCACAAAGAGCCCATCAGATGCAAAATCCACGGGCCGAAGCTTTGCATGAGCTTCCACCAAAAAACCTTCATCGTTTGTCGGTACTTTGAATTTTTCAAATAATTTCTTGTTATCCCCCGGAACAACACCCGAGGCCAAAACAACAAGATCTGGATTAATGGTTACCGGCATCTGGAGAACATGATCTATGACAGCGAACTCAAGCTCTTTGTTTGAATTTAACCTCAAGATCGGCATTTTTTCAAGGTCATATCGAATGAAAAGAACGCCTAACCCCCGTGCCTCCTGGTAAAGATCTTCCCTGAACCCATATGACCGGATATCCCGATAAACCACATAGACCCGTTTTCTTCTATCCAATGTTTTCAGCGCAATGGCACTTTTCAAGCTGTGGGTACAGCAAACCTTGCTGCAGTATGGATTTTCATTGTTTCTGGACCCAACACACTGGATAAAAACAATGGACGTGGCTTTTTTAATGCGTACGTCCTCTTCCCGCAAAGCCGCATCCATATCCAGATGGGTAAGCACATCCGGGTGCTCGCTGTAGAGGTACTCATGGGGTTTGTATTCCATTCCCCCGGTGGTAAGGATGGCTGCACCATGTTCAATAATGGTCTGTTTTTCATTTTGATTGGTTTTTAAGGTGGTGACAAAATTTCCCATGGAGCCTGTAAAAGACGCAACTTCAGTATCAAGGTACAAGTTGATGGATTCACTGGCATGGGTTTTTGCGATCAGATCCTCAAGATATGTTTGTATTTTTTCTCCCTGCCAGGTGGTGTTCAGATGCCTGGCAATCCCGCCAAGCACAGCTGCTTTTTCAACCAGATGGACCTCAACTCCCTGGCTGGCTGCAGTAAGCCCAGCTTCCAGACCTGCCACACCACCTCCCACCACAAGGAGGGAGTTTTTAATATCAAGGCTGACCTGATGCAAGGGTTCCACAAGTGCTGCTTTTGCCACTGCCATTCGAACCAGATCCTTTGCCTTTGCAGTTGCCTTTTCCGGTTCTTTCATATGGACCCAGGTGTTTTGATCACGGATATTGGCCATTTCAAAGAGATACTTGTTCAACCCTGCATCCCTTATGGTTTCCTGGAACAATGGCTCATGGGTCCTGGGAGAACAGGCTGCCACAACAATTCTGTTGAGCTTGTGTTCCTTGATAATTTCTTTCATATGATCCTGGGAATCCTGGGAACAGGTGAACAATTTGTCTTCCACATGAACAACATAGGGTAGTGTGCTTGCATAATCCCTTACCGCCGGCACATCGGCTATTCCACCGATGTTGATACCGCAGTTACAGACCCAGACACCGATTCTTGGGTCTTGCCCTGAAAAATCAGTTTCAGGCGGAAGTTCCCTGGTACGGGTCTGGCTCCATCGGCCATCCTTTAATTGCATTGTGGCCGTGGCAACTGCGGCAGAAGCCTCCATAACAGAGGAGGGGATATCTTTGGGTTCCTGGAAAGCACCACAGACATAAATGCCTTTTTTACTGGTGCACACGGGTGACAAATTATCTGTCGCAGCAAAGCCGTGAGAATTGAGTTCTATACCCACTTTCTCCGCAAGTTTTTGAGCATCTCTGTTTGGCGCAAGCCCAATGGAAAGGATCACCATGTCAAAAATTTCTTCCACCATGCTCCCAGCTTCCGTGGAGTAAACAATTTTGTATTTATCTCCTGATTCCGGAAAAACAGAATGGATTCTGGATCTGACAAATCTAACACCATGGTTATCCTGAGCCCTGATATTGTATTTATCAAAATCTTTGCCATGGGTTCTCATGTCCATGAAAAATATGGCTGCATCCAGTCCCCTGGCACTGTGTTCTTTTGCAATCACTGCCTGTTTGTTGGCATACATGCAGCAGACACCGGAACAATAGGAATGATCTCCTTTATTGATGTCCCTTGATCCCACACACTGAAGCCAGGCAATCTTTTTGGGTTCTTTATGATCAGACGGGCGCACCAGGTGGCCGTCATAAGGTCCTGAGGCAGACAGAATCCTCTCAAATTCCAGGCTGGTCATAACATTAGGGCTGTGACCATAACAATAGGTTGTCATCACAGTGGGTTCGAAAGGCATAAACCCGGGAGAAAGAATAATGGCACCCACGTCAATGGAATGCACCCGTTCTGCCATGGAATGATCAACGGCATTTGCAAGACAGGCATCCACACACTGCATACACTCTGAGCAATACCCGCAGTTCAGGCATCTTGCTGCTTCTTTCTGACCTTCTTCCCGGCCATATCCCAGTTCCACTTCATCAAAATTACCCACCCGTTTTGCAAGGGCAAGTTCCGGCATTTTATACCGGCTTTCGGGCTCCATGTCTTCCATTATGGGTCGGAATTCAGGATTTTCAACCACGGGAAGCTGCCTGCCTTCTTCCATGTCCAGGCCTTTTAAATATCGGACAATGGATTCTGCAGCCTCCATACCGGCTGCAATGGCGCCAATGGCAACACCCGGGCCTGTCTGGACATCACCGCCTGAAAAAACACCTTTCATGTCCGTGGCAAAGGTAATCGGGTTGACCTGAGTGGTGTTCCATTTGCTGATCGTAAGATCCTCACATTTTTCAATGGCCCGAAGATCAGGCTGCTGGCCGATGGCAGGAATGAGTTGATCCATTTCAATGTCATATTCACTGCCAGGAATAGGAACAGGACGCCTTCTGCCCGAAGAGTCGGGTTCACCCAATTCCATTTTAATGACCCTTAACGCCTTGACATGTCCTTTTTCTTCAACGACCATCTGGGGGGCTGCAAGATAAGTGATCTTAGTGCCCTCCTCTTCTGCAGCAACAATTTCCTCTTCCCAGGCCGGCATCTCTTTTCTTGTTCGGCGATATAGAATGGTAACCTCTTTTGCACCCAGGCGAACCGCAGATCTTGCCACATCAATGGCCACATTACCACCGCCGATGATGCAGACTTTTTTGCCCACTTTTGTTGTTCCCGTAAGGTTGAGCTCCCTTAAAAAATCAACCCCCTGGCAGACCCCTTTAAGATCTTCGCCGGGAATACCCAGTTCTATACCTTTATGAGCACCCAGCCCCAGGAAGACCGCATCAAACCCGTCAGCCATGAGGCTGTCCAGAGTGAAATCTTTGCCAAGACAGGCATTGAGTTTTAGTTCAACACCCAGGTTGGTAACAACTTCTATATCTTTATCAAGGACTTCCCTTGGCAGGCGGTGTTCAGGAATACCGACTCTAAGCATGCCGCCTGCCTGGGGCAGGGCTTCAAATATGGTAGCATCAGCCCCCTGCTTTGCCAGGTGAAAAGCAGCGGAAAGCCCGGCCGGGCCGGAACCGATGACGGCAACTTTTTTACCTATCTTTTGAGCACATTTAATTTCCACCTGTCTCGGGTCAAAAGAGTCTGCTGCAAGACGCTTTAAGTCTCGAATGGCAACTGGTTCATCCACCTGGCACCTTCGGCAGGCATCTTCGCATTCATGGGGGCAAATCCTTCCCAGCACACCCGGAAGGGGGAGCTGCTCCATTATAATTTCAAGAGATTCCTTGTATTTACCCTCTTTAACCATCTGAACATACCCCTGGACATTCAGCCCGGCAGGACATGTCAGACGGCAGGGGGCCTTATCTTTTTTCTCAATGACATAACCCGATGGCATGGCTTGTGGATACAGCTTGAATGCCGATTTCCTGTCCTGCAGGTTTTCATCAAACTGGCTGGGAAGGTTCACTGGACACACTTTTGAGCATTCTCCACAGGCCGTACATTTTTCAAGATCAATAAATCTTGGCTTTTCTTTTACGTTTACGATAAAAGCCCCTTCTTCCCCTGTAACATCTTCAATTTCTGTCATGGTCATCAATTCAATATTAAGATGACGTCCTGCCTCAACCAGTTTTGGAGAGATGATACACATTGAGCAGTCATTTGTGGGAAAGGTTTTGTCCAGCTGCGCCATTGTGCCGCCAATGGCTGTGTTTTTATCCACAAGATATACAAAATAACCTGAATCTGCCAGATCCAGTGATGCCTGGATACCTGCGATGCCGGCACCGACGACCATTACCGACCCTCTACCGTTTCTGGTCCCTTTTTCGGCCATTTGGATCCCTCCTTTTTATAATCCCACGAGGGCCAGATCCGGCCCGAGATAGGTTCGTTCAGTTTCAGCAAGCACGCCCATGGCAAGACAGATAATCGTCCAAAGATGAACCACATGGTAATTGCCGCCATAATGTTCACCAATGTCTTCAATCTGACCGTGACAATTGTGACAGGGTGCAATCACGTAGGCTGCACCCGTTGCCATAATCTGGTCAAATTTTACTTTTCCATAGGCTCTTCTCTGGTCAGGGAATCCGGCCTGCAAAGCACCGCCACCACCACCGCAGCAATAATTGTTATCCCGGTTGGGTATCGTATCAATGAAGTTCTCCTCGCCCACAATAGTTTTGACCACAAACCGCAAGTCATCCACAATTTTATTGGATCCGCTTTTCCTTCCAATATTACAGGGATCCTGTACCGTAAATTTTACCTGCAGATCTTTATTCCAGTCAGCGTTTACTTTCAGTTTACCCTCTTTTATCCACTGGGCATAAAGTTCAATAATGGTTGTCAGTTCAAACTTGTGGGGAATATCAAATCTTCGCAATCCTTCCAGGATCGCAAAATATGAGTGCCCTCACTCTGTGTTGACCACAATGGGACTTTTTAAATTATTGTCCACATGGTGAGCAAACTCCTCTATAATATATTTCCATCCCTCATTATCAGCCATGAACATGCAGTAATTTTCACCAGCCCACATAACTGAGGGATAGGTCCAGTCGACACCAACCATATGAAGAATTTTCCATAAAGGACCCATTTCTTCTGGCTCTGTCACCGGTTCCCTGGAATTCTGATTCACCACCATTGTGGCACCGACCCTATCCAAAGTGACATGAAGATCCTCAAACCCCGGATGCTCTTCCCGGATTTCCTCGGCTACATCCAGTATAGTGAATTCAAAATCATCCTTCTGGGCACCCATGGCACTGCCCGTTCTGATATGCTGATCACAGGAACCCAATATCCCCTTAGGTCGTTTTTCCCTGGGAACATTGGCGCGCATATTATAAATCAATGCAGGGATATTAATGTTCATGGGACAGGCTGAAACACATCGTCCACACATACTGCAAACCCATTTCCAGTTAGTCTTGAGAACTTCATTGTCCATTCCCAAGTTCAACATGCGAATGAGCTTTCTGGGATCCATGCCTAACAATTCCGAGGCTGCGCACCCTCCAGTACATGTCCCGCATGTCAGACAAAGATCAAAGTTCGCCTCAGGCACCTTTTCCAGGACCTCATCTTTAAATTCTATGTCAAGTTCATCAATCTTAATCGCCTCTGCCATTTTAAAATTCTCCCTTATCTTAATTTGGCTGCATTCAGGTACTCCACAAGATTATCGACACCGCCGATGGTAATAATATGAACCCCCTGGCAAATATCTTTCAGGTTGTTAACAGTATCGGCAAAAAGCTCCATGCTTGCCTTTTTTTTATTAGGGGATTTCATCAGCTTCTGAATGACCCATTCAGGTACAAGCCCGGATTTAAAATGCCGGTTCAAAAATTTACCCATCCCTGCTGTTCTCAAAATCATGACTTCTGCAATGACAGGGATTTTAAAAGGCTCAACCTGCTTCATGAACCTGGCAAACTGGTCAACATCAAAAATAGGCGTCGTCAAAAAATATCCAGTACCCACATTCATCATATCTTCCATTTCTTCCATGCCGCGCTTTGGCATGTTTTTCCCCCAGGGTGTTTCAACCCCTGAACCCAGGACAAATTCAACCTTGCTGTCAAGCTCTTTTCCTTCAATTGTAACCCCTTGTTTCAAATGATCCATCACAGATGCCAGTTTTCCCGAATCAACATGGAAGAACATTGATTCCTGCAACGTATCCCCGGAAATCCTGTAATCTTCTGTAAATACCAGAAGGTTTTCAACACCTGTATCATGGGCAAGCGTCAGATCCTTTTGTAATTGGAATCGATTTTTATCTCTTGTCGTGGTCTGGTAAATCGCGTTCAGATTATTCTTTTTAAGAAGGCCACATGTTTTGATGGTATCGCTCACAACTCCCTCGAACTCTATTTCAGAGACAGCAACACCATCCACACGGCCTTTTACCCTGCCAAGGCTTGCCATAATCACCTCGGGCTCCTCATCACCGAGAGGGACCTGCACTTCCGACGTCACAACAAATCTCTTTTTTTCCAAAGATTCTTTTAAATTCATGATCCGCCTCCTTCCCCTTTTAATCCGAGTAGTTTGGCCACTTCATCCTTGAGCTTTGACAGAGGCAATGGCTTTGAAAAACAAACATCTGCCCCATGTTCCTTCATCTGGGCGAATTTATCATCATCCAGATATGCAGATAAAACGATAATTTTTGTGTTTTTTGTTTTTTCGTTTGCCTTGATCTTTTTACAGACCTCATACCCTTTGATATCCGGCATCATTATGTCCAGAATTAAAAGATCAGGATGAAAATGATTGACCTGAAGTCCGGCCTCAAAACCGTCCGAGGCTGAAAGCACCTCATAGTCGAATTCATCCTCCTCTAACGCCTGTACAATTGACTCAACAATGATCATGTCATCATCAACCACAAGAATTTTTTTCCGGGCGCTTTCATCTTTTTCTTCAGGGATCGGGATTCCCTGGCTTCTCATAAAAGTTTCAAGATCAGACTTTTTTATCCTGCGATGTCCGCCAACTGTGCGATAGGCCTTAATGTGTCCGGCTTCCACCCAGTTTATGATGGTTTTCGACGAAACATTGCAGTATTTGCATGCAGTGAATACAGTCAACGTGTCTTCCATAACACCTCCTTTTTTGGGGATCTTGTTGGTTTAGTTATTATAGTTATTATATAAAATATATCTTGTCAAGCAATTATTTAATACTATAATAACTATAATACACATAATAACTCCCTGAAGATATCGAGCACCCTCCCCATTACAAAGGGGTTTAACATATTTTGCAATATGGACCGACAAAAATAAATTTTTGTCGGTCCTAAATATTTAATTGGAAAAATATCAGGATTTTAGAAAAGAATTGAAAAAACTGATTGAAAAATTTTCAAAATTTCCAATCAAGAACTATTTGCCGGCAATGGGAAGCGTGATAGTAAATTTTGTCCATTGCCCTTCTTCAGATTCAACTATAATGTCTCCACCATGGTCTTTGATAAAGCCATAACAGACAGAAAGCCCCAGACCTACACCCTGGACGCTCTCTTTTTTAGTGGTGAAAAAAGAATCAAAAATCTTTTTAATATGGTCAGGACTTATACCTGTCCCTGAATCCTTGATAATGATAAAAAGTTTTTCAGAGACAACTTTTGTTGAAACTTCAAAGTTACCGCCATCTGGCATGGCATACATGGCATTGGAAAACATATTGATAAATACCTGCCGCAATTGATCCCTGGATGCCAGAATGACTCCCGGGTTCTCTGCAAGATCCATGATTACTTTTATACTGTTTTCCCTGAACCGTTTTTCATATAACATCATCAGTTCATCAATGATCACATTAATATCTATTTCTATGCGTTTGTCCTGATCCGGTTTTGAAAAAGACAGCATTTTTTTCAACATGTCAGCCAGACGTTCAATCTCAGACAAAGACATATCTAAAAGTTTTCGCCTCTTGTTTTGAGGAGAAATTTCGGTTTTCATCAATTCAAGGGTGTTCATTATCCCAAACAGCGGGTTGTTGAGTTCGTGTGCAATCTGGGAAGTCAGCCTGCCCATGGCAGCCAGCTTTTCTGACTGGAGCAGATGCTGTCTTGCTTCGCTGAGTTCTCGTTCTGTTTGAAGCTGTTCCTTTAAATCAACAAATAAGCCAACAGTTGCCAGCTCATCGCCTTTTTCATCATAAAGGATACTGGCAGAAAGGTTACCTTCAACTAACTCACCATTATTTTTTTTAAAATTTAATACATAAGAGTTCAGCTTGCCCCTGCCCCCGAATTTTTCATCCCTCATCATCTCCATGACACTCTTGGCCACTTTGTTTGAAAAAATCTGCTGGATGGTCATTTTTTCAACCACCTGGTCAAATTTAACTCCAAAAATATCTTCAGCACTCTTGTTCCACAATTTGATAATGCCCTTCATATCCATAGCCATAATGGCATTGGGAGAACTTGAAATAATTTGATCCAAAAAATCATGGGCTTCTTTTATTTCAATCTGATGTTTTTTTCTCCGGGTCTGATCCACAACGATCCCTTCATATCCTAAAATATCCCCGGTGGTGTCGTACCTTACAGTACTTGTTAAAAGGATATGGATTATGTTCCCGTCCCGACGTCTCCACTTCAACTCGTAATCAACTACCTGGCCTTTTTTTTCTATGATTTGTGTGTATTTACGCCTGTCTTCAGGGCTTAAATAGACATCCCTTGCCAGATCAAGGGAAAGAAATTCTTCCTTATCTTTGTACCCGAGCATTTTTAACAGCGCAGGGTTTACATCGAGAAATCGTCCCTGCTTACTGCTGATAAACACGCCACACCCAACATGTGCAAAAAGTCTTTGATAGCTTTCTTTAGAAGATTTAAGTTTTTCTTCCTGCTGCACTCTGCGGGAGATATCACGATATATGGAGAGTTTGGATATGGTTTTGTCCTGGTTGGTAACAGGGAGCTCTGACAGGACAAATGTTTTATCAACAGATTCAATATGGACTTCACTGTGATGGGTTTCATTATTAATAAAAACTTCATCATATTTACACCAATGGCAAGGCTTATCAGACTGAATCAATATTTCATGGCATTTCTTGCCAACCCCCTCACCAAACAACTCTTTCATAAATTTATTCATGTATTCAACGGTATAATCGCTATTGATAATATAGATACCATCTTCAAACGCATCCAGTACATCCAGGAGTCTTGGGGTGTTAGCAGCCATTAAAAATCTCCTTTAAACTAAAAAGTAAATTATTTTTAAATAAATACTTGCAGTTTTATTTTTTGTCAAGGCCAGCATCACCAGCACATTTTTTTAGCCAGACCCATAGTTTTTTAATCTATTCACTTTGGCTTCCCTCTTTCAGAAACCTTTTGAGTATGATAGTAAAATACCTGCCAAGGATTGCAAAGGAGCATTAATGAAAGATCATTATATACCTGAAAACAAATTTCCCATTAAGATTGACCACAACGTATTAATGTTAGGCAATTATTTTTTCAACCTGTTTCTGATTATCGGCAAACGCCACTCTGCCCTGTTTGAAGTGGGTGTTTCAGGCATCGTTGATACAGTGATCAACCAGTTGGAACATCTTGATATCAATCCGGATTTTATAATCCCTTCCCATCCCCATTCCGACCATATTACAGGGCTGCCAGGCCTTGCCAAAAGATATCCAAAAGCTCGAATTGTTGTTGCAGCAGGGGCAAAAGAATTCATTGAGCACCCCAAAGCCGGACCGCTGTTGATTAAAGAAGATATGTTCATATCAAAAAGACTGGCCGACTTCAACATCAAACCCGGCAGGCCTTCCCTGGAAAAAATTCCAACTCTTGACCAATCCCTGGTCATTAACGACAAGAAATCAATTGATCTTGGCCGGATCACATTGGATCTGATCAAAGTAAAAGGCCATTCCCCTGGAAACCTTATGGGAATTTTAAACTCAGAAAAAATCCTGTTCTGCTCTGACAGCCTTGGATTTCATTTTCCAGGCCGGGGATATCTGCCTTTATACTTCACCCATGCTGATGCATATCTTTCAACCCTTAATTTTATTAAGGAATTTAACCCTTCCATTATCTGCCCTGCGCACCAGGGCCATATGGCAGGGAAAGATGCGGCAAACGGAATCCAGGAGTCCCTTGATATTTCACTCAACACCATTAAAAACATAAACCAATCGCCTTTTTCTGATAAAAGACTTGCCATGGATTTGTTTGAACAAAGCTATAAAGATGAATTTACCCTTTATACAGAGGATAATATTAAAAATTGCACCTCTTTGCTTGTAAAAAGAGCTAAAGAGGTGACTTGATCAATAGCATCCGATGCTAATGATAGATAGTTACGAAAAAATCGACAATGATAATGCCTTGTCTGAAAAGACTTTTCAAAAAGGTGACTATGGCTGTGAAAATGGAGTTGTTATTGATAGTATTCTTATTGAGTGTGTTGCCCAGACTATTGCCACCCATTATGGGTATCAAGCAGGATATTCATGATTCATCCGGAAAAATAGATGAATTGTAAAAACTGTCTTCAATCTCCTGATCAACGTCATCAAAGTCTGAGCTAATTTTGACCTTCCCTTCCCAACTTCCACCAAGTTGACGGGGACAACTGTTTTCCTTAAAAGCGGAAAGAATCGCCACAGGTTTTCCTGCCTTACCGATTATTATAGGCTCATCCGTTTCCTGAACTGTTTTAATCAAAAAAGACAAATTGGCCTTTGCTTCTGAAATATTGGTTATTTGCATAACAGACTCCTTTGAGTATTCATAAACCATTATCTGTTCTTTACAGTTTAGTCAGGTCTAGTCTGATTGTCAATGGTAAGTACCCAGGATGCAGGATGAATTCATACAACATTGTTCTTAAAACAACTTCAATAAGTTGCTTTAAAACCTGTGGACAAATAGGGGACAGACCACTATTGTTCCACTTGACCACCTTTAAAATCCCGGTGGATTTTGTTGAAAGTTCCTGATTTTTCTGAGTATATTTTGAAATAGTTTCTCTGTGGATATTTAAACGTTGAGCAATACGAACATGCGGGATACCCAGACGGGTCATCAACGCGACCTTAATCTGGGTGGAAAATTCCACCGTCCTGAAAATTCACAATTGATTTGGTACTCTAAACTATTCTAAGTTTTGAATGCTTTTAACAAGGATAATTATCATTGACCCCTCAATTAAGGTGGGAGCTACACGTTAATACAGTCTCTAACCTCCGGGGCCTGAACCTGCATATTTCTTTTAGAAATTGTCGTTCTATTTGAAATTTTGCTCCTGACTATGGATACCAT
>CAYWGN010000041.1:0-27459 GCA_964457495.1 uncultured Desulfobacula sp.
GAACCCAGAATCAGATATCCAAACATCTGGACATTTTTTGTTTTTAAAATAAAAGAAAGCATAAGGATAATTGATGCACTGATCATAAAAAATACAGGTTTAGGGATTTGCTTGAGGATCACCCGTCCAAAATGGGCAAACCGGATATGACTCGCCATTAAGCCGACAGAGACACAGGTCATTCCCCACAATATGCCTGGAGTTGCAATAAGAGAGGCACCAAGAACGATCAACGCTCCCGCAGGGCTTGGAAGTCCGTTGAATATACCCTCAGGGAGGTCGGTCCGCTTTTTATCTATCGAAACAAACCGGACAAGGCGAAATGCAACCCCAAGAATAAAGAGACCACCGACATACCAGGCTAATGAACCGCCTTTTTGCACAATCACATAGGCTGGTGCCAGCCCAAAGCTGACAAAATCAGCAATATCATCCAAATAAGGACCATATTTGGTTCCGCCATGCTTTAGAGCCATACGGCCATCAAATAAGTCAAACAATTGCCCGATGATTATGATACAAATTGCCCAGGCAAAACAACGATTATAGGTCAGGATAAGACTTGTTACACCACAAATAAAATTAAGGCCTGAAAGGATATCTGCATAGAGGCGGTTGGGGATGAATTTAAAGACCATAGATGCGGATGAAAGTATAATGCAGGCCATGAGCACTTCATCAACAATGTTTATTAATCCCTGGTTTTTCTCCATCAATGCACATAAAATCACAAGGCCAAAGCAGATAATGGCCTTTATTTTTCCAAAATTATTGGCAGCTCCGGAAAATTTGATCCAGGTCAAAATCTGTCGGGCAAAAAACTGGCCCACAAATTCAATTACCACAAGGATCCATACCAATTCTATTGATATAATTCCTGCATAGGCAAATCCAATCAAAGGAGGCAAATAGGTCAATTTGTCACACATGGGATCCAGCCATTCTCCCCAGAGGGATGAAAGATTGCATCCTCTTGCCACAACACCGTCAGCGCCATCAAGGATTGCTGCAAAGGTAAATATAAATATAGCAATGGATTGATAAGAAGTAAAAAAGTAAAGGAAAAAGCCCAGGGCAGCCATGGCTGTCCGCCAGTAGCAAATTGCGTTGGGGTGCAAAAGCCACTGGTGTGACAGGATATAGTCTTGCATAGATTGCTTTTTAACAGCCTGGGAAAGCCAGAAGAAAAAAGCCGTTCCAATAGCAGCGGAAACAACAATAACAAAAAATCTTTCCATTTTATGGTCTCAATTGATTAAATTAATTGTTTTATTCATCAATTAGCTGGCGCCAGCATTATATCTGACAGCCTGAAAAAGCCCTTGAGATTTTCCAGCCAGTAAACTTGAAACACAATATTATCACTGTTAAAGGATAAAACTTGCTGTCTCTTTTCTGATGCATAGATTAAATGAATTTTTCCTGTATTTTCAACTTGATAAATCATAGCAGTATGATCATTGTTGAGAACCATGAGATCTCCATTTTTAAGATTATTTTCATCCACTTCCCTTATGTTGCGTAAAAAATATTTCATGGGCATATATTTTTTATAAGATAACCCGGCCTTTTGGGCAGCTAAAGTGTAAATGGAAAAGAACAGGTTGGAATTGTCAGATGTTCCTGATTCTGGGGGATTTCCTCCAAGCTTATAGGGGATGCCACTGAATTGTTTTGCAATGGATGGGATACTTTGTCTAAAAATCTTTTTTTGTTCCTCTGAATAAGCATTCACATGTTCGGCTAATTCATCAGTTTTGTCAGTATCTAAACCCCATACAGAAATAGCGCCGAACAAAATTAATATTGCGACGATAAAAATTTTCTTCATGGATTTCCCCCTTAGTCTTAAGATAGATATAGAAAACTATATTATAAAAGGCAAGTAATACCCCAGAATTTTTGATTTTTAACAGACGCATTCTTTTATTATTCATAGTTTTTTTTATAAATTGCATAATAGGTGACGGGGATCACCAAAAGTGTAAACAGTGTAGAGGCAAAAAGGCCGAAGATCAATGCCCATGCCAGCCCTGAAAATACTGGGTCAAAGGTGATGGGAAAGGCCCCGATGGCAGTTGTTAAAGCCGTTAATAAAATGGGCCGCATCCTGACTACCCCGCTGATTAAAATGGCATCCTTGAATGGAAGACCTTTTTTTATGGAATCCTGAATAAACTCGATCAATACCAGGGAATTTCGGATTACAATACCGCCAAGGGCGATCATGCCGATCATGCTTGTGGCCGTAAAAAAGACAGGATCACTAAAACCGCTTACACTCTTGGTGAACAGGTTTAAAATAAAAAATCCCGGCATAATCCCCAGAATGGTTAAGGGAATAGCCATCATGATTAACATGGGCATAAAATAAGACTCTGTATTGATCACCAGAATAAAATAGATACCAAAAAGAGCTGCTGCAAAGGCAAGACCCATATCCCTGAAAACCCTCAGAGTAATTTTCCATTCGCCTTCTCCTGCCCAGTTGACACGAATACCACTTTGGGCCGGGTTGTGCTTCAGCTTTTTCATCATATCCAGGACCGCTTCTCCAGGTGCTCTGCCCGTCATTTCTCCAACCACATATACAACGGGCTCAAGGTTTTTATGGTAAATGGGTTTTTTGTTTTGCGTTTCCACAACATGAACTAGCTCAGCCAAAGGAATCATTTTACCCAAAGAAGACCTTATGGGAATGTGGGAAATGGATACCATGTCAGATCGTTTGTCCCGGGGCAGAATAACTTTTATCCAGAGAGGGTTTCTTTCGGTATCCAGATGAAGGCTTGCAGGGGTTATACCTCCCACGGCACTTTTCAGGGCATCAAGGATGGTTTTTGTATCAATTCCGTGTAAGGCAGCTTTTTCCCTGTCAACAATTATATCCATTCTTTCACTGTTTTTTTCCGTCATGATTTTTATATCTGAAACATTGGGTTCCTGCTCCATGATGGTTTTAACATATTGGGCGCCCTGTAAAAGCTCTTCATAACTTTTGTCATGGCTGCCATATATTTCAGCCACAAGGGTGGATAGAACAGGTGGCCCAGGCGGTACTTCCACCAGCTGGATCTGGGCGTTGTTATCTTTTGCAATTTTTTCAAGATCTTTTCGAATGCGCAAAAGGATTGTATGGCTTTGCTGTTGTCTGTCTGATTTATGGGCCAGATTAATCCGAATATCAGCCAGGTGGCTGGCCTTGCGGATAAAATAGTGCCGGACCATGCCATTAAAATCCATTGGAGATGCGATCCCCGTAAAGGAGACAAAACTTATGACTTCGTTGACGGTGGAAAGATACTTTTCAAATTCCCGGACCACGCGGTCTGTATATTCAAGGGATGTCCCTTCGGGCATATCAATTACAATCTGGAATTCGTTTTTATTGTCAAAAGGTAAAAGTTTTAACGGCACAAGCCTGAATACCCCAAGCGTACATGATCCGATCAAAAGGAGTATGATTCCAATGAATAATATGATCCGCATGTATGATTTGTTCAGAAAGGGTTTCAAAAGAGTTTTATAAAATTTACTCAGATACTTCTTGGATTCTTTTTTTTCGGGTTTTTCTTTAACGTCCTTTAACAGCTTATAGGAGATCCAGGGAACAATGGTCAGGGCACAGACAGTTGAAAAGGTTACTGTCAAGGGCACATTGATGGCCATGGGAGCCATGTAGGGACCCATCATGCCCGTAATAAAATATAGGGGTGTAAAACAGACAATAATGGCAATGGTTGACATGATTACAGGTGGCAATACTTCCTGTACAGCAAAAAGTGTGGCCTCAAAGGGCTGGAAAAATTTTTTCTTAATATGCCGCTGAATATTGTCCACATTTGTGATGGGATCATCCACCACCAGCCCTAAAGAGAGAATAAGGGCAAACAGGGTGACCCTATTTATGGTATACCCTAACAGATAGTTCATAAAAAGAGCCAGCGAAAATGATATGGGTACTGCTATGGCCACCACACAGGCTTCCCGCCATCCCAGGGTAAAGGCCAGAAGGATTACAACGGAAAAAATAGCAAACCCAAGAGACTTTAAAAGTTCATTGACCTTGGCCTGGGCCGTATTTCCATAGTTTCGAGTGATTTCAATTTGGATATCATCAGGAACGATGGTGTTCTTAAGTTTTTCTACCTCATCAAGGATATGCTGGGCAACTTTGACGGCATTGGTCCCCTTTTTCTTTGAAAACGCCAGGGTTACACAAGGGAAAGACAAAGGCCTGTCAGATTGTATATTATTAGAGTTTTTATAAAAATTGGAAAACCCGATCCGGGTATAGGAATCTGCCTCTTTAGGGCCGTCAATGATAGTTGCAACATCTTCCAGATAGACTGGTTTTGATTGCCTTCCCGATATCACAAGGGTTTTAAGTTCGTCAACAGAAGTTAAAAAAGAACTGCTGGTAATGGTGATCCGGGTATTGTTTTTGTTAAAGTCGCCAGCCTGAGTAGATACATCAGCCCCGTGAAGCGCCTGTTGAATATCCAGTATTGAAACGCCAAATCCCTTCATCCTTAATGGATCAAGTTCAACCCGGATTTCTCTTTTTCTGCCGCCATAAATAGAAGACCTGGAAATATTTTTAAGTCTTGACAGTCTTGCTATCATTTCTTCTCCTACCCTTTGAAGTTCATGATCGCTGTATCTGTCTGAATAAAGGGTGAAATTTAAAATAGGAACATCGTCTATTTCAATGGGCTTGATCAGCCAGTTGGTAACTATGGGCGGCACCCTGTCAAGGTTCATCTGTATTTTGTTGTGAAGTTTTACAAGAGAGTTTTCCCTGTCTTCTCCCACAAAAAACCGCACAGTGACAATAGCTTTTTCTTTTGTGGACATGGAATATACATACTCAACCCCGTCAAGTTCCCATAGAAGTTTTTCAAGGGGTGTTGCCACAAGTTTTTCTATTTCTCCAGGGCTTGCGCCCGGCGCTTCCACATAGATGTCTGCCATGGGGACAACTATCTGGGGTTCTTCTTCCTTTGGGGTGATATAGATACTGAATGCTCCTAAGGCCAGGGAAATAATGATCAGCATAATAGACAGCTGGGAGGTTAAAAAAAGTTTTACAATATGGGTAAGAATGGAAATTTTTTTTTCAGCCATGCTTATTTGTATCCTATTGTTTCATTTCCCGTAAGTCCTGTAAGCACTTCAATTTTTTCACCAAACTTTTTTCCTGTTTTGATATAAACGGATTGCCAGGAGTTATCTTTTTTTACATAGACCTGCTCAAGCTGGCCCACAAGCATAACTGCTTTTTGCGGAATGAGAAGGGTCTTGTCTTTTGCAACGGGGATAAGAAGTCTTCCAAACATCCCTGGATAAATGCCGGGCGTATCTGGCAAGGCTGCCTTTACCAGGAAGGTCCGTGTGGCTGGATCCGCATAGGGTACGATTTCTTCTATTTTAGAGGGCACGGTTTTCCCCAGGGTTTTAATTTTAACGGAATACTCATTTCCCAGAATGACGCGGCTGATCAATCCTTCCCTTACATTGGCCTCAAGCCTTAAGGCGCCGCTGGTCTGGATAATTAAAAGCGGTTTTCCAGGTACGGCAAGATCTCCCGGGTCAATCATTCTTTCGGCCACAACACCGCTTGCAGGAGAGGTGATTTCAGAATATCCAAGCGCAATTTGGGCTTCTTTGACAATTTCCTGTGCCTGCCGGATGGAAGCTTTTGCCGATAGTTCCAGACCTTCAGATTTTTCTTTCCGTGCTTTTGCCTGAAGAAATTTTGATTTGTCAATTTCCAGGCTTTGAGATGTTACAATACCGGACTCAAAGAGTTTTTTTGTTCTATTGTACGCGGCTTCTGCCTGGTCAAGGTCGGCCGTAGCTTCATCCATGGATTTATAGGTCTGTTTTAGATTATTTTTTGCTACGACAAGCCCTTCCTTTGATTGTTTGTGCTGGGTTGCAAGCCTTCTTGCATCAAGCTGGATAAGAAGTTGTCCTTTTTTTACAACAGTACCTGGAACGATAGAGACCTTTAAAACCTGTGCGCTTATCTGGGATTCAATTATAGATTCGGTCAGCGGCCGGATGGTTCCCACAGCTTCGTACATCTGGGTGATTTCCTGTTTTTCCACTGTGGTCATATTTTCAGGATTAAAATCCTTTCTGGCTGTATCATCTCCTGAAAATCCCGGCTGTATTTTATCGTTCTCACAGGCGAAAAATAATAACAAAAGCGATAATAGAAAGATGAAAAGAAATTTTTTTTTCATGGCCCCACTCTTTTTGTTTCTTAATTGATTATTAAGGTTATCCTGGCACATAGTTTTTTATCGTCGCCGACATTGTGATACTCTTATAATTGTAATCGCCCTGGTTTTCAGGTTATCTGTAATCTTTATAGAGGATAGCATATTTTTCAGCCTTATAAGAAAATTTTCTGACAGTAATCCCAATGAGTCTGGCAGCTTTCTTAATATTTCCTTTGGTGTTTTTCAACGAATCCATTAGAATTTCTTTTTCAATATGGGCGACAGCATCTTCAAGGGTGCGGGGAAGAGTTTTGGATTTAATGCCTGTTTGAAGGGTGGCTGGAAGATGATAGCTGTGGATGGCGCCTTCATTACAGAGGATGACAGCGCGCTCAATACAGTTTTCAAGCTCCCTTACATTTCCGGGCCAGTGGTATTCCATCATCATGTCAATGGCAGGGGTTGTGATCCGTCTGATATCTTTGCCATGTTCTTTCCTGTATTTTTCAAGGAAATGGTCGGCTAAAAGAATGATATCTGTTTTTCTCATTTTAAGGCTTGGAATATAAATGGGGAAGACATTAAGCCTGAAATAAAGATCATCCCTGAATTTGCCTATTTGAACCATTTCTTCAAGATTGGAATTGGTTGCAGCAATAATTCTGACATCGCTTTTGATGGGCTTATATCCGCCCACCCGTTCAAATTCTTTTTCCTGCAGCACTCTTAACAGCTTTACCTGGGCGGAAAGTGCCATATTACCGATTTCATCTAAAAAAATACTTCCTTTATCCGCCATCTCAAATTTGCCTCTTTTCAGGTGGGATGCCCCCGTGAATGCTCCTTTCTCATGGCCGAACAACTCGCTTTCAATAAGATTTTCCGGTATGGCAGCACAATTTATTTTTATAAACGGGTTTTTATTTCTTGCGCTGTTATAATGAACTGAATTGGCAACAAGCTCTTTTCCTGTGCCGCTTTCTCCCCTTATAAGAACAGTTGCTGAAGAAGAAGACACCTGGGATATCATTTGAAGGACCTCTCTCATTTTATTGGAGTTTCCTATGATATTGGCAAAGCTGTATCTATTTTCAAGTTCTGATTTGAGTCGGAGGTTTTCTGTTTTTAACTGCTCTTTTTCAACCCGGATGGTTTCAATATGGATGACATGATGGGCAACCATGGCTGCTACAACGGATAAAAGCTTTTCTCCTTTTTCCAGGGATTTTTTGCCTTCAAAGGGACAATCTGCGCTGATGGCGCCAACGACACGACTATCCGTTTTTATGGGAACACAGATGTAAGAAAAGCCCTGACCTTCCACAATATCTCTTGATTGGGTTTTATCTAAAAATAACGGCTCTTCACTGATCCGTGGTACAACTGCCGGTTCTCCGGTTTGAATAACTCTGCCAATGATGCCTTCTCCGGGAAGGTACTTGATTTGCCGGGTGGTGTTTTCAGAAATGCCATGGGCAATTTCAATCCGGATTTCACCGGTTTCAGAGTTGATCAAAAAGATGATACCCCTGACCAGATTCAAGGATTCAGATAGAACACTTAATACTTTGAACAATGATTTTTTCATGTCCATGTGCTGGTTCAAGGCCTTTGAGATTTCGTACAGAAGCGAGACTTCTTCAAAAGATTTCATTTAAGGTTTTCCAAATAATTATTCATATAAGAGATTGCTTTCATATCATCATTGTTATAATTTATCTGTTTGGAATATTATTACATAAAATCGAATTCTATAACAAGTTATAATACTTTGCCAGGATGAAAAATGAAGAAAGATAAAAAGAAAAACGTTAAAGAAAGGGATGAAAACTTAACAAACCAGCAAAAAATTCTTGAAAAAATTCTGGAATCATCTCCTGTAGGAATTTGTCTTGTGGAAAACAGGGTTTTCAAGTGGGTGAACAATGAAATGCTTAAGATGTTTGGATATGAGAAAAAAGAAGACTTTGAAAATGCTGATGCTAACATGATTTACAACTCATATGAGGACTATGAAACTGCCGGGCAGATTATCTTTCATGATTTAAAGGAAATGGGTAAATCTGATTTTGATTTTGATTTGAAAAGAAAAGACGGCACCATTTTTAAAGCCCATATTATCATCACAAGCCCTGGCATTGAAAATTCCATTAAAAGCACCATTGTGATCATTACAGATATTTCTCAACGGGAGGTCGCCCAAAAAGCAAAAATGGAAAAAGAAAAGCTTCAAGGGGTTCTGGAAATGGCAGGCGCTGTCTGTCATGAGATTAATCAGCCTTTGCAAACCATTATGGGCTATTCAACCTTGTACCAGGACAATGACATCATTTCTTCACGGGAAATGAAGCATATTAAGGCACAGGCAAAACGGATCGGTGAAATCACAAAAAGACTTTCCAATATTACCCAGTATAAAACCATAAACTACCCGGGCGATACCAAGATAGTTGATATTTGGGGTTCAAGCGATGATAATTCATAGAGGGTTTGCCAATACGTTCAAGGACAAGACAGGTTTTCGAAAAATAATGAATATCCAAAAAAGACAATTAAAGGGAAAAAGGATATTTTGAACAAAAATATAACATTTGTGATCGGAGGGTGCAGAAGCGGAAAAAGTTCTTTTGCCCTGGATCAGGCCAACAAAATAATAGGGAAAAATAAATATTTTATTGCCACGTCCGTGCCAATGGATTCTGAAATGAGAAAACGTGTGGAAAGCCATCAAAAGGAGCGGGGAGAAGACTGGATAACCATTGAAGAGCCGATCATGATTCATGAAAAAATCAATCAATATTCTCCAAAAGCCGGTGTCATCCTGGTGGACTGCCTGACACTCTGGCTGTCCAATCTATTGGTTCATTCCTATAACGTAGCTCAAATTGATACGGCCATCATGCATCTGGAAGCGTGTCTTGAGCAATGTGAATGTCCCGTATTTCTGGTTTCCAATGAGGTTGGGTGTGGTATTGTCCCGGAAAATAAACTTGCCAGGCAATTCAGAGATTTTGCCGGGTTTGTCAATCAAAGGATGGCAAAAGTTGCCCATACGGTGGTTATGACAATTGCCGGAATTGATGTTCAGATAAAGCCGAGACCTTAAAATGCAGGACAACCATATTTAAATTATAAAAGACTAATGATAATGGGAAATTTTTTTACGGATTTAAGATCTGCAATTTTGTTTATCACCATTCTTCCGGCAGGAAAAAATGTGGCCTATTCCCCTTTGGGCATGATCAAGTTTTTTCCCGTTGTAGGGCTGATACTGGGTGGTCTGCTCCTTTTATTTGATATGTGCATTACACCCCTTTGGTCTGATATTGTGGTGGCCATCTTAGATGTTGTTTTTCTCGTTGTGGTGACTGGGGCATTCCATCTCGACGGCCTGGGCGACGCAGCAGACGGGTTGTTCAGTCATAGATCCAAACAAAAAGCTCTGGAGATTATGAAGGACAGCAGAACAGGGATGATGGGACTTGTGGCCATTTTTTGCGTCCTGGTAATTAAAATAGCTGGAATTTATTCCGTCAAAACAAGCGGAGCCCATTTTCAAACATTAGCCTTACTGTTGATTATTCCCTCTTATTCACGGTCGGCAATGATCTTTGGTATCCGATTTTTAGAGTATGGCAGAAAAGAAACTGGAACCGGGCTTGATTTTTTTGAAAAGGGCATTGGCTTAAAAGATTTTTTCTTTGTATTGATTCCAGTGGTTATTTCTCTTTTTTTGGGCTATAAAGGCCTGGTTTTGAACCTTGTTTTTTTAGCTACCCTGTTCCTGGTCCTGGGGTTTTATAAAAAGAAACTCAATTGTATCACAGGAGATATGCTGGGAGCCATGAGTGAGGTAACAGAAGCTGTTTTATTTTTGGCAACAGGGGGGGCAGTAATCTTTTAATCTGAAGGGCACACGTAAAAGGAAGAATTCAATGATTATCGGACATGGTGGCAATAGTAAGGATCTGGCAAAAAAATTAAGCTGTGCAGTTGATGATATCATTGATATGAGCAGTAATTTAAATCCTCTGGGGCCGCCAGAAACCATAGAAAAAGTTATTTTAGACAATTTAATTAAAATAAGATCCCTTCCAGAACCTGATGCTTTGACCATGCGAAAAGGGTTTGCAGGCTTTCATGGGATAGATCATACCCAGGTTGTGGCAGGGAACGGCACCACATGGTTTATTTATACCATACCCAAAGCCTTTGGCTCAAAAAAAGCTTTGATTTGCGGTCCTACCTATTCGGATTACAAAGATGCCTGTCTTATGCATAAAATTGACTTTCACCATTGCACAGCAACTGCTGAAAACAGTTTTAATCAGGATATTGATGAAATATCCAGGATGGCAAAACAGGCAGATACTATATTTATCTGTAATCCCAATAATCCAACGGGCTCACTTATTTTACGGGAAAAACTTGAGTATTTAATCCAAAAACATGAAAACACTATTTTTATTATTGATGAATCCTACCTTCCCTTTGTGGATAATGCTGATGAATATTCCCTGGTATCTAAGACTGGGTATGAAAATCTGATAGTTCTTTCCTCCATGTCTAAAATATTCAGGATCCCCGGGCTTCGAACGGGATTTTTAAGTGGCGCCCAGGGGCTTTGCGAAAAGATCATGGCCTATTATCAGCCCTGGAGCGTGAATGTATTAGCCCAGGCAGTTATTGAACATATCTTTGATCATCCTGAAAGAATTAAGCCCTTTTACGGGAAAACAAGAGCGTATATCAAGGAGGAGAAACAGGTATTTCTTGAAAGTCTTAAGGGCGCCCAAGGGATTAATTTATTTAAAACAAGCACCTATTTTATTTTGGCCGGTTTAACAAACGGAATGACATCAAAGGCTTTTTGCGAGAAGATCGGCCGGCAAAAAGTATTGATCCGGGATTGTTCCAATTTTTTTGGTCTGTCTGATCAATATGTGAGATTTTCCTTAAAGGAAAGACAGATTAATGAGCATCTGGCAGAACTGATAAAACAGGCCGTGAAAAATGATTGAAATTCAATGGTATGTTATTCTGGCAGCTTTTATACTTGATTTTGTCCTGGGCGATCCCAGAAGATTTCCCCATCCCGTGATTTACATGGGAAACGCCATAAGTTTTTTTGAAGACCCGTTCAGAAGATATTTCAAACAGCCTCTGGTTTCAGGTTTTTTCTTTGCTTCTTTCCTGATTTTATCTACATGGCTTGCGGCCTTTGTTATGATAAAGGTGAGTATCTATATCCATCCTGTTTTTGGAAATTTTGTCCAGGTGGTCCTGCTCTTTTTCTGTTTTTCATCAGCAAGTCTGGAAAAGGCGGCCTTAAGTGTTTTCCAGGCCCTCAAAGAGAATAATATTGAACGAGCCCGGGAAAAAGTTTCCTATATTGTGGGCAGGAACACCAAAAATCTGGATGAAAAAGGTGTGACCCGGGCCAGTGTGGAAACCGTGGCGGAAAATTTTGTGGATGGATTTTTATCCCCCTTGTTTTTTGCCATGATCGGTGGGGTGCCATTGGCGCTTGCCTATAAAATGGTCAATACCCTGGATTCAATGGTTGGGTATAAAAATGACACCTATCTTTTTTTTGGGCGATCCGCTGCAAGGATTGATGATGTGGCCAATTTTATCCCGGCACGGATCTCTGTTTTGATCATCTCCTTAAGTGCGCTTCTTCTTTCGTTTAAAAAAGGAATTTCAGCGGCAAAGATTGGATTTACCCAGGGTTTGCTTCACAAAAGTCCCAATGCCGGATATCCAGAGGCTGCTTTTGCAGGAGCTCTTAAAATAAGGCTTGGCGGCCCAAATATTTATCATGGCAAACTGGTTGAAAAGCCTTATATTGGAAAAGAATTTAAAGACCCTGAAAAAGAAAGCATAAAACAGGCATGTGACCTGATGATGCTCGCCTCATTTTCAGCAACCCTTATTTCCTGCTTTCTTCTTTTTATTTTTTAGGTTAATATTGATGAAGTTAAAGGATTCCATGCTGCCTGACAAACCTTTCAAGCTTGGCACCACGTCTTTTATTTTTCCGGATCATATCATCCCCAATGTAAAAAAACTGGGTCCGTTTTTTGATGAAATTGAACTGCTTGTTTTTGAAAGCCAACCCGCCTTTGTACTGCCCTCAAAAGACGATGTAAAAGTGCTTTTATATTTATCCCAAAGCCAGGATCTTACCTATAATATCCATCTTCCCATTGATGTGAGCCTGACCTGTGAATCTTTGGAAAAAAGACAGAAAGCCAGGGATACTCTTTTAAAGGTGATGGATCTTTTTGAACCTGTAACTCCCACCACCTACACCCTTCACCTTGATATGCCAGGGGATGTAAAAAAGGATATGGGAAATCAAAGCAAGCTTGCAAAATGGACAGACAACATCCGTCAAGGCCTGGAAGGCCTGTTAAAAGATATTGTTGATCCCTCTATCATCTCCATTGAAACCATTGATTACCCTTTTTCATTGATTGAAACCCTGGTGGAGGAATTTAACCTGTCCGTGTGCATTGATGCCGGCCACCAGATAAAATACAATTACGATCTTGTTCAAACTTTTGAGAAATATAAATCAAGGACGTCCATTATACATTTGCATGGCGTGGAGTTTTTTGATGATGCAATCAAAGACCACACATCCCTTGATAAATTGCCGGAAAAATACTTCAGGCAGGTTCAAATGATTCTGGAAGGTTTTACGGGGGTGGTCAGCTTAGAAGTGTTTAACATTGAAAATTTGAACCGGTCATTAAGTTTTCTTTCAAAGGTTTTTAATAATATTGCTCCAGATATTAATAATAAGTGAATCAAAATGCAGAACCTTCAAGGAGAATTGCTTGGCTTACATCGGATTAACTTGACAAAAAGCCACATCTTATTTTACAGTTGCACCCATAGTGTTTTCAATACAATAATCGTCAAAATTCACCATCATCGATGCTGAAAACAATTAGGATGAGTATGAAACATATGGCTCCAAGAATACTGGTTGTAGATGATCTTCCAATGAATATCGAGCTTTTGAAAGAGATCCTCACTCCGGAAGGATATATCGTTGATTCTGCTGAAAGAGGTGAAGAAGCTCTTGATAAAGTCTTTAATGACCCTCCAGACCTGATACTGTTAGATGTCATGATGCCTGGAATGAACGGTTATGAGGTATGCCGCAAGATTAGGGGCAACAAGTCTTTACCATATGTCCCTATCATTTATATAACCGCAAGTGAACTCGAACAAAAAAATATCATAGAGGGTTTGGGTGCGGGCGGAGATGACTACATTTGTAAACCTTTTGAAATAGCAGAATTGCTGCAAAGAATTATTTCCTGTTTGCGTGTTAAAGGACTATATGACGAATTGGCAAAGACAAAAGCAGAGTTGTCCCGATACGTCTCTTTATCAACACGGAGAATGGTTGAGAATAAAATTCAACACGGCCAGGCAGAGCCTCTGGACCGAGATGCCTATGTGACCATCCTGTTCTCTGATATTCGGGGATTCACCCAAATTGCAGAAGGAATGGCCCCGGCAGATGTCTTTGCTAAACTGAATATCAATATTGGAAAGCAACTCAGAATTATTGCAAGATATAAAGGTATTGTTGAAAAGCTCAACGGTGACGAGGTTATGGCTATATTTGACGGCCCGGATATGGGTGCTAACGCCCTTGGGTGTGCGCTTGAGATCATCCAGGAATTGTCAGAATCAGGAGATAATGGAGAAGCTGACTTGTTTAATGTGGGTATCGGCATCAATACAGGCAACATTTATCTGGGTAGCCTGGGCAATGAATTTTTCAGGGATTATACTGTTATCGGAAACACTGTCAATATAGCGGCTCGTCTTTGTGGACTTGCCGATAAGTTTCAAGTTCTCTTTACTGAAACAACCCTGACATCTATTAATCAGGAGCAATTTTGTTTTCAGTCCATTGGGAAAAAGATGTTAAAAGGATTGAGCAAACCCATAGAAGTGTTTAAAGCGACCCTGTAAAGAGTGCTGTTCATATTCAAGAAATCTTCAGGATACCTGTAAAATAGGAATAGGTCCCATGGAAAATAAAGCCATTCAAAAACCCTATAATGGACGGAATCCATTGAAAAAAAAACTGATTATAATTGAAATACTGATCTTCCTCATACCCGCCCTCTGTGTTGTTTATATTTTTTATCAAAAATCGGTCTCATTTGATATCAATCAACTCGTAATTATTGTTGCCGTCCTCTGTCTCATTCTGGGTGGGTTGCTTTTACTCAGGCAGGTATTTGATCGGATTTTTATGATCCAAAATGTCATGAAGAGTGCTGAACAAGGGGAACAATATGTTCGGGAAGTACAAAAAGACACGGACGAGTTGCATGATATTACAAAATCTTTTAACAAACTGCTTGATAATTTCCAGGCATCCAACCAAGAGCTTCAGCGCAGCATCGAGGAAATCGCGGAAAGAAAAAAAATTGCGGCTGCTCTTCAACTTGCAAAGGAACAGGCAGAGGAAGCCAATATGGCCAAAAGTCGATTTCTTGCCAATATGAGCCATGAATTTTTCACTCCACTCAATGCGGTTATCGGGTTTTCTCAGCTGCTGAACGCCAAGACCCATGGAGAACTGAATGAAAAACAGATAAAATATATCCAGAATGTGATGGAAAGCGGGCAACACCTTATGAGGCTGGTAAAAGGAATTCTTGAGCTTGCAAAAATTGAAACAGAGACTGTGCAACTGAAATTATCAGCGTTCAACATCAAGGATGAATTGCAAGGCGCAGTAAATCTGATCCTGGCAACTGCTGAAAAAAAACAAATCGCCCTTACATCGGATCTTCAGCCAGATATGCAGCCCATAACTGCAGATCAGGAGAAATTTAAACAAATTGTCCTTAACCTTCTAAATAATGCTGTGAAATTTACACCCATTGGGGGCTCGATTGTTCTCTATGCAAAGACAATGATGGGTTCCGAGTTACAAGCTTCGGGTTCTGGAGAACCAAATACTCCATCCCAATTATTGGATACTGGAATGAATTTCTTTCAAATTTCCATATCAGACACAGGTGTTGGCGTCAAACCTGAAGATCAGGAAAGAATTTTTTCCATATTTGAACAAGTGGATATGTCCTCAAAAAGACCGTTCAATGGAACTGGATTGGGACTTGCAATGAGCCGTAAGTTTGTGGAACTCCACAAAGGAAAGATCTGGGTGGAAAGTGAAGGAAAAGATAAAGGAAGTCGGGTTACCTTTGTTCTGCCACTTAGATAGTGACGGACTGAAAAGTTAAATTATTTGTAACTATTCAGCTCTTATGCTTGAAACCGCCCTGTCCGATGGATATTTTTGTTCGATGCTAAACGCTTAACCTCCTGCAAATATCCATCAGACAGGGCTTTGAGATTACTTGTTTTAACGGGCTAAACAATTACAATTATTTTTTATATCTGTAAGAAGCTCTGTATGTTTTTATAAATGACAGGAAAAGTTAAGATGCCTTTGGTTCAAAAAAGACGGGAAACCCGTCAAATAAGTATTGGAAATGTTAAGATCGGTTCTGGGGCGCCTATTTGCGTCCAATCCATGACCAATACCCAGACACAGGATGTGAAAGCTACGACCCGGCAGATTCTTGCCCTTGAAAAGGCAGGGTGTGAAATCATAAGGGTTGCCGTTCCAGATATGGAAGCTGCCCTGGCCATTGAGAAGATCAAACAGCAGATCACCATCCCAATAATAGCAGATATTCATTTTGATTACAGGCTGGCCCTGGCATCTGCAAAGGCAGGTGTGGATGCTTTAAGAATAAATCCCGGCAATATTGGGGAAACAAAAAAGATCAGGGCTGTGGTGGATTGTGCAAAAGATCATGGCATCCCCATAAGAATCGGTGTGAATGCAGGCTCCCTTGAAAAGCAGATTGAAAAGCGTCTTGGAACAACGGCCGAGGCTCTGGTGGAAAGCGCTCTCAGCAATATAAAAATTCTTGAAGATTTAAATTTTTATGACATTAAAGTTTCCATGAAAGCCTCGGATGTTTCAAGGACGGTGAAGGCTTACCAATTATTATCTTCAAAAACCAATGTTCCTTTTCATGTCGGGGTAACAGAGGCAGGTGGCCTTTATGCCGGCATCACAAAATCAGCCATTGGCATCGGCATGCTGCTGGCCCAGGGCCTTGGTGATACTATCCGGGTATCATTGACAAGGGATCCCGTTGAAGAAATCAGGACAGGGTTTGAGATCTTAAGGGCTTTAGGGATCAGAAGCAGGGGACCGGAACTTATTTCCTGTCCAACGTGCGGGCGGTGTAAGATCGATCTTTTTAAAATTGCGGAGAAAGTAGAAAAAGCTTTACTTGAACATCCTTCCCAGATTAAAGTTGCTATTATGGGATGCATTGTAAACGGTCCTGGTGAAGCAAAAGAAGCAGATATAGGTATTGCAGGTGGTGATGGCATGGGGATTTTATTTAAAAAAGGAAAAGTGATTCGAAAAATACACCAGGATCAGCTTGTGGACCAATTGCTGGGCGAAATTGATAATATGACAAAGACTTCGGAGGAATTTAATGGCACAAAAGAATAAATCAGCGATCTCGCCAACCCGGGAACAAGATTATGCTGCATGGTATCAGGAAGTGGTTAAAGCATCAGACATGGCTGAAAATTCACCTGTCAGGGGATGCATGGTGATAAAACCATGGGGATATGCGCTTTGGGAAAATATAGTGCACCAGATGGATATAATGTTTAAGGAAACCGGGGTAAAAAATGCTTATTTCCCTTTGTTTATACCCTTGAGTTATCTTGAAAAAGAGGCAGAGCATGTGGAAGGTTTTGCTAAAGAGTGTGCTGTTGTCACCCATCACAGACTTGAAAAGGATGGTAAAGGCGGTTTAAAACCAGCGGGAAAACTTGCCGAACCGTTAATTGTCCGCCCCACATCTGAAACCATTATTGGGGAATCCATGGCCAGATGGACGTCAAGTTACAGGGATCTTCCCCTTCTTTTAAATCAGTGGGCCAATGTGGTTCGGTGGGAGATGCGGACCCGGATGTTTTTAAGGACCAGTGAATTTTTATGGCAGGAAGGTCATACTGCCCATGCCACAGAGGCCGAAGCAAAACAGAGAACCATGCTCATGCTGGATGTGTATACAAAATTTGTTGAAGAATATCTGGCCATGCCCGTGATCCGGGGCCAAAAAACTGTTTCAGAACGATTTCCCGGAGCTGATGATACCATTTGTATTGAATCCATGATGCAGGACAAGAGGGCTCTTCAAGCAGGCACTTCCCATTTTCTAGGTCAGAATTTTGCCAAAGGATCGGATATTAAATTTCAGAACGAGGAAGGCGAAGAATCCTATGCCTGGACCACATCATGGGGAACCTCCACCCGGATGATCGGCGGGATGATCATGGTGCACTCGGATGATGATGGCCTAGTGCTTCCGCCACGGGTGGCTCCGGCCCATGTCGTCATTCTTCCGATTTTTAAAAAAGGTGAAGATAGTCGCATCATCATGGAAAGCGTTAAGGGCCTTAAAGATGTCCTGAAAGAAAAATTATTTCATGGCAGAAAGATCCAGGTAGAAATTGATGATCGTGATATCGGCGGCACCAGGGGTTGGGACTGGGTAAAAAAAGGTGTTCCCGTCCGGATTGAACTGGGCCCCAGGGATATTCTAAACAACAGCGTTTTTATGGCCAGAAGGGATGAACCCACAAGCTTGAAACAATCCATGAACAGAGAAGAATTTATCGATCAGATCACAGATATTCTGGACAATATTCAGGATAATCTTTTTAACAGGGCAGTTAACTATCAAAAAGAACACACTTTTGAAATTGATGATAAAAAAGCATTTTATAAGCTCTATAAAAATACCAAAGGATATCATAATGGTGCCTTTGTCATGGCTCATTGGTGCGGATCTGAAAAATGTGAAGAAAAAATAAAGAAGGATTTGTCCGTTACTATACGGTGTATTCCTTTTGACAGTCCTATAGAAGATGGCAAGTGTATTTCTTGTGATAACGCAAGCTCAAGAAGGGTTCTTTTTGCAAAAGCTTATTAAGCATTGTCTATGATCAGGATTACCGACATACTGGATAAAATTGAGGCGTATAATCCTGGAAAGGATTCAGATATAATAGACCGGGCTTATATTTACTCTGCAAGGGTTCATGAAGGCCAGGTTCGACTTTCCGGGGAACCCTATCTTTCCCATCCTCTTGAGGTGGCTAATATTTTAGCAGATATGCGTCTGGATGTTGAGAGCATTGCTGCAGCACTTCTCCACGATGTCATTGAAGATACTCCGGCTACAAGAGAAGACATTGAAAACATATTCGGGCCGGGTGTCGCCCACATTGTTTCCGGTGTAACAAAACTTTCAGCCCTGCCATTTTCAACCAAAATAGCACAGCAGGCAGAAAGTTTGCGAAAAATGATTCTTGCCATGGCAGATGATATCCGGGTGGTTCTCATCAAGCTTGCGGACAGGATACATAATATGAGGACCTTAAAGTATCACCAGAATCCTGAGAAACAGACAGCAATTGCCCAGGAAACCCTGGATATCTATGCACCAATAGCCGCCCGCCTGGGTATTTTCTGGATAAAGTATGAACTGGAGGAAATTGCATTCTATTATACCCTAAGGGATGAGTATGAACGTATTGATGCCCTGGTGAATAAAGCCAAAGATGAAAAAGAAGAGTATATTAAAGAGGTGAATGAGAATCTTCAAAATAAAATGAGGGAAATGGGGCTTAAATGTGAAATAAAAGGTAGACACAAGCAGCATTACAGCATTTATCAGAAAATGATATCCCAGAATCTTGAATTTAGTGAGGTCTATGATATTATTGCATTTAGAATTATCCTGGATACGGTTCCCAATTGCTATGCCGCCCTAGGTGCCATCCATTCCATGTGGAAGCCGATTTATAACAAAATTAAAGACTATATCGGCAATCCCAAGCCCAATATGTATCAATCAATTCATACCACTGTTGTGGGCCCAAAGGGCGAGCGGGTTGAAATACAGATCCGTACCTATGATATGGATCAGATTGCAGAATCCGGGATTGCCGCCCATTGGAGTTATAAGGAAGGTACAAAGGTTGATGAGAGTGCTGGAGAATTGTTTTCCTGGATAAAAAAGCTTGTGGAAAATCAGGAAAATTATAATGACCCGGATGAATTTTTGGAAAATGTACGCATTGACCTGTATCCTGCTGAAATATATGTGTTCACACCCCAGGGCGAGATCAAGACCCTTCCTAAAAAAGCCACGCCCATAGATTTTGCTTATCTTATACATACGGAAGTTGGTACCGAGTGCACAGGAGCAAAGGTCAATGGAAAATTGGTGCCTCTGACCCATCAATTAAATACGGGGGATAAAATAGAAATTATCACAACCAAAGGACATACCCCAAGTCCTGACTGGCTTAATTTTGTAAAGACAGTAAAGGCCAGAGCTAAAATCAGAAGCTGGATCAATGCCCAGGAAAAAGAGAGAAGTTATTCCCTGGGAAGAGAGATGTGTGAAAAGACATTTAGAAAGAAAAACCAGAATTTTAATGCCCTTGTTAAATCAGGGGAAATCAAAAAAGTTGCTGATACCTATGGGTTTAAATCCATTGATGATCTGATCGCCCATGTGGGCTTTGGAAAACTCACCCCGTTGCAGATTTTGAATAAAGCTTTGCCTGAACTTGAAAAACAGGAAGTTAAAGAAGGAAGCTTTCTTCAGAAGCTGGTTGGAAAGCAAAAGAAAAAAGACAGTACAGGCATTGTTGTAAAAGGGCTGAATGATATTCTTGTTAGGTTTTCAAAATGCTGTAACGCACTTCCGGGAGATCCCATAATTGGTTACATCACCCAGGGCCAGGGTGTGACCATTCACCGAAAAGGGTGTGTGAATGTCATGAAAATGAGCAATGAACGTCAGATTGAAGTCCAATGGAGTAACAATGTCACAGAATCTTATCCTGCCAGCATCAAGGTCCTGACAGAGGACAGGTTTGGGCTTTTAGCAGATATTGCGTCCGTGATCAGCAAACATAAATCAAATATTGTAAATGCTAAAACAGAAACCCAGGAAACAGGCCTGGGCCTGTTTTATTTTACCATCCTGGTTGGAAGTACAGCTCAGCTTCGAAAAATTATGTCAGAGATCAGAAAAGTGAAAAAAGTAACGGATGTCAAACGAATTATCAGAGCCGAATAAATCATATCCTTAACTTCATATCAATCTTGAAAAAGATACCCATTCCCATTCCGAACGTGCACAACCTGCATAAAAATTTTTGTAATAGTTCAGCCCGTTAAAAGAAATTATCTCATAGCCCTGTCTGATGGATATTTGCAGGAGGTTAAGCGTTTAGCATCGAAACAAATATCCATCGGATAGGGCGGTTTCAAGCATAAGAGCTGAATAGTTACAAATTTTTTAAACAGATTACAAAAATAAAGGTTCGGGCTGCTCTTACTTAAACAGCTCGAACCCAAAATATTTGTATTATTGAAATGATGTAAAGAAGGAAGAAGCGGCCTTAAGAGGCTTTAGTTACTTTTCCTGCTTTAATACAGCTTGTGCAGACATCTATTTTTCTAACACAACCCTCTTTAATTAAGGCACGAACTCTTTGAAGGTTAGGATTAAATTTTCTTTTATTCAGATTATGAGCATGGCTGACATTATTGCCAACCATTGGTTTTTTCCCGCAAATTGCACATTCTTTCGACATTTTTATACTCCTAAAAAATCTTTTTAACAAAATAATAACCTGGGATAGATATATTAAAAACAAATAAAAGTAAAGAAATTTTTAATTTTTGTTTGCCAGGGCCCTGCACTCAAGGATTTTATTCAATGCTTCTTTGCTTTCTTTTGAGTTGGGATAATTGGCGACAAGAGACTCATATCTTTTTAATGCAGATTTATATTTTTTTGTTTTGTAATAGAAATTGGCCACATACAATTCATGCCCTGAAAGGTTTTCCAAACCTTTTTGGATTTTTTCCTTTGCTTTTTGGGCGAACTCACTTTCAGGGTATTGATCAATAAGGCGCTTGAACTGGGTCATGCTGTTTTTAGCAGGCGTTTGGTCGCGGTCTACAGTATCCATCTGGTCAAACCAGCAAAGCCCGGTGTTATAAATAACATAAGGAATGGCATCGTTTTTTGGATGCAGTTTTTCAAATGTTTCATAGGCAAGAATTGCTTCATCATATTCTTTAAGATGATAATGGGCATCAGCAATTTTAAGCTCAGCTAAAATGGCATACTTGCTGAACGGATACCAGTCCTTCAAATCCATATATGCTTTTATGGAAGTTTTATAGTTTCCTGAGATAAAGGCTGAAGACCCTTCTGAAACAAGCTCTTCAGCGCTTTTTTCCATTTCATGTGAGCTTTCAAACAGAGCGCATCCAGAAAGCAGCACAACAATCGTAAAGAAGAAAAATAATTTTTTCATCATTATTGGTTCTCAATAAAATGTTCTGCAGAAATAGCACCAATAGCAGCATCACCCACAGCCGTTGATATCTGCCTTAATGGGGTCTCTCTTACATCGCCCACAGCATATACGCCGGGAACAGAGGTTTGCATCTTTGTGTCCGCAAGAATAAACCCAAACGCATCTGTTTTAACAGCATCATTTAAAAAAGAGGTATTGGGTAAAATACCTACCCAGATAAAACAGCCGTCAGCCTTTAAGGTTTTTTCTTCATTGGTTTTTACATTTTTTATCTTAACACTCTCCACACCGAAAAATCCGTCTATACCAGTTGGAATACTATCCCAGACAATTTCAATTTTATCATTTGCAAAAGCTCTTTCCTGGAGTATTTTTGCAGCTCTCAGCTCATCTCTTCTGTGAATCAGATATACTTTTTTAGCAAATTTTGTCAGGTAGATAGCTTCCTGAACTGCTGTATCTCCTCCTCCAATAGCAACAACTGTTTTTTCCTTGAAAAAAGGGGCATCACATGTGGCACAAAAAGAGACACCTTTCCCAATGAATTTATCCTCGCCAATGCCAAGCGTTCTCGGGGAGGCACCCGAAGCAATGATAAGGCTTTTGGTTGTAATGCTCCGATCCTTTAGAACAATTTCCTTTAATTCCTTGGAAAGCTTGAGGGAATGGACCTCTGCTGTTTCAATTTTTAATCCCATTTCTTCAGCCTGGGTTTTCATCTTTTCAGCAAGATCAAACCCTGAGATACCTTCGGGAAAACCAGGGTAGTTTTCTATCCAGTCTGTTACCAGGATCTGACCGCCTGGTACAGCTTTTTCCAAAAGCAGGACATTCATTCTTGCTCTGGCGGCATACATTCCTGCTGTCAGGCCAGCAGGACCGGCACCAATAATTACAAGATCATAATCAGTTTTTGTCATGATAGGCTCCTTACAAAACCCCTTTGATGGTTTCTTCAAGCTTTTCTTTGCCAACCATTCCCGTGATCTGATCAGCTATTTCTCCATTTTTAAAGAAAATCAGCGTAGGTATTGCCTGAACGCCATATTTGCTGGGACTGATTGGATTTTCATCAACGTTTACTTTTGCAAAGGTCATTTTGTCACCATACTCTTTTTCAAGGGCATCAACGGTGGGGGCGATGGCTTTACAAGGACCACACCAGGGCGCCCAGAAATCCACCATTACAGGCTTTTCAGATTTAAGAACTTTTTCCTCAAAGGAATCATCTTCAAGTTCAATTATATTTTTTGTCATGACAATCGTCCTAAGTTTATGGTTAAAAAAATATCTTTGTAAAGATAGGCCTTATTCATTTTTTGTCAATTAATCAATAAAGTTCAAAAGAAAACTAAGGGGCAATAGCTTTTGAGAATTCACTTAAAGCTATTTTACCCCTTAAAATCGTATAAGCAATAATTAAATTTTACCAGTTTTCAGCAAGCAGCTCAAAATGGGCCTGGGGATGCGCACAAGCCGGGCACATTTCTATGGCCTCTTCTCCTTCGTGGACATATCCGCAGTTTCTGCACCGCCATTTTGTACTGCTCTCTTTTTTAAACACTGTTCCCTGTTCAATGTTGGCAGCAAGATCAGCATATCTTTTCTCATGCTGTTTTTCTGCAACCGCAATCATTTCAAAGACCATGGCAATGGCATCAAAGCCTTCTTGCCTGGCTGTTGCAGCAAACTCAGGATACATTTTTGTCCATTCAAATTTTTCTCCTGCTGCAGCTTCTTTGAGGTTTTCAAGGGTAGTTCCGATCATGCCTGCGGGGAAGGCAGCTGTGATCTCAAGTTCTCCGCCTTCAAGAAATTTGAAAAACCGTTTGGCATGTTCTTTTTCCTGGTTGGCCGTCTCTGTAAAAATGTCTGAGATTTGAATAAAGCCTTCTTTTTTTGCTGCACTTGCAAAATAGGTATACCGATTTCTTGCCTGGGACTCACCGGCAAAAGAGGTTAACAGGTTTTTTTCGGTTTGGGTGCCTTTTAAGCTTGCCATAATTTTGTCTCCTTTGTCTTTCATTGTTTTTTTTATTGCGTTTTTAAGGCGTGTGAACTCAAATTGATATTCAGCAGCCCTTGAATATACAATAATAATACTATACCCCACCATTTTTTTAAAGAGATTAAATTTGTTATACGCAGATATTCTTTCTTGACTTGTATTTTCTTAATAAATAGAGTCATGAAAATATGTATTTAGGATGGAAGCTTAAACTCAAAAGAAAGATATAAAAAATGTCCAACAATTTAAAACCGCAGTCAATTTTTGCCGGCTATCTTTTCGCCATTGGTGCCACAGCAATATGGTCTGGAAATTTTATTGTAGCAAGGGGGCTCAGTGAAAGTATTCCTCCAATCAGCCTTGCTTTCTACAGATGGCTGGTGGCGGTTATTGTTTTCACACCCTTTGCAATCAAGGCTCTTGTGCAGGAGTGGGCGATCATAAAAAAGCATGTCATATATTTTTCAATAACATCCTTTCTGGGTATTACAGCCTTTAACACTCTTATTTATTTTGCCGGGCATACAACAACGGCAATGAACCTTTCGCTTATTTCCATTACATTTCCAATTTTTCTTCTCCTTTTTTCCAGGTTTCTCTTTAAAGAACTCATAACCATCAAAAAAGGGGTCGGGATCACATTGGTTTTAGGCGGTGTCCTGTTTCTTATTACAAAAGGAAAGCTTTCAACTCTTCTATGCATTTCTTTCAACATAGGTGATGTATGGATGTTATTGGCAGCCATTATTTTTGCCATTTACAGCCTTTTTTTAAAAAATAAACCAAAAGGGTTGAGTATTATAGCATTACAGTTTTCCACTTTTATCCTGGGGTTGATTTTTTTATTGCCATTTTTTTTATGGGAACAAACCATCGTTCATGAATCCTTTTTAAATCAAACAACTATACCGGCAATTCTTTATGTTGGTATTTTTGCATCGCTGTGTGCCTTTGTCTTATGGAATAAAGCCATTGTTGTATTGGGCCCATCCAAGGCAGGGATGGTTTATTATACTCTTCCTTTGTTCAGTGGTTTTTTAGGGTATCTTTTTTTGCATGAAAGCATCAAAATGATTCATTTTTACAGCATGATATTGATTTTTTCGGGAATTATTGTCACCAACCATGAATCCAAAAATCTTACAACTAAATTATATGAAAATAGTACAGCTAAGGGTCCACTCAAAAATTAATTACCAATTTTGGGAGTTGAGTCGCCTGTCCGGCAAGGCGTGGAAACTAAGGCATATCAAGTATATGTCGTGTTTTCACAACACTGCCGGACAGGATGAATCGGCTTCCAAAATGTAAAGTTATTTTTGAGTGGGCCCTAAGGACCTCAAATGAATTGTGATTGTTTGCCAGTAGCAGGGGCCTTAAAATCCAGTTATTTATTAAAGACCGAAGTAATGAAGGTATTTATTTCATCAAAGCTGATTTTTTCAACCCTTGCTTTTCCAATTTGTTCAAGGAAAATGTAAAAAAGATCGCTGCCCTGCTTTTTTTTGTCTTTACCGGCTGCGCTGATAATTTCTTTTGCATTATACTCAAGTGTTGTAGGAAGGTTAAGATCAGTTAAAAGAGAACAGATTCTTGAAACGTCTTTCTGGTTTATCAGATGCCTTGCTTGTGAAAATTTGGCAGCAGCAACCATTCCCATGGCAACGGCTCTACCGTGCCCGGCTTTTTCAATTTTTTCAATGGCATGGCCAATGGTGTGGCCGAAATTAAGCTTTTTTCTTTCATTGGACTCTTTTTCATCTTTTTGGACCATTTGTGATTTGATTTTCACAGAATCTGTGATAAGCCTGAAAATGGTATCATAATCAAGAGCAAGCGCTTTTTGACTGTTTTTTTCAATAAAATTAAACAAGCCTGCATCTGAAATCAGTGCGTGTTTGACGATTTCGGCAAGACCATTTGAAATTTCTTTTTTGGGCAGGGTGTTTAAAAGATCAATGTCGCATAGAACAAATTCGGGCTGGTTAAAAACGCCAATCATATTTTTATAGGAATCCAGATTAACCCCATTTTTTCCACCAACACTGGCATCCACCTGGGACAAAAGAGAGGTGGAGACAAACCCGAATTTTACCCCTCTTAGAAAGGTAGAGGCTGCAAATCCTGCAATATCACAGACAATACCACCGCCGATTCCCACAATAAAGCTTGAGCGGTCACAGGAAAAATGGATAAGTTTTTTTAATATGGTTTCAATAGTGGCAAGGGTTTTAATACCTTCTCCCGTTCCAATGGTAATGACGGGAACATCTGGGAATTCTTTTTGATAATATTTTTTTATATTTTCATCTGTGATGATAATGGCTTGGGAGTCAGGCAGATAGTTTTCCAGGTTTTTCAGGTGCTCTCCCACATAGATGGAAGAACGCTCAAATTCACCATTAATATGGAATATCTTCATTGTTTTTTACCGATAATTGCATGGATGGCGGTCATTTTTTCCATAATAGTAATAAACTGATCTGGATATAAGGACTGTGCGCCATCGCTCAGAGCTTCTTCCGGGTGATTGTGAACTTCAATCATCACTCCATCCGCACCTAAAGCTGCTGAAGCATAAGCAAGGGATATGACCTGATCCCTGATGCCGGCTGCATGGCTGGGATCAACAATGATGGGGAGGTGGCTTTCTTTTTTAACTGCCGGCACAACAGAACAATCCAAAGTGTTTCTGCTGTGTCTTACAAAGGTTCTTATCCCTCTTTCACAAAGAATGACATTGGTATTGCCTTGTTCCAGGATATATTCAGCTGCCATGAGCCATTCGGAAAGTGTGGCAGACATACCTCTTTTTAACATAACCGGCCTGTCAGAATTTCCAGCGCGTTTTAAAAGACTGAAATTCTGCATGTTTCGACTACCGATCTGGATAACATCAGCATATTCTTCAACAAGATCAAACGTTTCAACATCCATAACTTCCGTTGCAATGGGTAATCCGGTTTCTTCACGCACTTTTGCTAAAAATATGAGGGCTTTTTTCCCAAGCCCCTGGAAAGAATATGGAGAAGTCCTTGGCTTAAAAGCCCCTCCTCTGAATACTTTTGCACCGGCATTTTTAACAGAGTTTGCAATAGATAGAACCTGTTTTTCGCTTTCCACGGCACAGGGGCCGGCAATTACGGGAAAGCTGCCATTGCCGAAAACAGCCGTACCAACTTTTACATGGGTATTTTCCTGCTGAAACTCCCGGCTGACAAGTTTATATGGTTTTGCCACCGGAATAACCTCTATATATTTTTTTCATTAATATTAACATTGTGTACCTCGATTTTGTTTTGTATCACTATACGCTCTTTTGAGCAATAAAAAAGGAGGTTAAGAATTTCACAGGGAGAGCCAAATATAAATTATTGTTTGATTTTAATGGTTCAGCAGGATACAGTTTTTTCTAATAAAATAAAATCATCAGCGGAGAATATGAAAACCAGGGTAATCATAGCAGATGACCATGCCATTATTAGGGAAGGATTGAAAAGTCTTTTTGAAAAAAAGGGGATGGATGTCATTGCGATTGCCAGGAATGGCCGTGAAGCAGTAGATTTTGCAATACGGTATCAGCCCGATGTTGTGCTGATGGATATTTCAATGCCGGATCTCAATGGCGTGGAAGCCACAGCAGCCATCCGAAAGGAAGTTCCAAAAGCCAAGATCATTCATCTTTTCACCGATAGCACTAGAATTACATAAGCCCAGTTCTTT
>CAYWGN010000042.1:0-26676 GCA_964457495.1 uncultured Desulfobacula sp.
AAAAAATATTATCAAAAAAGTAAAACCAAATGACAATTGCCGTTTCTGAAAAAGGGATAATTACAATTATTTTATTTTCATGTCCCACAGCGTGTGTCCAAAATCAAACAGGGTAAAAAGATGTCAGGATTGGGAATTTGGACGATATAGTGGGTTTTTTGCAGTTAAGTGCGGGCCGTGTTTTTTATATACCAGTTGATTATCTGTGTGATGAATGAAATTTCCCCAGACACAAGATATTGTGTTTGCAATGGATGTTAAAAGCTCAAGACTGTTAATAATAGTGCTCATGTTTAAAGCCAGCATTGAAAGAGAACAATTACAGGGGTAGTCCGGGGGTTTTTGGGGGCGGTGGAAAGGGGACTTAATAGCCAGTAGTCTGCTGTAGATTTATATCCTGGTTCTCTATAAAGCTGATTGAATGAACTCAGTAAATACGATGCCTTTTATACACTTTAATTTGGTAGGATGGGTTATCTCTGCATTTGATAATCTTCAATTATGTAATAACCACTTTTTTTATTAAAATAGTTAAAAATATAGTCTGCTAATATCATGAATTCACTAACTGCAAAGGATGGTCTGAAAATGATGGCCGAGAACTGTCTTTTGTATTAGTCCACTCACCCTCGCTATTTCCACCTTCTAAACCCTCCTTAGTCATTTTACGAAAAGTTATACCAGGAAGCCATTTAATGTCAAAAGAACACTTTGGTTTTGGATTCAGAAAACCCATCATGCTGTATGTATCAATATTTATTCCAACCAAAATAAAAGCAGAGATTTCTTGTAAGTTTTTATTCAAAAAAGAAGAAAGATACCAATCAGCCATTTGTTCCAAAAGGATCATCCTGGATTCATTATGGAATGTGCCAATAAATACTATGCCAGGATCATCATTTCTTGAAAGCTGTTTAACTTTATTTTCTAATTTCGAAGATATTTCTTGATAAGGCTGAAAGAATCCTCCGGTATTTTTCCGTTGGTCATGCTTTAATCTAGTTTGCCTTTCCATTGCAATATTATTGATTATTGTCGCCTCACATGAGAATGGGTGGTTGTTCACTTTACAAATAAAATCGGTTCCTCCTGACTTAGGATTGTCGCCGATCTCTGTGAAAATTTTAAAAGACTGCAATATTGAATATACGATCGCTTCAAATATAGCGCCATCTGAGTTGTCTTTCTCAATATCCTTTAATTTTTTTAAATAGGCTGGTGGTTTATTTTTTTTTAAAAAGCTTTTGTAACTTTCAAGGACATCTATTGGTGTGTTACTCATTTTTAATACCTGCTATAATTTTATAAGCATTTAAAACTTATGGTTATTTATCATAGTAATATAATTAAATTAAACTAATAATGACAAAATATCCATAGTGACTGAAAGAACTTATCCAAATATATCTGCCCAGACAAAATCAAATGAACAAGTTTCAATGGAGAAAAATCACAAATGTATAGAAATGCATGAATAACGTTATTACATACTAAAGTGGACCCCGATATGGACTGGCCATTCAACTATTTTGGGGACAAAAAATAAGGGATATCAATTCTGATGTTGTACAGACTATGTCTATAACGAAATTCCCCCAATGCCGGATCTGATGGGGTGGACTATTGGCAATATAGTTGGGTATCTGGGAAACAGAATTTTTCTCAGACTGTCCTCTGTTAGACATCGACTTGTTAAAAAAAATCCGACCTCAATATGTGGTATCCGTCCTATTTTGAAAAAGACGATTCTAATAAACATAGGTCCTTGCGTTTGGATGCCGGCACAGACCTCCAATTTAAATTTCATACTAAATTTCTATCAATATCCATCCTTCCATGTAAAATACCTATGATATCAATATGCTTGCCAGACTGAAGATAGAAAACGATGTGTTTCCCTGCTGGAAATGAATAATATCCGGGTCTGATTTCAGATCTTTGTTGTCCTATTTCCGGGGTCTCAGCAAGTTGATTAAGTTTATCCTCTATATCTTGAAAAGATTTTTCTGCCTGCTTTTCTCCCCAAGTGTCAACTGTATAGTTCCAGATTTCTATTAAATCAGATTTTGCAGCTGGAGTTAGGCGATATTTAGGCATTCTTTGCCTCTTTAATAATATCGGTTATTGACTCCTTGATAAATTTACCCTGTTCCGCTTGCTCTGCCCCAATTGCCAAGCGTTTTTTTAATATTTCAAGTTTTATTTGTTGAACAAACTCCTCATTGCTTTCCCAAAACCTCAATGCATCTCTTATTACCTCGCTGGCATTGTTGTAATAACCTGATGCTACTCTTTCCTTAACCTTGACCTCAAGCTCGGGGGTAAGGGAAATATGCATCTTGCACCTCCTTTCAAAAGAATAATTCGTTGATATGATAAATCTTTGAGTTTGTTGTTAAATCAACCCAACACAACTATGAATTATAATAACAATAATACAAACATTGTCAATCTTTGTATTGAGAGCTAAATATTCATTTTCAAATTTTGGATTATAAAATTTAATTTTCCAGGCTAAAATTATTTTTATAGAGAGGACTACTTGCAAGGCAAGCTTTATCTTTTAGCAGAATGGTCACCCCAGACTTTCCTCTGTAATTTTTCTCTCCCAATGTCGTATTTAAACATGAGCACTATTAAACAGCCCTGAGCTTTTAGCATCATCGGCAAGCACAATATCTTGTGTTTAAGGCAATGGAACACCGGACAGAACCCTTGTCTGCTGAAATTATCATTATTTTTTTTGCAATATCCAGTTTTTTCGACTTAAACATATTCGACTATAATCAATGCAGATATTGACGATTCTTTCGGAAATTGTTACAAATAAATTTTAATTAAATTATATAAAAATATTTTGCCATGAAAATTATCGTTAATAGAGATGTGTTTGATTTTGAAATCGGATACTTAATAAAAAGCCCGTGTCTGACTTGTGAGAATAAATCACGACTTCCCCGTTGTCATACAGATTGTATTATTCTGGATAAAATTCAGACAATGCTTGTAAGGGGCATCTCATCCCAGTCGTCTTCCATTGAGAGTTAACCCCATTTGAATCCCTTTGTTTTTCCAGAAGAATCCAATAGTCTTGTAAAAAAACATTTATCACAAAAAATTTACAAAGCACTTAAACATCAAACGACTGATTCAGGGTTTACCCTGGAAAAGGCCATTCATTCCGGGCTGAAAAATCCTGACAGCGCCATTGGCATTTATGCTGGAGATGCCCAGTCATATCAAAGATTTTCACTTATTTTTGATCCTGTTATCCTGGAATACCATGGGGGGGTTGAAAACTTAAAACACAAATCAGATATTAGAGAGCTTAACCTTCCTGTCCTTGATCCGGAAGGAAAATATATTCTGTCCACAAGGATAAGAATTGCCAGAAATCTTAAAGGGTTCAACTTCCCCTGTCACATGCCCTTATCCCATCGCCGGGAACTTGAAAAAAAAATAATAACGGCCTTAAGCTGTTTAAAAGGCAATCTTAAGGGAAATTATTATTCCTTTGAACATATTGATAAAAATCAATTAAAACAGCTTGAAACAAAAAATTTATGGTTTCAAAAAGGCGATAGGTTCCAGGATGCCGCAGGAATTAATTCTGATTTTCCAAAGAGCAGGGGCGTATATCTTTCTTTTGATAAACAATTAATGGTCTGGGTAAATGAAGAAGATCATTTGAGAATCATCAGCCTTGAAAAGACATCAGATCTTTCAAAAGTTTATAACCGCCTTTGTCAAGCCCTTTCAGCTTTAAACCAAACCCTTGATTTTGCCTGGGACAAGACATATGGCCATCTTACTTCCTGTCCCACAAATATTGGTACATCCATGAGGGCCGGGGTCCATATCCAACTTGAAAAACTTGAACAAAAAAAAGAACTTCTTTTCAAACTCATCAAGGCTTACAATCTTCAAATCAGAGGAACCTGCGGGGAAAAAACAAAAATCGAAAATGCTGTATTTGATATCAGCAATAGTCAAAGGCTTGGAATTTCAGAATCCAGAATCATCCAGAATCTTCATGCCGGTCTTCTGGCAATTATCAAGGCTGAAAAAAGTCTTTAAACATCAAGCTTTCCTTATCCTAAATCCCTGGCATAAAAAATGCTTTATTCAATTTAGACTGTAACGCATTTTATGAGGTGACAGTATGAAAAAATTTAAAACAATATATTGGATACCTGCATTGTTAATTATTGCAGGCATTTTGATTCAGATAATACCCGCATCAGGGTTAGACCAAAGGAGAACAATAGGCATGGATACTAAAAAATCTGAAACTGCTGTCTTTGCAGGCGGTTGTTTCTGGTGTGTAGAATCTGCTTTTGAAGGAATTGATGGTGTCTCAGATGTTATCTCGGGATACACGGGAGGCCATGCAGAAAACCCGACCTATGAGCAGGTTACATCAGGCACAACTGGGCATTATGAGGCGATCAAGGTAACCTTTGATCCTGATATCATCACCTACAAGGGGCTTCTCAAGATTTTTTTCCAGCAGATTGATCCCACTGATCCTGACGGGTCTTTTGCTGACAGGGGAAGCCAGTACCAGTCTGCAATTTTCTATCAGAATGACTCGCAAAAAAAAGACGCTGTAAAAGTCATTGACCAGATAAATCTTTCAAGGATTTTTGACAACCCTGTGGCAACACAGATGCTTGAATTTAAAAACTTCTATGAGGCAGAAGTGTATCACCAGGATTACCATAAAAAAAATCCCATCCGTTACAAATTTTATCGGGCAGGCTCGGGAAGGGATCGTTTTATTGAAAAAGAATGGAAGGAAAATGGGCATATATTTGATACAGATATGACTTCTAAAGTCAGTATTAAAGAAAGACTGACCTTTATTCAGTATCAGGTAACTCAAAAAAATGGCACAGAACCGCCCTTTAATAATGAATACTGGGACAATAAAAAACAAGGTCTATATGTAGATATCATTTCCAATGAACCCTTGTTTTCTTCCCAAGACAAATTTGTCTCAGGTACAGGGTGGCCCAGTTTTACAAAGCCTGTAAAAAACGAAGCCATAAAGGAGATAGAAGATAATGGCCTGTTCATGAAAAGGGTTGAGGTTCGAAGCAAAAAAGCAGATTCCCATCTGGGACATGTGTTTGATGACGGGCCAAAACCCGCAGGATTAAGGTATTGTATCAACTCGGCATCCTTAAGGTTCATTCCAAAAGAAGACCTTGAAAAAGAAGGATTTAAAGATCTTTTACCCTTATTTGACTAAGCAGTCTTTTTTACCATTTCTGTCATGTTATCTTCTTTAATTTTAATACTTTTATTTAAATGTTTGAATTATACAAATATTATGAAATAATCATATGAAATTTTTAAATACATTAAAGTACCTTCAGGTTCATTAAAAAACAATTTAAAGGCTTTAGCATTTGATTTTATAAAATGAAACCCAACCTTATTGATACTTTGCAATTGACCGGCAAGGGGCTGATCAGCATAATTGGTGCGGGCGGGAAAACCAATCTTATGTTCCGATTGGCAAAAGAACTTGCAGATTCCGGCAAAAGAGTTTTAACCACAACCACCACCAAAATTTTTATGCCAACGCCTTCTCAATCCCCTTTTACAATCATTGACAGCTCTATTGACGAGCTTGTTAAAAAATCAGACGTCCGTCTTAAGAGTTACCTTCATTTTTCTGCCGGAGCTAAATATGATCTGCCAACGGGTAAACTAAAAGGGTTTGCCCCTGACAGCATTGATGAATTATGGCAGGCCAACCTTTTTGACTGGATAATTGTAGAGGCGGACGGGGCCAGACAAAAACCCCTTAAATCAACTGCTTCACATGAACCTGTGGTCCCCAAAGCCACCACCCACCTGATCCTTGTCTCAGGACTTGATGCCCTTGGAAAACCTCTTGATGAAACCCATGTCCACAGGGCAAAACTTTTTTCAAAGAATACAGGATTATCCATGGGAGGAACCATGGATGAAAAGGCCATGGCAACTTCCATTGCCATTGAGATAAAAAAGGCCGGACATTTGAGCCATCCCTTGTCAAATTTTGTAATTCTAAACAAAGCTGACAATCCTGACAAAATAAACTCCGGTCAAAAAATTGCTGAACTTCTGCAAACTAACAAAATCATTCAAAGGATTATTATAGCATCGCTTATTGATGAATCTTCTGTTAAAAGTTGTTTAATACTTAAAAAATAAATAAAAAGAAATAACAGAAAAACTTTATTTTATGAGCCTTCCCAGAAAAAAAATTGCCGGAGTCATCCTTGCTGCCGGATCAGCATCCCGCATGGGGAAAACAAAACAATTGCTGCCCTTTGGGAAAACCACACTTTTAGGACAGGTGATTGAGAATGCAAAGGGATCAGAATTGCATGAAATCATTATTGTTTTAGGGCATAAGGCAGATGAAATACGTCAAACCCTTGACCTTTCCAATACAAAAATCATCATAAACAAAGAATACTCAAAGGGACAAAGTACATCCCTTATCAAAGGCCTTGAAAATGTCTCGACCATTTGTGATGCAACAATGTTCCTTTTAGGAGATCAGCCCCTTGTCAGTGTCGTCATTATCAACCAGCTGATTAATGCCTTTGAAACCTCAGACGCACCCATTATCATCCCTTATTGCAACAACAAACGGGGCAACCCCGTCATTATTGCCAGGCCTTTGTTTCATCGCTTAAAATCCCTGTCCGCCGATATCGGGGCAAGGGCTCTTTTTGATGAATTTAAAAAATCCATATTAAAAGTGCAGATTCCTGATAACGCCATCCTGATAGATGTGGACACAATGGATGATTATAAAAATCTGATAACCATCCCTGACCATCAGCAAGGTTGAATTTAATACTTGACTTGACCCGGTTATTCTCATAAAGAAATTGTGATAGTGTCAAACCTGATAAGTTTGTAGGCATTACATATTCAATGAATATGTTTTGATATTTTCAATGAGTTTTAACCCCATAACTCTAACCACAAACAAGGAGGACCTATGAGAGACAAAAAGTATGTATTAACGGAACAAGACATGCCGCGCCAATGGTATAATATCATGGCGGACATGCCAACTCCCATGGAGCCGCCACTTCACCCCGGAACCGGACAGCCCTGCGGACCTGAAGACCTTGCCCCTATTTTCCCCATGAACCTGATTGAACAGGAAGTGAGCACCCAAAGATGGATTGACATCCCTGAAGAAGTCCTGGACAAATATGCTATCTGGCGACCCTCTCCTCTCTACAGGGCCTATAATCTTGAGAAAGCACTGGACACACCGGCAAAAATTTATTTTAAAAATGAGGGGGTCAGTCCTGCCGGCAGCCACAAACCCAACACGGCCATTGCCCAGGCCTATTATAACAAGGTGGCCGGAACAAAAAAAATCACCACTGAAACAGGAGCTGGCCAATGGGGAAGCGCCCTTGCCATGTGTTGTTCTTTTTTCGGCATTGAGTGCAAGGTTTTCATGGTAAAAATCTCCTATAATCAAAAACCCTATCGCCGTTTGATGATGGAAACCTGGGGGGCCAATTGTACGGCAAGCCCAAGTAACGAAACAAGGGCTGGCCGCAGCATTCTTGAAAAAGATCCAGACTCTCCGGGAAGCCTTGGTATGGCCATCAGCGAGGCAGTGGAAGAAGCTGTTTCCGATGACAACACCAAATATGCTTTGGGTAGTGTATTAAATCACGTCATGATCCATCAAAGCATCATCGGCCTTGAGGCCATAAAACAGATGAAAATGGCAGGAGACTACCCTGATGTCATCATTGGCAGTGCCGGCGGCGGCAGTAATTTTGCAGGTCTTGCCATGCCCTTTGCCCTGGACAAGATAAACGGCCGGGATATTGATATTATTGCTGTGGAGCCGACCTCCTGCCCCACCATGACCAGGGGGCCCTTTGCCTATGATTTCGGGGATACTGTTCAGATGACTCCTTTGCTGCCCATGCATACCCTGGGGCACAATTTTGTACCAGCTCCTATCCATGCAGGCGGATTAAGATACCATGGCATGGCACCCATTGTAAGCCAGCTGATCCTGGACGGTATTGTCCGGCCTGTATCTGTCCACCAGATTGAAACTTTTAAAGCCGGTTTTACCTTTGCCCGGTCTGAAGGGTTTATCTCTGCACCTGAATGCAACCATGCCATTGCCATAACAATCCAGGAAGCACTTAAAGCCAAGGAAGAAGGAAAGGAAAAAACCATCCTGTTTAACTGGAGCGGTCACGGTCTTGTAGACCTTGCTGCCTATGAAGCTTATATGCGGGGGAACCTGTCCGATCATGAACTGCCCCAGGAACAAATTAATGCAGCATTAAAGGATATTGCAGCGTTGCCCAAACCCAGACAGGCAACTTAAATTCAACTAAAACCTCACCTGCAACAGTCTTTAAATATGGAAAAGGCTGTTGCAGGCACTTTAAGAGATAGGAATCAAATGACGACACACAAGGATGAAAACATGGATGCACTTTCTGAAAAACCCCCAGAAGATGATTTTCAAATCAGGTGCCCAAGACTTGGGCATCAAATCAATTTTCCCTATTGCCGGGCTGAAAACAGCGGGCTTCCCTGTTTTAAAACCCTTGACTGCTGGTACAACCACTTTGATGTTCATGCCTATTTTAGTGATAAATTAACCAAAGAAGACTTTGAAAAAAGCTTTTTAAATAAGGTAAAACCTAAAGTTTCCTCTTTATTTGATTTAATTGAACAGGCCAAAGCAAGAAAAGGAAAACAGGTTTGATTTACGTAAAAGAGGTAAACATTCACCCTGAAAAATTTCCTGTTTTAAATTTTTACCCCTTTAACCTGAAAATTTTTCAAAATACTGAGAAAATCATATTCAAAAGCCCGATCACGCTGTTCATCGGTGAAAATGGTACTGGCAAATCAACTTTGCTTAAAGCCCTTGCTTACAGATGCGGCATCCATATCTGGCAAAGTGAATTCAATTTAAGACGTGAAAGAAACCCCTATGAAGAAGATCTGTATAAAACCATTTCCATTCAATGGGAAAATGGGCCTGTAACGGGTTCATTTTTCGGCTCCCAGATCTTTTCCCATTTTGCAAAAAACCTTGAGGAATGGTCTATGAATGATTCTGGAATGCTCAAATATTTCGGGGGAAAGTCCTTGATCACCCAATCCCATGGCCAGTCACTCATGTCATATTTCCAATCCCGGTATAAGATTAAAGGATTATACTTTCTGGATGAACCGGAAACTGCCTTGTCTCCCTCTTCTCTGATTGAACTTTTAAATCTTTTGATGAAAATAAGTTTTCAAGGCCATGCCCAGTTTATTATTGCCACCCATTCTCCTTTTTTAATGGCTTGCCCGGAAGCCCGGATTTACAGCTTTGACAACCCCGTTGTTGAGCCCATTGAGTATGAAGATACACAATATTATAAAATATATAAAAATTTTATGAATAATCCTTGCGAATTCATAAAAACCAATCCTGTTTGATAGAGTTGTTATGAAGATCCCTTCTGACACTGTATTGAATACAGTAAGTGTGCCCGACAATTTTTATCAGGTTTTTCTAACGGCTCAAAATTATGTAAAAAACTATTTTTCCATAAGTCAAAGTGATCCTGAAAAAGGCTCAATAAACTTTTCAGGAGAACGATACATCCTTGTGAGAGCTGCCTCCATGTCAATAGAGTTTTTTGATATGATGGCGCTTTTGTATAAAGACCGGGGTGAAAAAGAGGCAAGGACCCTTTCATATAATTTTCTTTTTGATATTGCCCATTCAATCGGGAAAGCTGATGCAAAAAGTTTTTTCTCAAAAATGAAAGTGACTGATCCCATTGAAAAACTTTCAGCAGGACCGGTCCATTTTGCTTATACAGGATGGGCATCGGTTAAAATACATCCTTTTTCCAAACCCACGGCAGATGAAAATTATTATCTGATTTATGATCACCCTTATTCATTTGAAGCCCAGGCATGGATGGACAAAGGGGAAAAAGCCGACTTTCCCGTCTGTGTTATGAATGCCGGATATTCCTCTGGCTGGTGCGAAGAAAGTTTTGGAATTCCCCTTGTAACTGCTGAAATAGAATGCCGGGCAAAAGGTGACCGCCACTGCCGGTTTATCATGGCCCACCCTTCCAGGATCAAGGATTATATCAGCGATTATTGCAAAAAAGCATATATTAAATACGAACATTACAAAAAAATTGATATCCCGGAATTTTTCAAGCGCAAACGCCTTCAAGACGAACTCAGCAATTATAAGATACATCTTGAACAGCTTGTACAGGAACGGACGGACAACTTAAAAAAAACCAATCAAAGGCTTGAGGAAGCCAATATTGCCTTGAGGGTGGTTTTAAAACAGATGGAACAAAAAGAAAAAATTAATAAAGACAATTTTTTAATCAATATCAAGCAATCCATCGTGCCCTTTCTTAAGCAGCTTGAAGAATCTGGTTTAAATAAAGGGCAACAAATATTATTAGATCGGCTCCAAATAAATATGAACCAGGTCACATCGCCTTTGATCGGGAAACTGTCCTCCAAATACTTGAACCTGACCCCAATGGAAATAAAAGTAGCGGCCCTTGTCAAGGATGGAGCAGTAAACAAGGAAATCGCACAGGTTCTCAATGTTTCCTTAAATACGATCACCTCCCACCGCTATAAAATAAGGACAAAGCTGGGGCTGAGAAACAAAAATATAAACCTGCATACCTATCTGCTATCACTTGAGGAAGAATAATTTAATGAGTAGTGATTTTTTAACACCATTATCTAACTATTTTTACAGTATTGACCCGAAGTTTTTAATATTTCTATAATTTTAACTTAGCATTTTTTATTAACAAAGGAAATTTATCATGAAAATACTCGTCAGCGATCCCCTTTCCAATGTCGGAATTGAAATCTTTAAAAACACACCCGGGTTTGAAGTGGATGTAAAAACAGATTTAAGCCCATCTGAACTTGAAGAAATCATCGGTGATTACCACGCATTATCCATTCGGAGCAAAACAAAAGTAACAGAACAATTAATTTCCAAGGCAAAAAATCTCAAAGTCGTCGGCAGGGCCGGTATCGGGCTTGATAACGTCGACATCCCTGCTGCTACCAAAGCGGGTGTTGCTGTAATGAACACGCCTTTCGGCAATGCGATTACAACAGCAGAACACGCCATTGCCATGATAATGGCACTTTCCCGCAATATACCAAGGGCTACTGCCACGATGAAAGAAGGCAAATGGGAGAAAAAAAGTCTCAAGGGCCGTGAAATATACCAAAAAACCCTGGGACTTGTGGGTATCGGCAATATCGGGAGTCTTGTGGCAGAAAGAGCTTTGGGACTGAAAATGAAAGTAATCGGGTTTGATCCTTACCAGCCCCCCGAAAGCATTAAAAAAATGGGCATCCGACCCGTCAGCTTTGATGAAATATTGGCTGAATCGGATTATATCTCCATTCACACCCCTAAAACAGCTGAAACCACCAACCTGTTCAACAAGGAAACCCTTTTTAAAATGAAAAAGGGCGCCATGCTCATCAACTGTGCAAGGGGCGGGATTGTCAATGAAGATGATCTGCACGATGCCTTAAAGGCAAATCACCTTGGCGGCGGTGCCCTTGATGTATTTGTCACAGAACCCCCGGGGAAAATATGTCTCATGGATCTGGATAATTTTATCTGCACATCCCATTTGGGTGCATCCACCTATGAAGCCCAGGATAATGTGGCACGGGATGTGGCAAACCAGATAGTTGAGTATTTGAAAACAGGAAAGTCCCCCAATATTGTCAACCAGTAGGGAGCAATGAAGTTTGAGGTGCGAGGAGAATAAAACTGACCATCTGCTTTTCACACTTCAATACCCATGTCTCGCTACTATAATAATCCAATAATAGGAGGAGTTATGAGGACCAAAAAGTTTGTTTTATCTGATCAGGACATGCCCAGACAATGGTACAACATCATGGCCGACCTGCCCAATGGAATGGAACCACCTCTTCACCCAGGTACAGGACAGCCCTGTGGCCCTGAGGATCTTGCCCCGATTTTCCCCATGAACCTGATTGAACAGGAAGTTAGCACCCAAAGATGGATTGACATCCCTGAAGAAGTCCTGGAAAAATATGCTATCTGGCGTCCTTCTCCTCTTTATAGGGCCTACAATCTTGAAAAAGCCCTTGACACACCGGCAAAAATCTATTTTAAAAACGAGGGCGTAAGTCCTGCCGGCAGTCACAAACCCAATACAGCCATTGCCCAGGCCTATTATAACAAAATGGCCGGCACCAAAAAAATCACCACGGAAACTGGAGCAGGCCAGTGGGGCAGTGCCCTTTCCATGTGCTGTTCATTTTTCGGCATTGAGTGCAAAGTCTTTATGGTTAAAATTTCTTACAACCAGAAGCCTTACCGCCGCTTGATGATGGAAACCTGGGGGGCAAATTGTACGGCAAGCCCCAGCACTGAAACAGCGGCCGGCCGGTCAATCCTGGAAAAATATCCAGATTCTCCGGGCAGTCTTGGCATGGCCATCAGCGAGGCTGTTGAAGAAGCTGTGGGTGATGAAAACACCAAATATGCTCTGGGCAGTGTGCTCAACCATGTCATGATCCATCAGAGCATTATCGGTCTTGAAGCCAAAAAGCAGATGGAAATGGCAGGGGATTATCCCGATGTCATCATCGGCAGCGCTGGCGGCGGAAGTAATTTTGCAGGTCTTTCCTTCCCCTTTGCCCTGGATAAAATAAACGGCAAAGAGATTGACATTATTGCTGTGGAACCAACTTCCTGCCCCACCCTGACCCGCGGCCCATTTGCCTATGATTTCGGGGATACAGTACAGATGACACCCTTGCTGCCCATGCACACCCTGGGCCATAATTTTGTTCCGGCACCCATCCATGCAGGTGGATTGCGATACCATGGAATGGCTCCTCTTGTCAGCCAGCTTGTTCTTGATGGAATCATCAGGGCAGAATCCATCCATCAAATGGAAACCTTTAAGGCAGGCATGACCTTTGCCCGGTCTGAAGGGTATATATCAGCTCCTGAATGCAACCATGCCGTTGCCATGACCATTCGTGAAGCCATTAAAGCCAAAGAAGAGGGCAAGGAAAAAACCATTCTCTTTAACTGGAGCGGCCATGGTCTTGTGGATCTTGCGGCCTATGAAGCTTTCTTCAGAGGTAAGCTTTCTGACCATGAACTCCCCCAGGAACAGATTGATGCCGCATTAAGAGATATTGAACCCTTACCCAAACCCAGGCAAGCAAAGAAATAAAATTTTTACCTGCAAACCCGGAACCTGCCTTTATATTAAAAGGAAGTAACCGGGTTTGCTTTTTTTATCCATACAACAAATGATAAGGAAATTACCCTATGCAAAACAGAATCCATAATTTTAATGCCGGACCTGCCGCTCTTCCCCTACCTGTTCTTGAAGAAATCAAGGACTCTTTTTTAAATTTTGCAGGCAGCGGCATGTCCATCACCGAGGTCAGTCACCGGTCCAAATGGTTTGATGATGTCATCAACGATGCCATAGAACGAACCAAAAGGCTGTTGAAACTTGATAACCAATATCACGTACTTTTTTTACAGGGTGGTGCCAGCATGCAGTTCTGCATGACCCCATTAAATTTTCTTTCCGATGGCAGGAGTGCCGATTATATCAACACGGGAACCTGGTCCACAAAAGCCATAAAAGAAGCGCAGATTCAAAACAAGCCCATAAAGGTTGTGGCCTCTTCCGAAGATAAAAATTTTTGTTATATCCCGCAAGACATATCTTTTAACAAGGATGCGGCTTATGTGCATCTGACGTCAAACAACACCATTAAAGGCACCCAGTTTGAGTCCCTTCCCGACACAGGAACAGTGCCCATGATCATTGATATGTCATCGGACTTCATGTCAAGGCCCGTAGATATGGGCAAGATCGGCATGATCTATGCCGGCGCGCAGAAAAATATCGGACCTGCAGGCGTATGCATGGTCATTATCCGGCAGGATCTATTGGATCTTGTGCCGGATAATATCCCCACCATGTTAAGCTATGCCACCTTTGCAAATAAGAACTCCATGTATAATACACCCCCTTGTTTTGCCGTTTATACAATCCAGCTGGTTATGAAATGGCTGGAAGAAACCATTGGCGGCCTTGAAAAAATGGATGAAAAAAACCGTGAAAAAGCAGACCTGCTATACAATTTCATAGATGCTTCAGGTTTTTACCGGGCCACGGCAGAAAAAGGATCACGATCTTTAATGAATATCACCTTTCGCCTGCCAGATGAGACCCTGGAAAAAACATTTGTGGCCAAGGCCATTGAAAATGGGATGGGTGGTCTGAAAGGTCACAGGAGTGTGGGCGGATGCCGTGCTTCCATTTATAATGCCACAGGCATTGATGCCATCAAGGATCTGGTATCTTTTATGACACAATTTGAAAAAACATCGTCGTAAAAACCGGGGTCAGGCTTGTGTTGTTGCGTTATTGAATAATAACGCAACAACGCAAGCCTGACCCCATTTTCGGTCTTATTTTACAGAGTCAAAGGCTTTTTTAAATCTTTCCAGGGAGCCTTGTATGGTTTTGTCCGGCACGGCATAGGAAAGCCTGAAATGGCCGGGCCCACCAAAGGCTGTTCCTGGAACAGCAAGAATGTTTTGTTCACTTAAGATCTTCACAAATTTAATATCATCTTTAATGGGGCTTTTGGGAAACAGGTAAAAAGCGCCATCCGGCACATCAAATTCATACCCTGCCCCATGAAGGCCTTTACAAAACATATCCCTCCGTTTTTTATAAATATTAATATCCACTGTAACTCCCTGGAGCTTTCCCACCACCTGCTGGAAAAGAGCCGGGGCATTCACATACATCATGGTATTGGTCACACCTGTGGCCCCTGCAATAATGGCTGCATCTTCGGCTTTGGGATGAATGGCAAGATACCCGATTCTTTCTCCTGCAAGCGACAATTCCTTGGAATAGGATGTCAGCACAATGGTATGGGGATAGATATCAAACATGCACGGAACCTCAACACCATAAACAATCTTTCTATAGGGTTCATCGGAAATCAGGTAAATCCTTTTTCCAAATTTTTGGCTGGCAGCTTCTAATATCTCTCCTAACCCCATAAGTTCTTCTCTGGTATAAACAGCACCGGTCGGATTATTGGGTGAATTTATCAGCATGACCCTTGTATTTTTAGTAATGGCCTTTTCAATGGCATCAAGATCCAGATGAAAATCGGGAAAAGATTCCACTGTTTTCAAGTTTACACCGGCAACAAAGGCATACTGGTTATACCCGACAAAATAGGGTGCCGGTGTGAGTATATCCTCCCCTGGATTTAACAATGCCCGCAGGGTATCATTCAAGGCTCCTGCCGCACCAGCAGTCATAACAACAAGATCTGATGTAAGCCCAATATTATATTCTTTGTTCAAATAATCTGCCACTGCCTGCCTTACATGGGGATATCCTGAGTTGGGCATATACCCGTGGGAGGTGGTCTTGCTGTTTATCAATTCAATCAAAGCATTTTTTACCGCAGCCGGAGGGGGAACATCAGGATTCCCAAGGGAAAAGTCAAATACATTATCAGGTCCATATTTTTCTCTCATTTTGATCCCTTCTTCAAACATCTTCCGGATCATGGATGCGGCTTCAACCATTTTAACCATTTTATCTGCAATCGGCATAAGGATTTTCCTTTCAAAATTAGAATTTAAAATTTCTTACCATACATCAAATGTTTTAAGATGAAAACACCCCTTTAAAAAAGGAGTTGCGGCTTTTTTGAATACACTCTTTCATCTGTATTACATATTGAGGTCTTATTTCATCTTTCCAGCGAGGATAACCACCTTTCCAGACATATTCAATCAATTCATGAAATACTATTTTATCAAATGCATAGGAACCGATTTTGGCCTGGCTGTCATTATAAATCTCAATGGGAATATTTTTTATTGCTGAAAAAGGTTCAATATAAGATTTCACAACTTTCCGGGTTTTAAATCCATCGGGATTCTGCTTAAAAGCTTTTGGATCATCTGGAAAAGGAAATAGAGTATACAGTTTTCCGATAAATCCGGTAAACAGCATCCCGTGTATAGCCCCCATCAAATCCCCGATATCATTGGGATCAGCTATATAATATACAGGATGCTCAAAAATTTTTACTCCGGAATCATCCTCTTTTGCCATCTCAATAATCCACCGGCAAAAATCATCTGCAAAAAAGAAATACTTTTCCAGCAACAGCATATCAGACTCAATGTTAAAAAAACCAAAAGCAATATTTCCATGGCTTTTGGATGTAAATGATAATGGCATATATTTTCTCCTTAAAAGCAAAACCAGTTTCAAATAGTTCAAGTGTACACAATTTTGAAAAAATCTGAAACCCAGTTTTTCTTTATCTTGACGCTCGTCAGAAAATCGAATACTCATATACATTAAATCATTGAATGGTGAACAGAATAGATAAAGGACTGAACCTAATGAAAAAGAAAATACTGGTGTCAAGACAATACCCCAGGGCAGGAATAAGTCTTCTGGAAAAAGAGAATTTTCTTCTCACAATATGGGAAGAACAAACACCCATGACACAGAATGAACTCATTGAACATGCAAAGACCCATCATGCCCTGCTCTGCACCCTCACCGACAAGATTGACAGGCATTTTTTAGAACAATGCCGCCACCTTGAAATCATCTCTCAATTTGCCGTGGGCTATGATAATATTGATATTGACATGGCCACCCGTTTGGGCATTCCTGTCGGGTTTACACCGGATGCCATGAGCGAAGCAACGGCCGACATTGCCTTTGGCCTGATGATCGCAGTTGCAAGGAAAATGTTTTTTCTGCATAAAACCATTATCAAAGGCCAGTGGGGATATTTCAATCCAACGGGAAACCTTGGCATTGAATTGAAAAATAAAACCTTAGGGATTTTCGGGCTTGGCCGCATCGGTATTAAAATGGCCCAGCGCTGTAAAAATGCATATAATATGGATATTATTTATCATAACAGAACCAGGGATAAGGATGCTGAAAAACTGCTGAATGCAAGCTATGTCGAATTTGATGATCTTCTTTTAAAAAGCGATGTGCTTTCAGTTCATTGCGCATTGACACCAAAAACAAAAGAAATTTTCAATAGGTCAGCCTTTAAAAAAATGAAGCCCTCTGCAATTTTTATTAATACTGCCAGAGGCCCTATTCATCATGAAAAAGATCTGGCCCATGCCATACAGGAGGGTGATATCTGGGGAACCGGCCTGGATGTGACAAATCCAGAACCCATGCAGAAGGATAACCCGCTTCTCTCCATGGAAAATGCCTGCATTCTTCCCCATGTGGGATCAGGAACAATAGAAGCCAGAGATCAGATGTCTGTACTGGCAGCCATGAATGTCATCAAATTTTACAAAAACCGACAGATACCCCATATTGTCAATCCAGAGGTGCTGGAACCATGATTCCTGAAAAATAACAGGCACTTATCGTAACAGGTACAGGACCCTATGAAAACAATAGCGAATATATTGTCACTCGTCCTTCCTCAGCCGCTTGAGTTCCCGCAGAAAACATTTGTCCCGGATAAAAAGAGGAACTGCAGATAGGAGGGGGTAGCAGGTGTCCAGAAGATGTCGAATCATCTTCAGGGACTCTTCTTTACTAAAAGGTTTCATTAAAAAACCGTCAACACCCATGTCACGATAATTATCCTTGTTGATCTGTTCGCTGAAACCTGTAGTGATGATGGCTGGGATATCAGGTCTGATCTGTTTAATCCTGTGTGCCAGTTCCACACCTGTCATGATCGGCATTGCCATATCGCAGATGACAATGTCAAAAATCCAGGGTCGGGCTTTAAATTCATTCAGTGCATCAAGGCTGCTGACAAAAGGTGTGACATTATACCCATACCGTTCAAAGGTCTTTTGCTGGACATGCACAATAAAAGATTCATCATCAACAAAAAGAATTGATTCATTACCGCACAGATTCTTATTATTTATCATTGTAACCTGAGTTTTGCCATCCTTAAGGCAGTCAAAATGTTCTGATACCACAGGGATAGTTCTATGAACCCGGAAGTCTTGAACATGAACTTTGAATTTTGTTTCTGCATGTTCTTTCCATGTTTTTTTTTCAATCTTTTGTCCCGATTGAAAATTTTCCAATAATCAGCAATAATCAATATCCACTAAAATATTCACGAAAGACAAATCCATAATTCCCAAAAAAAATATAAAAGCAATGACTGTGCCAGGAAAATACAATAATCAATATCAAGTCAAGCACCTTAATTTATTGTATTAAAACCTCTTTGTGGTGCAATTGAGAATTCATGAAAATAAAAAAAATGCACTGGTTTGTGGACTCAAATCAAGCCAAAAACAGCACAAAACATATAAGTACTTGAAATATAAATAAAAAAAAGAGTGCCTATGAACATAGACACTTTGCACATATTTATATGCAAAATATAGAGAACAAGGCCCTGCAACATAAAATGAGGGAAAAAAGAAGGGAAATTCACATTTTGAATTTTTGCGATTCTGTCTGCACATAAGAATGTGCACTCCCAAAAGGTCTTTGTTTGTGCACTGCTTTAACTTTTATAAAATATTTCTTTAATTTCAGATAGTTATAAAATATTTTCTAAGAATACGATCCTTGGTCCATGCCTTGCTCTATCAATAATCAAAGAGACGATAATTGTATCGAGTTTTCAACTAACGTTTTTAATTAACCATGATAGTAAAGGAGAAAAACAATGAAAAATTTAATGGTAAAATTATTTGTAATTGGTGTTTTGGTTGCCGGATATGCATTGCCTGTTCTTGCTGCTGGCGGCGGCGGTCCTTGGTAGAATCTTTTTTTTAAAAAATACCTGTTTATTAGTTCAGGTTAAAAAAAGCACGGAATCATTTCTTCCGTGCTTTTTTTTATTGTTTGGCAATGTGTCTTGGCGTACAAGCCCTTTCCATAAAATTTGAAATACTTGCATTTTAACCTTCCATATGGTAATTTTTTTTTTTAAACATATACCAGTTAAGGAGGAAAGATGCACCTTTCAAACCTGTTTTCACTATTTTTCACTAGTTTTTTTTTCTTAAATCTGGTTATCTTACCCGGCTGCACAAACCAGGAAGAAAAAGAAATCACACAAAAGGCTGTATCCGAACCTGTACCTGTTCTGGGCGGCATTTACAGGGCACCTTTGTGGAACAATCCTGCCACCCTTGATCCTGCCTATGTTCAGGATATCTATGGATTAGCGCTTGTCCATCAGATTTTTGATGGACTTGTCCGGTTTGATCCCTATCTGTCGGTTTTACCGGGTCTGGCTGAAACATGGCAGGTAAAAGAGAAAGGGAAAGTATATCGTTTTATCTTAAGAAAAAATGCCCGGTTTCACAACCTTGATCCTGTTACTTCCGGGGATGTGGTATTTTCCTTTAAGAGACTTTTGCGGGCCGAGCCTGCTCCTGCCGTACTGCCCCATCTGCTTAAAATTGTCGGGGCAAAGGAATACAGGGCCAAAACCCGGGAAAATGTTCCAGGACTGGAAATTGAAAATGACATGGTTTTGCAGGTCCACCTGGAAGAATCCCATGTGCCCTTTCTGACTGCATTGGGCATGTACCAGGCTGCTATTGTTCCCCAGAAAGAAGTAATCAAACTTGGGGATGAATTTGGAAAAAATCCCGTGGGAACCGGTCCGTTCAAGTTTGTGTCCTGGGATGGGGACAAATCTATCCGCCTTAAGCAGTTTAAAGAGTATTATGCCGGACCTGCCTATCTGGATGAGATTCATTATAAAATCTATCCTGGTGGGCAAGATCCTCAAGTGTTAGCTGATTTTCAAAATGGCAATATTGAAGAAACTGCAGTCTATGGGAATGTCAAAGAAAAACTTTCAGATACAAAAGGGCTTCAATGGTTTCACAGGCCCTCTTTGAGCCTCTTTTTTTACGGCATAAATGTAAAACATCCCAATCTTGCAAATCCTGACCTTCGAAAAGCACTTTCTCTTGCCGTTGACCGCATTACATTTGTCAACCAGGTCTATAAAGGCCGGTTTGAAATTGCAAGAACCATCTTACCTCCAGGCATGCCAGGATATAATCCATTGAATCAAATAGAGGACAACAATCCTGATCTTGCCCGCAAACACTTGAACAAACTCCCTGGCACGATCCTTGAGAATCTGCCTGAACTGGAGATTGTCTCAGCCTTTAAAACCCCCAGAGTAGAGCAGGAAATGTCTATGATCAAAGACTTCTGGGCCGGGCTCGGCATAAAGCTCAGGGTAAAATATATCAATGACTGGAAAAAATTTGAAGCCTATTTAAGATCAGACTCAGTCCAGATCTACCGGTATGCCTGGTTTGCAGACATGCCTGATCCGGACAGCTTTTTATATTCCCTTTTTGCCTCTGAATCCCCAACCAATTTTATGAAATTTCAGGATGAAAATATAGACCGGAGACTGTTGATTGCCAGGGGGATTGTGGACCCGGTTGAGCGGGCAAAGATGTACCAGAAGATAGAAGCAACCATCATGGAATCAGCACCACTGATCCCCCTTTTTTATATGAGTGTGGACCGGGTGTATCAACCCTATGTTAAATCCGTTAAAGTGAGTGCATTAGGAGCCCATACCATGCCGCTCAATAAAATATGGTTAGACAAATCCAAATCCCCGCAAAATGACTAAATATTTACAAAAAAGAAGCTTACTCCCTGAAAAAAAACATAATGGTGAGTTCGACAACAAGGAAAATATAGTAAAAAAATCAAAATTTATTTCCCTGCGCTATCGATTTATCCTTATCACCTCAATTATGCTCCTGCTTTTGCTGACAACCCTTGCTCTGGTCCTGGGAATGCTTCAAACCAGGACTATTCGGGGCCGAATTGAGAAACAGGGACTGGCCATTGCAAAAAATCTTGCTGTCATATCCGTTGATCACCTGATCACTTATAATTATGTTGCCTTGGAAAAACTTGTCAACCAGGCAGTCAATAACCCCGACATCATTTATGTGATTATTCATGACAAGGAAGGAAAGGTGGCCGGCTACAGCAGAAGACCTGATCTCCAGAACAGGATACTTACAGACAAGGTCAGCCTGAACGCTGTTAAGGTAAAACAGCCCTTGATCACAGTCCATGCTCCTGAACCCGGCACCACTCCTGTCATGAATGTGGCTGTGCCTGTATATCTTCCCGGTTCCCGAGACCGGTGGGGAACCATACGGGTCTGCTTATCCCTTGAACTGATGTACCAGCAGATCCACCAGACTCTTTGGAGCATTCTTATTCTGGGATCTGTGGCTCTTGCTATTGGTATCCTGATCTCCAACTGGGCTGCCCAGCGGGTCACCCGACCTCTGGAAACATTGGTCAAAGCCACTATTGAAGCAGCCCGGGGCAATTTAAAACAAAAGATTTCCATTCACACCCGGGATGAAGTGGAGATTTTAGCATCCAATTTTTCCTTTATGATAAAGGAAGTCCTTGCACAAAAACAGCAATTGGAAAACCAACTCAAAAAAATCAAACGATTGCAATTATATGCCAAAAAAATACTGGACACAATGAGTGACGGCCTTTTGGCCGTTGATATGGAAGGGGTTATTACGGCTGTCAACCCTTCTGCCTGTAACATTCTGGGTATCCACCCGGACCATACTATAATAGGCTGCCCTGTTTTGGAATTTTTTGATAAAGACATGCAATTTTCAACCTATATACAACAATCTCTTGAAAATACTTCAGGCAGAAACCAGCGCGAAATTCATTTACAAAAAGGAGAAGATACCCGGATACTCCTGACAGGCTCAAGTGTTCTTGAATCAGATGAAAAAAACATAAGACAGCTCATATTCAATCTCAATGATATTACTGCCCTTAAAAAGCTTGAGGCTGAAATCCGCCAGACCCAGCGGCTTGCAGATCTTGGAACCATGGCTGCCGGCATGGCCCATGAAATTCGAAATCCCCTTTCTGCCATCAAAACCTATGTGGCACTGCTGCCGGAAAAAATTAAGAAACCAGGTTTCCTGGAAAAATTTCAAAGAACAGTTCCCAGGGAGATCAACAGGTTAGACAATATCATTGAAGAACTCTTAGAGTTGTCAAGACCGCCAAAATACAATTTTAATCCCACAGATATCCGGGAGTTGCTAAGACAGACCATTGAACTACTGGAAACTGATTTTAAAGTAAAAGGTATTGCCTGCCAATGGGATATTACCAATGAACTGCCACAGATCATGGCAGATGCTGATCAGCTTGAAAAAGTATTTATAAATCTCATGCAAAATGGCGCCCAGGCAATGCCAGATGGCGGGGTGATCACCATTCATGTATTCTGTAAAGACACCAGGGTTGTCATAAATTTCAGGGACACTGGCCATGGTTTTTCACCCGAGCTGGCAGAAAATATTTTTAATCCGTTTTTTACCACCAAGGCTAAGGGCACGGGCCTGGGGCTTGCCATCACCCATAAGGTGGTCTCGGAACATGGGGGGCAGATAGAAGTTAAAAGCAAAAAAGACGAGGGCTCCTGTTTTTCAATTAGCCTGCCAGGAATACAGGATTAGGAATCATTTCGGTCCCGGGTAAGATCCAAAGTTTTCATTTTCTGGAGAAGGGTGTTTCTGTGAATTTCAAGAAGATTTGCAGTCCTGGTCTGATTCCACCGGCAGCTCTGAAGGGCCCGCAGGATGTAGAGACGTTCAAAGGACTGGCGGGCCTGAATTAACCCCTTATTTTCCCAGTTTCCATTTCCAGCCCCCTTTATGGATTCCCTGTGGAACAAAAGTTCAAAGGGAAGGTCTTTTTCATCAATGAATTGATTTTCTGTTCCCAGCACCACCATCCGTTCGATAAGATTTTCCAGCTCACGGATGTTTCCGGGCCATGGATAGCACTCCAACACGGCAAGGGCATCCGGGGTAAAGCCTTTTACGCTTTTATTCATCTGACGGTTGAACCTGTCCAGAAAAAAATTTGCCAGAAGCGGAACATCACCTTTGCGGCTGTGAAGGGTCGGCAGCAATACTGGAACCACATTAAGCCTGAAATAGAGATCATCTCTGAATGTACCTTTCCTCACCATCTCATCCAGGCTGGTGTTTGTGGCGGCAACAATTCGGACATCCACTTTAATGATGCGATGGCTGCCCACCCGTGTAAATTCCCTTTCCTGGATAAACCTTAAAAGCTTTGCCTGGAACTCAGTTTTAAGACAGGAAATTTCATCCAGAAAAATTGTGCCCTGGTGGGCAAATTCAAATTTACCTATAGTCTGCTTATAAGCTCCGGTAAAAGCTCCTTTTTCATGGCCGAATAATTCTGACTCCATGAGTTCTGCCGGTATGGATGCACAATTAATGGCAACAAAGGGTTTATCTTTACGCAGGCTTGCATTGTGAACTGCCCTTGCAATCAATTCCTTTCCAGTTCCGCTCTCTCCTGTAATTATGACATTGCTCGATGTTTTAGCAATCTTTGCAACCAGATCAAACACAGCAGTCATATTTTTTGCCTTGCTGATGATTTTGGTCTGCCAGGATCTGGAAGCTGCCTGAGACCTGTGAAAACTGACTTCTTTGACTAGATTTCGTTTTAACAATACCTTTTCCAGGCGATTCAATATGATTTTATGGTCAAATGGTTTTGTAATATAATCATATGCACCGTGCCTAATGGAATCAGTGGCTTCCTGGGCACGGTTAATGGCAGAAACCATTATGATATCCAGGTTTCTGTCATGGGCCTTGATCCGCCTCAAGGTTTCAATTCCATCCATTTCAGGCATTACAACGTCCAGAAAAACAAGATCAAACACCTGGTTTTTAACCTCTTCAATCGCTTTGGACCCGCTGTCAACACAGACGACATCGTAATCATCTTCAAGGATTAACTTTAAGGCATCTCTTATGGCTTCATCATCATCTACCACCAGAATTCGTGCATGTATTGAAACGATATTGTTTCCAGCCAAAACGATAATATCCTTACCTTTTTATCCATCCATGTCCAAGAGACTGTTTTTATATCATCACGAATACTATAAATCCTTTTTTTTTACCATAGTTTACAGGAATTCTCGAAGATTTATTTTTGTAATGTCATGCAAATGTTGTATAGATAGATAAAATCATAATTATATAAAAAGGAACTCCCATGAATCTAGACATTTTTAAAACCATGAGCAAAAAAGACCTTCAGGCCTATATTGAATTTCTTTTATGGAACTACAGGGTCATGGATGCATTCTGGTTTATCAAAATTACTGAAAACTTTGATCAGTCAACGGCAGAAAAAATCAATGAACAGGTCTGGGGCAAGGTGGCAGGCTATGCTGCCAAGGATCTCAAGGAAAAATTCAATATTTCTGAAAAAGGCCTTACAGGGTTTGTCCAGGCTTTAAAACTATTCCCCTGGTGTATTCTTGTGGGCTATGATTTTGTGGAAAAAAAAGATGAAGTAATCATTACAGTGCCCTCATGCCCCACACAGCAAGCCAGGCTTGCGCGGGGCCAGGGCGAATATGTCTGCAAACACATGCACAAAAAAGAATTTGAAAGCTTTGCCAAAGGGATTGATGAGCGCATTATTGTAGAATGTGTGTTTGCTCCGCCAGACCCTCATCCAGATGACATGTTCTGCAAATGGCGGTTTACCTTGAAAAATTAAACAAGCTGACATTTTCTGACCTTACCAGGGGAAGTCCGGGGCAATTCAGATTTAAATCTGTCTCATATTACGACAAGGTAACGGACAGAGCGGAGCCGTGCAAAGAATCCATCGGCTATAGATCAAGTGGGCTTTTTGTTTCCTTGATTGTCCTCTACTTGATGGTATGGGTATAGATCATAGTTGTCCTGACATCACTGTGCCCTAAAAACTCTTGAATAGTCCTAATGTCATAATTTGCCTGATGGTAGTTTTGAACTGATCCCTGAATAGTATAACGCCACAGCCTGACTTGCTTGAGATTAGTGGGAACTGATTTGCTTTTTTTCTTTAAGTTTATCAATAAAAACAGGCAGAGTTTCTGAATCAGCATAGGGATGCTGATATTTTTTACAAAAATCCAGGTAATACTGAAGCCACTTTTTATAATTGCCATGGGCATGAAAATGAATATCATTTTTGATCAAAAGTGAATTCTATTTTTTTTAAAAGCGTTTCTGGTAATTTTAACATGATATCCTGCTTTAATATTATCAAAATCCTAAAAGTATCTTCTTTATTATAGATTTCTAAGATATGGATCGACACCGAAGATTGTCAATAATATTGATATTGTTGCTGAATACAAAATCTTTATTATGGTGTAGAAAAAACCGGATAAGTGATATAAGGCAGAATTTGATCTCCAACTTACAGATTATCTCACTAATACCTATATTTATTATTCTATTTATGCCATTATATGGTTCTAATTACATAATACATAGAGGTGGCTATGGGTGATTTGGCGGGAATAGGAAAAATAGGACGAACAAGATTAAGTAAAGTACTCGAATGTAATCCGAGAGTAATTACATCGACAACTGTGGTCGAAGTTTTAAGCTTATCGCAAAAAGAAGCAAGTAGGATGCTGTCTCGTTGGTGTAAAAATGGATGGTTGTCCCGAATAAAAAGAGGTGTTTATATCCCTGTTCCGATAGATTCCATTAGCAGCAATATAACACTGGAAGAGCCCTTTGTGATTGCAGAGTCAATTTATCATCCAGGATATATTGGTGGTTTCAGTGCAATAAAACATTGGGATTTATCTGAACAAATAATTGAAACAATTTATTATTTTTCAACGAGACAGTTAAAAAAACGAAATCCCATTTACGGTTCAATAAAATTTCAAATAAAAACCATTAAAGAAAATAAAATATTTGGAACAAAGAATATCTGGTATGGAAGTAAAAAAGTTAAAGTAAGTGACCCAACTAAAACTATTGTAGATATTTTAGATGATCCAAAATTAGTAGGTGGTATGTCTGTTGTTTGCGATATTTTTAAAGAATACGTGGAAACAAAGTATTGTGATTTTAAAATGCTGATTAATTACGCAAAGAAGATGAATAATAAAACAATACTAAAAAGATTGGGGTTTATGATTGATGTTAAATTCAATGAGATCCCCAATGGATTCACAGATATAAGAGGAAATATTTCATCCGGTTATTCTAAATTTGATCCGATTGTTAATAGTAAATGGATTGTTGAAAAATGGAAGTTGAAAGTACCAGCTTCATGGAAGAAAGAATATGATAGAAAAAAATGAAATTCTAACTATAGCAAAAAACTTAAGTTTAAGACCAGATACGGTTGAGAAAGACTATGTGCTTGGTTGGATGTTACATGGAATCGGGGAACATCAATCCACCAAAACCTGGGCATTTAAGGGTGGCACCAGTTTAAAGAAATGCTTCTTTGAGACTTTTAGGTTCTCAGAAGATTTAGATTACACAATAAAAGATAATGCTCATCTGGATACAGCTTTACTTCTTGGTGTATTTTCTTCAATTACAGAATCGCTTAGTGAAAGTGGGGTGTAAATCAACCCCGTTGTAGTAATCATGCAGCCTCTACTTCCTCAGTCCGT
>CAYWGN010000043.1:0-26461 GCA_964457495.1 uncultured Desulfobacula sp.
AAATCAGGTCAAACCCTTGCCACAATAGGGCTTCAGGTGTTCCGGTCAGGCACTACTTATCAACATTAATGAAAGAGTTCTTCTCTTCATTTTTGCCAAATTTAGTTATGAAAAAAAATCTGTCAATAGCAGAAGATTTTTTTATTTAATATTTTTTTCAAAAGAATTTAGTCTATCAATCAGGGGATAACAGATGATTACTATTAAATGATTTATTTAATCAGATTCACATAATTCATTATTTTTTATAAAAAATACAAAAAGTAATGAAAATTAAATTGACAACAAAAATACACTGCTTATTTTCCCAGTGTGAGAAAAATTTTCTCGCATGTCGCTTAACAATTTAGCAAAAAAGAAAAGTAACATCTACAAATCAGGAGAATTAAAAATGGGCAAAATAATAGGAATAGACCTTGGAACTACAAATTCATGTGTATCAGTTATGGAAGGTGGCGAAAGCAAGATAATCATGAATCTGGAGGGTGGTAGAACAACCCCGTCAGTCATAGCCGTCTCTGAGAATGGAGAACGGCTAGTTGGCCAGATTGCAAAACGACAAGCGATAACCAATCCGACAAACACTGTGTTTGGTGTTAAGAGGCTTATTGGGCGCAAATATGATTCGCCAGAAATTCAAAAGGATATTGAAATCCTACCTTTTCAAATTGAAAAATCTGGTAATGGTGATGTCGGTATCAATCTTCGAGGGAAACAATACAGTCCGGCAGAGATATCATCTTTCATACTTGCAGATATTCGAAAGTCTGCTGAAGAATACCTTGGTGAGAAAGTAACAGATGCAATTATTACTGTGCCTGCCTACTTTGATGATAGCCAAAGACAAGCGACGAAGGATGCGGGTAAAATTGCAGGACTTAATGTGTTGAGGATCATCAATGAACCTACTGCGGCATCGCTAGCCTATGGCCTCGATAAAAAGAAAGAAGAAAAAATAGCTGTCTTTGATCTGGGCGGAGGAACATTTGATGTTTCGATTCTGGAAATTGGAGACGGGGTATTTGAAGTTAAATCTACAAATGGTGACACTCATCTTGGTGGAGAAGATTTTGATATCAGCATAATCGAATATTTGACAGATGAATTTCGCAGGGATCAGGGAATAGATTTGAAAAATGACAAAATGGCTTTACAGCGATTAAAAGAAGCTGCAGAAAAAGCCAAAATGGAGCTGTCTTCTTCAATGGAAACCGATGTTAATCTTCCATTTATAACTGCAGATGGATCAGGCCCCAAACATTTAAACATAAAAATTACAAGGGCCAAATTAGAATCATTGGTTGCCCAATTATTGAATAAAATTGAGAAGCCCTGTAGGACTGCACTCAAAGATGCCGGACTTTCTGCATCAGATATTGATGAAGTAATTCTGGTTGGTGGAATGACCCGGATGCCTGCTGTTCAGGATCGAGTGAGAAAGATATTTGGTCGAGAACCCAATAAAGGGGTTAATCCTGATGAAGTTGTTGCCTTAGGTGCAGCAGTCCAGGGTGCTGTTTTAAGCGGGGATTTAAAAGATGTCTTGCTGCTTGATGTAACACCCTTATCCTTGGGAATTGAAACCTTAGGGGGTGTAATGACCAAGTTGATTGAAAAGAATACAACAATTCCAATTCAGAAGGTTCAGACCTTTTCCACTGCCGAAGACAACCAACCTGCAGTTTCGATTCAAGTCCTGCAGGGTGAAAGAGAGATGGCTACCGACAACAAACCATTGGGTCGTTTTGAACTTGTCGGGATTCAACCAGCTCCAAGGGGAACACCTCAGATTGAAGTAAAATTTGATATTGATGCCAATGGTATTGTTAATGTCTCAGCAAAAGACGTGGCAACAGGAAAAGAGCAATCCATTCAGATCACATCTTCCTCAGGGCTTTCCAAAGAAGAAGTTGACCGCTTAATTATAGATGCGGAACTGAATGCTGAAGAAGACCGGAAGAAAAAAGATGAAGTGGGGGTCAGGAATACCGCCGATGCCTTAATCCATACAAGTGAAAAAGCCCTGGCTGAACTGGGGGGAAAAGTAGAACAGCATGTACGAATGGAAGTTGAAGGCGCAATCAACGATTTGAAACAGGTTGTAAAATCAGGCGACACCCCGAATATACGTCAACAGACTGAAGTTCTGAATCAGGTAATGCACAAGCTTTCGCAGAATATGTATCAGAATCCAAATGATCATAGTATGCATAGCAATTCGAGTAATAAAGGCAACTCAGGTTCTCGGACTCATGGAGATGATGACATAGTAGATGCTGAATTTGAAGAAGTAGCATAAAATTGGTTCTAAATAGACACATTATAGAAGAGACATGGTGTTACAACCGCGTCTCTTCTATAATCTGGTTCACTGCTAAACTATTTCACCTGATTAAATGCAATTTATAAATCTTGTCTGTTGCAACGAACAGATTGGTCGTGGAATTTCTTAAGTTTTTTCTGAACAACACCAAACAAACTTTTATCAGGAAAATTGTAGTTTTCATCAGGTCGCCCAGCTTTAATCCCTGTCAATATCTCTATCCCCTGCTCAATACTTGATACTTTATAAAGGTGGAACATGCCTTTATCCACAGCCTCTACTACATCTTTTCTTAGCATAAGATTTTTCAAATTAGAAGACGGAATCATTACACCCTGGTCTCCGGTTAATCCTTTTTTAACACACACATCAAAAAAACCTTCAATTTTTTCGTTTACCCCGCCAATCGCCTGAATCTCACCTTTTTGATTCACAGAACCGGTTACAGCTATTCCTTGCTGTATCGGATATCCTGAAAGGCTTGACAATACAGCATACAATTCAGTAGAAGATGCGCTATCACCATCAATACCGCTGTAACTTTGTTCAAATGTGATACTTATTGAAACACTCAAAGGATAATTTTGTGCAAACATTCTGCCCAGGTAGCCTGAAATAATCATAACGCCTTTATCATGTGTCTGGCCTGAAAGCTGGGCCTCATGTTCCACATTAATAATACCGGGTTTCCCCATATAAGATTCAGCGGTAATTCTACTGGGTCTTCCAAATGAAATTTCACCTATCTGATATACTGCCAAAGCATTGACCTGACCAATTGTCGTCCCTTTGACATCAAGAAGAATGGATTCGTCATCATATCTTTCCTGCACTTTTTCCTCATAAAGATTGTGGCGATAACGATATTTACTCACTGCTTTAAAAACATGTTCAGCCTCTACTTGGCTTGATTTTTCACTAACCGCCCAGTAATTTGCTTCAGTTAAAATGTTTAGGATCTGACCAAAGCGTAAAGATAATTTTCTTTTATCTTCTGCAATACGATTGCCATATTCCACGACCGCAGTCACACCACATGGTGTAAACGGAAGAAAATTTTCAGTTTTACAGACTCTTGCTATAAATCGCGCGTAATTAATCAGGTTTTCTTTGTTTAAATCAACTTCATGATCGAAATCTGCACGAACTTTAAAAATCTTGTTGAATTTTTGATCTATTTTCTGGAGCGCCATAAAAGTTTCATAATTACCAATTAATACCACTTTTACATCCACTGGAATTGGCTTCGGTTTTAAAGTCGTGCTAAAAAATTCTAACTGCTCTGGTGCGTTCTGTATGTACAATTTTCGATTTTGTAGCGTGGTTTTAAGCGTTTCCCAAACTAGAGGATTTCTTATAAGCGCCTCAATCTCTAAAACTAAATATCCATTATTTGCTTTTAAAAAGGAGCCAGAGTGCACCATTGTAAAATCTGTTGTAGCAGATCCACGAACTTGTATTTTTTCAATCTTTCCGAACAAATTCTGAAATGTTGGGTTCGGTTCAATTATAACAGGAGCTCCTTTTTTACCCCCCCGATCAACCAATACATTTACCTTGTATCTTTTTTCTATGAAGTTTCTCATTTCTACTGCTTCTGCTGCCTGTTCGCTTCCAGAGAGGAACCCCTGCAGCAGCAGTGCAATATTTTTAATCATATCCTTTTTTATCTCATACAGGAAATTACGAACCACGGACAAATTATTGAAACTAGCAAATTGTACATCCATTTCCTCTGACAGGAGTGTTTCTGTCATTTCTGATGCAACCTCCTGGAGTTTTTTCTGCATTTCCTTGGCCTGCAAACGAACATTTTTTGACGCTTCATTTATCAGCTGTTGAACCTGTGACAAATTATTCTCAATCGTTGTTTTGCGTGTTGAGTCATATCCCTGGAATTCCTCAGGTGTAACAGGTTTACCATTGCTTATCGGTGCAGCCTGATATCCTTTCTCAGTTTGAATAATCCCAATTTCAAGCTTTTGCGCGGACGCTTCAACCTCGGAAAAAAAATGGCGCTGTTTTTCAGTGTATTCTTTTGTAATTTCCTTTTGTTTTTCCTGAAAAGATTGGTTTTCAAAAGCCTCTTGAAATTTAGTTTTTAAAATTTTTATATATTGGATCATCCGCTGTGAAAAAAAGACAGCAGTCCCTGCTGGTATTTCGATGGTTCTGGGACAGTATTCATCATCAAAATTATTAACAAGACAAAGATCATTTGGTACCTTTTGGTTTTGAGCATGATTCATAAGAATATCCCGGGCAATCGTAGATTTGCCTGTCCCTTCAGGGCCGGTGATAAATATATGATATCCTGGCCTTTTCATGTTCAGACCAAACTTTATGGCCTCAACCGCCCGATGTTGGCCGATAATACTATCCAATGGTTCTAATTCTGCGGTTGTTTTAAAATGAAATGGATCCTCTTCGCATCTTCTGGTTAAATGCATTGTTTTGACTTTATGTTTTTCAGGCATTCCTTTCTCCTTTTTTGAGATAAGTCTTCATTTTTCAATTTCGAGTTATTCTGTCCTTTCTGGTGACTTGAGCGGTTTTTGTGGATGATAAACAGTATAGTCACCGGTAATATATGATGGGATTCGGTTACCCTGATTGTCAACCACAAAAATGTTTGCCAGGTCCCCGTTCTTGCACCGGTCCGGATCGGGGTGACAGGTTTGGGCCAGTTTCCAAGCCAAACGCCAGGCGGTCACTTCCGATTTCAGATGGACAAGTTCTTCATCGGGGCAGCAGTCGGTATTCCACTGGTTGTCTGTATAAATGTCGAATTGAACCCTGAACCCATTGGGCTTGATCATCCAGCCCGTATCGATACGGTTTAACGCATCATCGATTTTCATTGGCACCCTCCTTCATTGGCATCAAATTCTCCGCTCAACGGATCGCTATCATCCCCGAGTTGAGGTCGAAGGAATATCTGCTGCATGGGCAGTGCCATCCGGATGCTTTCATGGTCAAACCGTAGCTTTATCATCTCGATCAAATCACACTTGGTTAACCAATAATTCTCATTATCGGTCCAGCACCGGGCACCCAGTTTAACGCGGCCGCCTTCCATATCGAGGGCCCACACCTGGGGCCGGAGTGTTACCAGCACCCGGGGGTCAGCGATCATAACGGCTTCAAGAGTCTGTTTGGCTTTGATCAGGTCACCCGTATAGGGGATACTCACATCGATTTTAATTCGCCGGCCGGGCGTTCCGTGGTAGTTGGTGATTACGCTTTTCATAATTTTAGAGTTGGGAATAAAAACCATCTTGCCGTCGAAGGTCTTGACGTGGGTGTGGTACATGTTGGTGGCCATCACTTTTCCGAAAAAGCCGTCAATGAAGACCGGGTTACCCACGTGGAAAGGTAAGGTTGGAAAGTAAGGTCGCAATACAATCACTAAAGCAATGACAAACAAGCTGATGATCGCCAGAAAAAGACCGATGGTTTCAAAGTCAAATCCAATTTGGACAAAACAGAGATTCAGCACAAAAAATAAAAGGATGATGTAAACAATGGCTGATATTCTTTTGACGGGCCATTGATTGCCTCTCGTTCTGTCGAGATACATTCTGAACCGGCGAATAAACCATTGCAGCAAAACCACACCTATTACCAGTATGAACATACTTTGAAGAAGATCTTGACCATAGAGATCCATGATTTCCTTGAGACGCTCATAATCTTTTGTTAAAAACAACTTTTCCATTTTGATCCTCCCCCGAAAATTGGAGACTGAGTTAAGGCACCTTTTTCAGGTTATACCCTGCCTGATAAAAGTGAGCAGGTGTTTTCCAGCCATATCGGCAACACTTGAATACCCAATCACTGTTGTTTTCCGAAAAATCAGTTTCCGAAGTTGTATCCGATGCTGGAATCAGATTCAAATTGAACTTCTATTTTTGAACCCACTTCAGTTTCATCAGAAGCTTTCACAGCAACTATAAAGCCAAGTCGTGTGGAAGCGTTATCGTTATCGACCGGATAGATAGTAGTGTCATTTCCATCATCAGACAGGTTAAGATTGCTTTTCTTCAAACAAATGAACATCTCTCTGAGGAAAAGGAATCGTAAGCCCTGCGGTCTGGATGTCTTCTTTTGCCTTTTTGGTCAAATCCCAATACGTTTCCCAAAAGTCACCAATATTTGTCCATCCACGCAAAACGATATTTACAGAGCTATCTCCCAAACTCTGAACAATCATTTTAGGGGCTGGCTCAGGTAAAAATCGGGTTTCCTCATTGATTAATTTTTGAAAAACTTCAAACCCTTTATCGATAGAATCTGAATATGAAATTCCGACCACAATATCCATACGCCGTTTGCCATTTCGAGTATTATTTTTGATTGCAGAACCCCAAAGTACCCTGTTGGGGGCAAAAACATAAAGCCCGTCGGTTGTTTTCAATATAGTCGTAAACAAGTTAATTTCCTGAACGGTCCCTGCTAAAGACCCGCACTCAATATAGTGCCCCTTACGAAATGGACGCAAGCTAAGCAACATTGCGCCTGCTGCAATATTGCTTAGTGTACCCTTCAACGCCAACCCTATGGCAATACCTGCAGCACCTAACAGGGCGATAAAACTAGTTGTGTTCACACCAAAAATATCCAGAACAATAATAAGGCCAATACCATAGACAACAACTGTGGCGCTTGTGCATAAGATTGGAACAAAAGTCGTGTCCATTTTTTTAAAACGATCATTTGCCTTATGAATTGAGCGATGTGTCATTTTAACTATTAAAAAACTTGCTATCAAAATCCCTAAAGTCATAAGGCTTTTATAACCTATTCCCAGAATCATTTCCGAATGGGTTGCTGATAATTTTGAAAACAAATCTGACATGATTGTATCTCCCTTCGATGAATTTTTTAGTTAAATTTGACTCCACACAAATCATAAATCGGGTTGTAATATATTTTTTTTCCCAAAAAAAAAATATAATTGCAAGAAAAATCTACTTCGGAAATATCTGGTTTTGCATCAAATAGATACCCCCTGATAGTGGACAGCATAAGAACCACAATAATTTCATATAACACTGTTTTTATTGAGTTTGCTGCCAAGATTTTTAATTTGATCCGGATGAGAGGAATTTTCTGGGTAATCCATTCTATTTTTGAAAAAAACCATCGACCGACCAGATTGCCTGCAAAAAGGCCCAGCAGATAAAGGATAACCAGGATAATGACAATACCCAGCCCTTGAATTCGAAACCCGATCAGATCGTCCACAAGATTGAGAATGGTACTGTCAACCGATACATACAGAAATCGAACAATCAAATAAACCAGTGAGAGAGGAACAATTGCCAGGGCGCCGTTTAAAATATGCTTTTTAAAATTTAAAAAATAATTCATCACTTTTTGTTTCCCGTCAGGTGTTGCAGATCTCCACCATCCATTTTCTCAGTCAAATATTGGAACTATATGTAAATAGCTTGCAATTGTCCATAAAAATCGAATTACACCGCTCAAAAGCGGAAGACTTGATTTCTCATGACTTCAATTAAATATTTAATTGAAAATAAAGGCCGAACACAACGCCTAAATGTTTTAAATTTTAAATATATAGTACCGGTTTTTCTTGACACAAAGGCTTGAAAATCATATCAGGACAGTGTGTATTTTTGATAAGGATCGCTTTTCTGATCCCAAATGAACTCAACTCAACCTGTTTTGAACAGTCAGTTTCCCTTTTAGATAGATTTTTTATTCATATGCCACTTTTTTACAAGGAGAAAAAAATGAAACAACCAATAAAAAAGTTGATGCCAATTATTTCTATTATACTTCTATTAACCTTTTCAGCCCAGGGTTATGCCGGGTCTATTAAAGATACAGAATCCGCGTCTCATTCTGATGCCGCTTCCAGGTACGATATCGTTGATACTTACTCGTATCCGGGATTTAAGATTATCCAGTTCAACCTGGCGGTTCTTTCCCACTATTCTTATATGCTGATCAGTGAAAATAAAGCCCTTGTAGTCGATCCGGGACGAGATGTTTTTACGTACCTTGAGATCGCCCAAAAAGAGGGCGCAAAAATTATGGGAGTCCTTTTAACCCACAGTCATGCAGATTTTGTGGCAGGCCACACGGAGCTTGCCAAATCAGCCGGATGTCCTGTCTATATCAGCGCCCGGGCCCAAGCCGGATATGCACATACCCCGCTTAAAGACGGATCAACGATTTCTATCGGGTTGGCAACAATTAAGGTCTTTGAGACACCGGGTCATACATTGGACTGCACCACATCTGTTGTTTACAGTGATCGAAGTGGAGAAAAAGCACAGGCGTTATTTTCAGGTGATACGCTTTTCGTTGGCAGTATCGGACGACCGGATCTGATGGGGGGAACCATTTCTGCGGCAGCACTGGCATCCATGTCCTATGACTCCTGGCATGATAAACTGTCCAAATTGGATGACCAGGCTGTTGTTTATCCTGCCCATGGTGCAGGATCTCTGTGCGGTGCGCATTTGAGCGATGATCCCTTTTCCTCCATTGGTAGGGAAAGGCAAACAAATGCTTATCTGAAGCACACCTCTCGAAGTGACTTTATCGCTGCCGTGCTTGAGGGTTTACCTGATGCCCCTCAATACTTCAAATATAATGCCGCAATGAATACAAAAGGTCCGGAACCGGTTGACTGGAAGCTTCATGTCCCAACAGTTAAAGCGGATAAAAGCCTGATCGAATCAACCGGCACCTATATCGTTGACCTTAGAGATGCAACAGCTTATGCAAAGGGCCATATTCCCAATTCTGTTAATATAGCCCTTCGCGGCAGATTTGAAACCTGGGTCGGCATCATGGTTCCCTGGGGCAGTTCTCTTGTGTTGACCGGCAGCAGTGAAGAGATTGATGAAGCCTCATTTCGGCTGCATCGGGTGGGGTACACAGCCCGGCAGATTTTATTTGATGACTGGGTCTCGGCTTCTCTTCCCCTGAAAACGATTGAATTGCTGGAGCCTGTAGTTCTGTACGATGCTATGAAAGCTGGGAAAGCACCCGTCATAGTTGATGTCCGACTTCCTTCAGAATGGATGGGGTTGAGAATTGGGCAGGTGATCAACTTCCCGCTGAACCAGCTGGCTTCCCTGTCATCAAAGCTTGACCCATCCCAGCCTGTGGTAGCTGTCTGTAATTCAGCATACCGGTCAAGTCTGGCAGTAGGTATACTTGAACAGAAAGGGTTTGAAAAGGCTACCAGTCTCAAAGGGGGCAGCCAGGCCTGGATTGATGCCGGATACCCTGTCTTTGGAGCAGACACGGGAAAGAAATCCGTTGACCAGGGGATCAAACCCGGAAGAGAAATAAAAATACCCTCAAGGATCTCACCTGCCCAGCTCAAGGGCTTTATTCTGGATCTACCGGGATCATTTGACCTGGTAGATATCCGACCAGCAGACTTTTACAGCGATTTTCATCTGCCACAATCGGTTAATGTTGATATTGTTGATCTTTTATCCAATCCGGCATATCTGGTCGGAACAGGTCCGCTGATTATAGTGGACCGTGATGGGACAGTGGCCATGATGGCAGCTGGGATGTTGTATCAAAAGACAAAGCGGGAAATCAAGGCCCTGACCGGAGGGCTTGAAGCGTATTGGGAAGAATCCGGTCTTCAGCAGATATCTTTGCAGCCGACAGGTGCTCAACTTCCTGCCTCCCCCCCGGTATCTTCTCCCTCTGCACCTACACTGTCTCCATCTGCAGTTCCTGCATCACCCGTACCGGAAAAACCTAAAAAGAAAAGTGCGGGGTGCTGATCATGAAACCAACAGTAAAACCATATATGAATCCTTATATTGCAGGCGTCTTTCTGGGTCTTGTTCTTACTGGATCGTTCCTGATTCTGGGCGCCGGCCTGGGGGCGTCCTCCGGCATCGCAAGGATAGCCGCGGCTTTCATGTCCTGGCTGATGCCCGTTCATACTGAAAATTCCTTATATTTCGGCGCATGGGGGAAAAACCCGTTGGCGTATTACCTGGTATACATGTTCGCCGGAACGGTTATTGGAGGCCTTATTTCTTCCACTGTTACAGGACGGTTCAGGTTCCAGCTGGAAAAAGGGGCGCAAAGCCCAGGTTGGAAACGGATAATTTTTGCACTGGTCGGTGGTTTGATGGTGGGATATGCCAGTCGCCTCGCCCAGGGATGTACCTCAGGGCAGGCCCTGAGCGGTGGAGCCCTTCTGCTGACCGGCAGTTTTGTCTTTCTTGTCTGCCTGTTTGCGGCTGGATATGCCGGGGCCTATTTTGTAAGGAGGCAATGGGATGATTGAGACTTTTTTCAGCCTTGGGACGCTTGATACGCCAAACGCGCTTTTCATGTCCGTGGTGATAGGCATATTATTTGGTATCGTACTGGAGCTGGCCGGCTTCGGAAGTTCCCGCCGCCTTTCCGGGGTTTTTTATTTTAAGGATATGGCGGTTATCAAAGTGATGTTTACCGCAATGATAACCGCTGTTATCTGCCTCCAGCTGAGTTTCCAGTTCGGGCTGATTTCTGAACAGGCGGTTTACCTGAATCCTACCCTCTATAAGGCCCAGGTGATCGGCGGTATTATTTTCGGGATCGGTTTTGTCATGGGCGGATGGTGCCCGGGCACGGCTGCGGTGGGAGCCGCCTCCGGAAAATGGGATGCCTTTGTTTTCCTTGGGGGCGCTGTGGCCGGCAGCGGGCTTTTCAATGAAACTTATTCCATGGTTCAAGGATTGTTCACAGATCAGAACCAGCACATTTCATTTGTATACAACAGTCTGGGATTAAGCAGGGAATGGTTTCTCCTTTTCTTTGTGACGGCCGGCATCCTGGTTTTCTGGGGAATGGAACTGATCGAAAAAAAGACCATTCAAAAATCAGATTATCTGAAATCTCCATTTTTAAAACAGTTTTCTTTTATATTTCTGATTGCAGGATTTTTTGTTTTCCTTGTTTCAGGAACCTTGCCGGTTTCTCAAAAGAACCCGGCCTTGAATTCGGGCGACAACCAAAACCATCTTCTCAACCTGGAACAAACCCTTTTGTCTGATGTGGATGATGCCCTGGATCACATGGAACCCGAAGACCTGGCAAAAAGAATAACAGAAGGCCGGAACGACATTTTTCTGGTGGATATCAGACCTTCATCCGAATTTTTCAACTTCCATATTAGAACAGCTCGAAACATCCAGCTAAAACAACTTGTTGATCAACTTACATCCTATAAGAACAAGGGGATGATCGTTTTGTATTCCAATGGAATGACCCACCCGGCTCAGGCGCGGGACGCCCTTGCCAGGATCGGATTTCAAAATGTGTATCTGCTGACGGATGGTCTTAAAGGATTTGTTGACAGGTGTTTAAAACCGGTGTCTTTAAGATCCGAACCAATTCCTGAGCAGCTTGCGGTTCAAATCAATCAGTGGCGGACATTTTTCCTGGGTGAAACCGGAACGGCAGCAGAGATTAACCCCCCGGGGGGTGTCAGCGCTGGTCAGACAGGCCTGCCCACAGTTGTGGATTCTCAATGGCTTTCCAAGCGATTGACCGATACCAATATCAGAATCATTGACCTGCGAAGCCAGCCGGAATACAACACTGCCCATATCCCAGGTGCCTATGCTCTGAACGTTGAAAGCTTCCGGGGAAATATTTACGGGGTGCCATCCTGTCTGCTGCCGGTTCCACTGCTTTCCTACCACCTGTCTTTGATGGGCATTCGTCCGGAAACAACCGTTATTCTGGTTTATGGGGACAAGGTTCAGGACGCCACCCTTGCAGGAATGGGAATGGAAAGACTGGGACACGAAAAATATGGACTACTTTCCGGTGGGTTTGCTGCCTGGAAATTTTCAGGAATGAAAACAGATACCCTTCTTCCGGAAACTGCATCCTCGTCATATCCGGGTGAAAATAAAGATCGGTTCTCCATTGATTATAAAACGGTCCTGTCCCATGTAACAAAGGGAACATCGGCACTGATACTTGATGTAAGGCCGAAAGCCTACTACACCGGGGAAAAATCAGACGAAGCAAGGGCAGGGCACATTCCCGGAGCCATCAATCGACCCTATGACAAGGATACCCAGAAAACAGGAGATGCCATTGAATTCAAGCCGATACCGGAGTTAAAAACTGAATATGAGAAAATTATTCCTTCAAAACAAAGCCGTGTCATTGTTCACTGCAGGACAGGACACCAGGCCAGCCAGACCTTTTTCGTGCTGAAGCATCTTTTAGGGTATGAACAGATTCTCTGGTATGACGCCGGATGGAGCCAATGGTCAGCCACACCGGAGCTGCCGGTAAAGACAGGGGAATTACCGTAATGGTATCCCAAGGAGATATATGGGAAAGCTGGTATTAATCAGGCATGGGCAAAGCCTTTGGAACAAGGAAAACCGGTTTACCGGCTGGACCGATGTTGACCTGTCACCCGAAGGCATTAGAGAAGCTGAACATGCCGGAATGGGGCTTAAAAAGGAAGGCTATTTATTTGACATCGCATATACCTCCTTTTTAAAAAGGGCCATACGGACACTCTGGATTGTCCAGGATACCATGGATTTGATGTGGATTCCGGTTGTAAAAACCTGGCGGCTCAATGAACGACACTATGGTCTTCTTCAGGGGCTAAACAAGGCGGAAACCGCAGAAAAATTCGGGGACGAACAGGTATTGATCTGGCGACGGAGTTTTGATGTTACCCCTCCACCGGTTGAAACTTCGGATACCCGGTATCCGGGCAATGACCCTAAATACCAGACCTTGGAGGGGAAAAACTGGCCCCAGACCGAATGCCTCAAGAACACAGTGGAGCGGTTCATGCCGTTTTGGCAAAATACGATCGCTCCGTCTGTGCAGCAGGGCAGAAAAGTACTTATTTCAGCACATGGAAATACCCTGAGGGCCCTGATCATGCACCTGGACAATATTTCAAGCGAGCAGATCATTAACCTGAACATCCCCACAGGTATTCCGCTGGTATATGAATTGGATGATACTCTGAAGCCTATAAAAAACTATTACCTGGGAGATCCTGAAACAATTCGTAAGGCCTTGACTTCTGAAGCCTTCTTGAAAAAAAAATTATAGGGTCCTGGCCGACCAAGATTTCCGGTCAGGCGTTATTTTTCTCCATTAAAAAAAGGAGGATGCAAGTGTTTAAAAATTTTTATTCGTCCATTTTCGTTGATACGCTGATCGCTTTTACCTTATTTCAAGGAGTTCCCATATGCTAAATAAAATTAAATTATACTCAGCACTGGCCCTGATCGGGATCGTGTTGATCATCGTTTTTCAGAACACGCAGGCTGTTGAAACCCGATTGCTGTTCATGTCGGTTATCATGCCCAGAGCTGCACTTCTTGGGATAACACTGCTTATCGGTGTTTTTATCGGAATCCTGGCCACTTTGTCTATATCCGGCAACAGCTCAGAAAAAAAATAAATTTTATAAGCTGTAACCTGATTAAGGATTGAAACCATGATTGAAAAATCAACCAGAGAAAAAGAATTTGAAAAATCCGTAAGAAACAAATTTGATGGGTACAACAACCTGTTCCTGAATCTGCCGTTCCAAAGTATCCGCAATGTCGGAACAAAGATTCCACTGTTAAATGATTTATGCCGGCAGGGTCTTGAACAGGAGAAAGCCCCCACGGAAATAATGGATTCATTCTTCAGCGGTCAAACTGAACTGGTATCGGAAAAGGAGAGGATTGATTTTATGTTCAGCGTCATCCAATACGTTGAACGACAGATTGTTCTATATGACAGCACAGAAGATGCCGCTTTTGAAATACTTCAAGGAATGGGAAACAATCTATCGATTGAAAAATGTTTTCACCTGGCAGACAGCCCCCCAAAAAAAGAGCGGCTTCTTGAAAAACTTGCTGATTTCAGTGTCCGTATTGTTTTTACTGCACATCCGACACAATTCTATCCGCGGTCTGCTCTTGATATCATTACAAATCTGAGATCTTTGATTACAGCAGACAATAGTCCTGAAATCAACCGCTCACTGCAGCAACTGGGGATGACATCCCTCATGAATGCCAAAAAACCAACCCCGTTTGATGAAGCAAAGAACATTATCTACTTTCTGCGTACTGTTTATTATAATGCAGCAGGCGATCTGTATGCCCGGATTAAAAAAACAGTGGGTGGTAATCTATTTGATAACCCGGGCATCATCCAGATAGGTTTCTGGCCGGGAGGGGATCGGGATGGCAACCCGTTTGTCACGGCTGAAACAACGATGAAAGTGGCAAATGAACTTCGCACAACGTTGATGAAATGTTATTATAATGAGATCAAACAACTTGAGCAAAAACTGACCTTCAGGCAGGTTGAAAATTTGATTGCCGATCTTAAAGCACGTCTTTACGCGACCCTGTTTGATTCTGGTATAAAACTTACTTTTTTCGAGATTATTGATCCATTACGCCAAGCCCGAACTTTATTAATCGACAAATTCAACAGTCTTTACATAGAAGAACTGGATGCTTTTATAGACAAAATTTATATTTTTAAGACACATTTTGCAACAATGGATATCCGGCAAAATCATCTTGAACATAAAAAAACCATTGAAGCGATTCTCAAAAGAGAAGGCCGGATCGTAAAAACCCTTGACGAACTCTCAAAGGAGGACTTGATCTCCATCCTTGTTCATGATCAGTTTCAGGTTCAGCCCGACCTGTTTCAGGATGAAATGGTCAAGGATACGATTCAAACAATCTACCAAATTAAATCCATACAGGACCAGAACGGACAAGAGGGGTGCAACCGCTATATCATAAGCCATTCTGAAGACATATTCTCCATCTTGTTTGTCTATGCACTGTTGAGATGGTGCTGCTGGGGGAATCGCCATATCACTGTGGATATCATTCCCCTGTTCGAATCAATGGAAGGTATGAATAATGCGGAAATCATCATGCAGGATCTGTTTGACATACCGGAATACCGACGTCACATTAAAAACAGGATGGACAGGCAAACCATAATGCTGGGATTTTCCGACGGCACAAAGGATGGCGGATATCTTCAAGCAAACTGGTCGATCTTTAAAACAAAGGAAAAATTGTCCGCTGCCTGCGAAAGATACGGTATTAAGGCTGTTTTTTTTGACGGCAGGGGCGGCCCGCCTGCACGGGGTGGGGGAAAAACCCATCGCTTTTATGCATCCCAAAGCCCTGAAATTTCAAACCATGCCATACAATTAACCATCCAGGGGCAGACCATCACCAGTCTCTATGGGACACAGTCCCATTTTATCCACAATATCGAACAACTGCTTACTGCAGGTATTTTTCATACATTGTCCGGCAATGCAAATCACATATCTGAATCTTCAAGACAGGTCTTGGAAGAGCTGGCTAAAAAAAGCCATGAAAAATATACAGCACTTAAACATCATCCTTTGTTTATTTCCTACCTTGAAAACAAGACCCCGTTGAAATATTACAGCCAGATCAATATCGGCAGCCGGCCGGCCAAAAGGGGGGACAAAAAGAAGCTGGAGCTAAAAGACTTACGGGCAATTCCTTTTGTTGGTTCATGGAGTCAGATGCGGCAGAATGTTCCCGGATACTTTGGAATCGGAGCAGCCTTGAAATCAATAGTTGATCAAGGGTCTCTGGATGAGCTCAAATATTTGTACAATAATGTTCCCTTTTTTAAAGCCCTTATCCTTAACAGCATGATGTCCATGTCTAAGTGTTGTTTTGAATTAACCACGTACATTTCAAAAAATGATGTATATAAAGATTTCTGGTACCTGTTGTTTGATGAATACCAGCTTTCCAGCCAGATGGTTCTTTTGATTTCAGGTAATCGTATTCTAATGCAGGAAGAGCCTGTCTCCCGGAGATCTATTAAAATACGCGAAGAAATTGTTCTGCCGCTGCTGGTTATCCAGCAATATGCGTTCCAGAAAATTGAAAATGAATCAGACCATGTAGATGAATACGAGAAAATAATTCAACGGGCAATGTACGGCAATATAAATGCGAGCAGAAATTCTGCCTGATCTGAAGCCGGATTAAAAGATTCATTGCAGCCCTTGTTGATTTGCTTCACCCGTGTGTTTCGTTTAATAAAACCAATACATTTAAATGGTATAAAGAGAACACATATAAAATCGAGGGTAATGACGAATAAAACCACGGTAAGGCATGGGAGATGGCCATGAAACCAGGTAAAATGGGTTTGGGAGTTTGTTATAAAAAAAAAGGGGCTAAGACACTCACCGATTCTTTAAGCTGCTATTAAAAGGATACTTCACCGCTTTATACGTGGAAATACAAACAAAAAAGCTTGCTGACCTTATTCATTCATGGGTATAAGTGAAAACATACGGTATCCATTCCATAAAAATTTTTGGAAAAATTAATTAAGGAAGGAGATAGAAGAAATGAAAATAATTAAAGCCTTAATCACACTTATCCTTATTGGGTTGGTCGCATTGTTTGTGGTCCAAAATGCAGAGACAGTTGATTTGAAATTCGTATTGTGGAGTTTTACAATGCCCCGTGCTCTGCTTGTCCTGGCACTCATATGTGTGGGTTTCTTTCTGGGTGTTATATCATCCTTGAAGTCTAAATGATTGCCGAAAGCCATTACTGATCTGGTTAAAAATTAATCAGATATCTCTATTTTTTCCGGATCACACAACAAAAGTGAATTCACAGATGTCTGCCCGCAATTTCGACATTGCCACCTGTCGGTATTTTTTTTGTTTGCATAATATAAGCATTGTTTGTTCTGCACAACACTAAAACATATTTAAGAAAGAAATTATGATACAAGCATAATACCTTGACATGATACAAATATTTTAACCCGTTGAAATTAAACTTATAGCATTCACAGGGAATTGTTGATGAAAAAACAGGCCACAAAAATTCAAGCTATCCGGGACAGGCTGCATGAAATCATCTTTGAAGCAGACACACCTGCTGGGAAATGGTTTGATATTCTCTTGATCCTTTCTATTCTGTCGAGTGTTCTGGTGGTCATGCTGGACAGCGTGACGTCATTTAAAACCCTGTATGGCGTGTATTTTTATTTTTTTGATGACCATCTTGACCCTGGTGATCATTTTTGGCTCTGCCATGTATCTGATTGAGGGGTCAGAAAATGGATTTACCAGTATTCCAAGAAGCATTTACTGGGCCATTGTCACCATGACAACCGTGGGCTACGGGGATATCTCACCCAGAACAGACCTGGGCCAGGCAATGGCATCCATTATAATGATAATGGGTTACGCCATTATTGCGGTGCCTACCGGTATTGTGACAGCGGAACTGAGCCATGCCAGCCAGAAAAAGATATCGACCCAGGCCTGCCCTTCCTGTATGGCACATGGTCATGATACGAACGCTGTGTTCTGCAAATTTTGTGCAGAGCGGTTGAATCCTGAAATCACGGATGAAATCAATATATAACGACGTTGGCTGAAAAATCTAAAATTTCATATAAACAATCACATAGGAAAATGAATTCTTTTTTGGATAACGATTTCTCGGGTAATCTTATTTCCAAGATTAGCTGGATAAGACTTTTATACCGATCCGAACACATTAACTGCAACCAGTGCCTCTTTATAAGCCTTGTTCTCTCCGGGTGCCTTGCAATAAGGGCACCCATTCCATAATCGGTCCACAATAGGCTTCATCAGACGTGCTTCTATCTCTGAAGAAGGTGCTGGTTTTTCAAGGGACAGGGCAGTCATGATGGTCAGGTGGATGGACGGATCATTTTTAACAGCTTAATCTCCAGATGTTATTGGCAATTGTTTGGGTGAAGAGGCCAATAATTTAATTCCATCTGTCTTTTCCACAAAAAGCTGGAGGTGCGGAAAAGGAATTTCTATGCCGGCGGCGTCCAGGGCATTTTTGCATTTTTCAGTGTATTCAAAGATAAAACCATATTGATCTTCTGAATTTTCGATCCAGAACCGTAATTGCAGGTTAACGCTGCTGTCTCCTAAACCAGTCACGATTACCTTGGGGGAAGGATCCGATAATATTCTGGTATCCCCTTTAATGGTTTCCAAAAGGACTGTCCTGGCCTGATCTATATTTTCTTTATAAGCAATACCGATGGATATTTTAACACGAATTTTTGGTGTCATGGTATAGTTAATGATGCGTTCTTGGGATAACTGCTGATTTGGAACAACCACAGTTTCATTATTAAAGGTGGTAAGCACAGTGGTTCTTAATTGTATTTTGGTGACCGTCGCATCCAGGGTTCCGATCGAAATCCAATCTCCTTCTTTAAAAGGTCTGTCAATGATGATTACAATCCCGGATATGATATTTCCAACCGTATCTTTTGCGGCAAAGGAAAGTGCAAGACCCATTACACCGACACCTGCCAGCAGGGATTTGATGTTTATCTGGAGCTGATCGGCAATGGTAAGAATTGCAAAGATATAGAGCGCTACTCTCGCACCGCTAAGCAGCAGAGTAATGGCCTGCCGTTCAATTTTCATCCGGGTCAATGTGGCATCAAGGGTTTTCTGGATAAGTTTGTTTCCCAGCCAGAATAAAAAAAGCAGAATCCCGGCACTGATTAAACTGGGGATATATCCGATTACAAGTGTTGTTAATTTTTGAAAATCGATGATAGTTGTAATATCAGGCATAATTTTTCCTTTCATTTACTTAGGATTTATTCTTTCATTTATTTTTGAAGATCAGATAGACTTCGTAGAAACACCGGCTCCAATAATTATTCTTTCACATCATTTTTTCGAAATCTTTCCATCTTTTCGATATTCATCATTAAACTGTATTTGAATTTTAATTTCAATATAAATTATTATATCCAGGTTCAAGTCCTGATCTAAAGAAATAAAAATGAAAGTACAATATCCAGGCAGATCGAATATTCAAAAACCGAGGTGACAGGTTTTTTCGATACTCACTTATTTTTGAAGAGTGAAGAGTCGTAGACAGAAAATACTAAATAGGGTATGTAGGTAGCAACATCTATCTTTTAATTTGCAGTCAGACCGCCAAGCTATAGAAAGAAAGCAGGAGAGCAATCAAGATGACTAATATATAGAGAGTGCAGACGATGTTATCGAGAGATTCTCCATATAAAGCATCACAGTCTTTTTGTACCCAGAGATTTTGATGCATCTCCATATTTCGAAATTGTAAAACCAACGTTGGTCAAGGGGTTTAACCCCTATCAGGTTCAATGGTCAAAATAAACTGGATAAGCAGAAAACGATCCGGCTGATAAACAGAAACAAATTAATTTATAAATAAACCACGTTTGCAGCAGATTCTATATAATTTTAAAATCGAAAGAGAGGTCGCAATTATGTTAAATTTTAATCTCACAAAAGAGCAGATAAAGTTGCAAAAACAAGCCCGAACCTTTGCGATTAAAAATGTACTGCCCGAAGCCTGGTATTATGATACCAAAGATGAAACTCCGGTTCATATTCTAAAAAATGCATTTGTTCAAGGACTGTCTCATGGAGATATACCGCTTCAATATGGCGGAAAGGGAATTGGTATCATTGAAGGTTGTATTATCTCAGAAGAAATCTCAGCAGCCTGCCCGGGAACGGCCACATCGATTTTTGATAATTCCCTGGGAATGGAGCCCCTTATCCTTTCATCTAATGAGCCTTTAAAGAAAAAATATCTTTCCCTGTTTGCAAAAAAATTCAAATTGATTAGTTTTGCTACATCTGAGCCAACGCTGGGATCAGATGTTTCCGCTATCCGGTGCATGGCTAAACCGGATGGAAAAGATTATATTTTGAATGGGACCAAATACTGGGTAACCAATGGCGGTATTGCAGATTATTACAGCATTTTTGCCACCACTGACCCGGAGACAAAACATGAAGGGATCTGTGCCTTTTTTATCGATCGTAAATGGCCGGGTGTAAAAGTGGGTAAACCCATTCCAAAAATGGGACAACGATGTTCCAACACGGTTGGAGTCCATTTTGACAATGTCAGGGTCCCGGGGGAATATGTACTGGCACCTCCGGGCGAGGGCTTTCTTCTTGCCATGAACACCTTTAATCGGACACGGCCGGTCATCGGCTCATTTGCTATCGGAGCTGCCCGGTCTGCCATGGAATATGCCATGGATTATGCAAAAAAACGCCAGGCGTTTGGCCAGAAAATTGGCAACAACCAGGCGATCCAGTTTAAATTTGCCCAAATGTATCAAAAGGTAGAAACATCCAGACTTCTGGTGTTGAAAGCCGCATGGGAATCTGACAAAGGGATGGATCCGACACTGAGTGCATCCATCTCAAAATTTTATGCTACTGAAGCCTGTATCGAGGTTATTGATGAAGCCCTGCAAATTCTTGGTGGATATGGATATACAAAAATGTTTCCAGTGGAAAAGCTATACAGGGATGCTCGCCTTCTTAAAATTTACGAAGGAACCAGTGAAATTCAGAGGATGATCGTTGCCGGTTATTTAATGAGTGGATATAAACCAGCTATGCCGCCGCTCGAAGACCTTCCTATACACCATGAGCAAAACCCTTTTGCTGCTCCAGTTGCCAATCGTAAAAAGAAGAAAATATGGCGGTGCCGAATCTGTGGGCATGTACATTATGAAAACGATCCCCCGGAATTGTGCCCCTATTGTTTTTTCCCGGGTAAGGCATTTAAATTGATGGAAAATGAAAAAGCCGTTTCCACAGAAAGCCGGGTGTCAGGAAAAAAACGCTGATACAACAATTGGGAGATAAGAACATGCAACGTGATTTTCAAATAAACAAGCTCAAGCAGAACCCGCATAAAAAATGGGATATTGTTATCATCGGAGGTGGGGCAACCGGCCTTGGTATTGCAGTTGATGCAGCATCAAGAGGGTATGAAACCGTACTCCTTGAACAGTCGGACTTTGCCAAAGGAACATCCAGCCGAAGCACTAAACTGGTTCACGGTGGTGTCCGTTATCTTGCCCAGGGAGATGTCTCTCTGGTGCTTGAAGCATTGCACGAGAGGGGATTGCTGCGAAGAAATGCACCTCATCTTGTAAAAAATCAGGCATTTATCATTCCAAACTATGACTGGTGGGAGGGACCTTTTTATAATATCGGTATGAAGGTCTATGATATGATGGCCGGTCGACTGGGACTGGGTCCGTCGGAGAAGATTTCCAAAGAAGAGACCTTGGATGCCATTCCAAATCTGGATGAAAATCACCTGAACGGGGGTGTCATCTATTATGACGGCCAGTTTGATGACAGCCGACTGGCTATCAACCTGGCACAAACAGCAGTGGAAAATGAAGCAATTGTTCTCAATTATATGAAAGTTACAGGTCTTGTCAAAGACAAAAAAAACCTTGTCTGCGGTGTTGAAGCAATTGACATGGAATCCGAAGAAAAGCATATAGTCCACTCCCGCGTTGTCATCAATGCCACCGGTGTTTTTGTTGATGATATTCTTTCCATGGATGATGCCGGAGCTGCTGCCCTGGTGAGACCGAGCCAGGGCATCCACTTTGTCCTGGATAAGTCGTTTCTCCAGGGTGACTCAGCTATCATGATTCCAAAGACGTCCGACGGCAGGGTCCTGTTCGCAGTTCCCTGGCACGGAAAAGTCGTGGTCGGAACAACTGACACACCGCTTGAAGCAGGTGATATAAGTCTTGAGCCCCGAGCTCTGGAGGAAGAAATCGATTTTATACTGACAACTGCTGCACAATATCTTAAAAAAGATCCCAAAAAGGAGGATGTATTGAGTGTGTTTGCAGGGCTCAGGCCTTTGGCGGCCCAGCAGGGAAGTGAGCCCCAGGCGACCAAGGAAATTTCCAGAAGTCACCGTCTCATGGTCTCATTGTCCGGCCTGATTACTATTACTGGAGGTAAGTGGACCACTTACAGGAAAATGGCCGAAGACACCGTCAACAAAGCCTGGATGGTGGGAGGACTACCTGAAAAAAAATGTGTCACCGAAACCATGCCCATCCATGGATATGTAAAAAACGTTCGTTTTGATTCACCTGGGTATTTTTACGGCGCTGACCGGACTTCCATCAACGACATGATTCAGGCTGAGCCGGGCCTTGGTCAGTTGCTGCATCCGGATTACGAATATACCCGGGCACAGGTCGTCTGGGCGGTCCGTAATGAAATGGCACGAACAGTTGAAGATTTTCTATCCCGAAGAATCAGAATACTCTTGCTCGATGCCAGGATCAGTATGGAAATGGCTCCACAGGTGGCGGATATTATGGCCCATGAACTTAACCGTGGCCAAAAGTGGATACAAGCCCAGGTGGCAGACTATCAGGCGCTGGCGAACGGATATATTCTAAACTGAAACCCGATAGTTGTGCCTCCGGCCAAGTATTCTTTCATTACGGCGTAAACCGATTCACTGGGCTGAATTGTCAAGCTTTTGTTCTTTTTTTGTCAGTCGTACCTCGATTGGCTGCAGCGAGTTCAAATGAACATCACGCTGGGGAAAGGCAATAACAATGCCATGCTCTCGCAGCAGAGCGTCGACGTGAAACCGCAAGGCCGAGCTGACCCGTCTCAAATCCAAGGGCAATGTAACCCGGGCCCAAAAGAATAAGGTGAACATGAGCGAATTATCACCAAAATCCTCAAACAAAACAAAAGGAGGTGGCTGTTTGAGGACCCTTTCATGTTCAATAGCCACCTTTTCCAAAAGTTCTTTCACTTTTCTCACCGGCGAACCATAGGCAACACCAACTTTTAACTCACCGCGTAAATTCTGATCACTCAGGGTCCAATTAATGACTTCCTTTTCGAGGAAATGGCTGTTTGGAACAAGTACATCAATGCCATCGCCTCTTCTAACGCACACACAGCGATTGCCAATATCGGAGATTCTGCCGACTGTATCTCCAAGAACCACAATATCACCAATGCGGATTGGTTTTTCGACCATTAGAATAAAACTTGAAATTAGATTGTTGAATAAATTTTGGGCGCCAAATCCGACCCCGATGGCGACCGCGCTACCGAGGATGGCAAATGCGGCAATCGGGATACCGGCAATCTGCAGGGCGATGAGCACAAAGACTGTTAGCAGGACGAAATAAATGGTGCGGCGAAGCATATGCGCCTTTACCTCATTGACCTTGCCCCGTTGGATAATTTTTTGGCTTAGTATGATTGACAATTTCTTGCTGATGATGAATCCGACAACGAGATGAATCGTCGCAATGATAACCTGATTGAGTAGGATCGGGTCGCCTCCGCTCTTAAAGAGTTCGAGGGACCAGACGGTAACCAACACGCTTGAAACTTTCTCAAAAATATTATGGAATTGATCCATACCCTATCAGATTTTCTTTAAAGCAAACATCTGCGGTTAATCGCCGGGTAGCCGGAGGCTGTTACTATTATCGGCTATGGCAAGGCATTAATGTAACTTTCTGCAATTTCAATGCTCAGTTTTTCCAGGGCAGTGTTTTGGGCAGCCACATAGGCTTCAAAAGAATCATCAAGCGTGGGGATCACAATTGAAGACTGATTTGTTATTAACCTCTTATCATCAGCAGTCTGAATTATCCACCACATGGCCTGCAATATTACAGATCCGCCAAGTTCTCCGTCAAACCGCCTGAAATCGATATAGAGCTTTTGAGCTGGTTCAAAGGGTCTTTCCCAGGAATCAGATAGGATAAAAAAAATGATACCGCTTAAAATTGTATCTGACTTTTCGTTGCCAAATTTTGCTAAATAAGTAATAGGAAGAATGTTTGCTGGAAAATAGAGAATAATGGCACTGATTACCATAGCCCAGGTACGGTTAAGACTTTTGTTTTTATGAAAGTTAAGGGAGGATTAAACATCGGGGACAGACATTATGATCATGGTGTTCTATCTGTTTACATAAAAGAGAGCAAGTGTGACAACTCACAAGAATGGTATTCCCCTGTATTCCTTTTTTGGGGCTTCTGGTTTCACAGGGAGTTTCTGCCAGATATGCTGGGGATTCAGACCTGAAAGGGATGTGGTTAGAAAAAGGATTAATAAGATAAAGGCAAAGGCCCCCAATCCTGGCACAATTGTTGCCATTTTAGTCAATTTGATTAAAGCTATCAGAAGGCCAAGCATATATATTACCATCATCCCCCAGGGCTTGAGGTGGCATAGAACGCGAAAAACAAAAGCAGCTCTTTTCGGGATATAACCCAGTTTCATGGGCAATAAGAGATAGATCAGTCCTAATATCTGTAGTAAAGGGAAAATTATTGCGGTGAGCATTACGATCAATGCCAGCAAAGGCATCCCCTGACTGTATAGTTGAGCAATCCCAGTGATCATTCGGGTTTCTTGTACAATTCCCTCTATATGAACAATCAGGAAAGGATAGACATTGACCAGAATAAAAAGAACGAAACATGTCAATGATAGAGCAAGTGTTCTGTTGGTTGTGTCAGAATCGTTTGTAAATAGTTTAGCCCTGCAACGACAGCAATAAGCAACAGTCTCATTTGATACTTCCGAGTACCTTAATAAAAGTCCACAGTCACTGCAGGAGGTAATTTTTAAAAAACGTTTTGATAATTTCATTTAAGACGATTTCTCTATTTCTTCATCCCAAAAAGAAGACCTTTGCACGACCCACCCAGAAGTCCCGGAACATCCTGATGACGATTTGAAATTCTTGATAACGTTCTGTCATATTTTTGTTTCAAAAGAGCACGGCTTTTCCTTTTTCATTCGGTGCTGGGCCTTTTCCCGGTTTTCAGAAAAAACAAGGTCTGAACAACCATGCCCAGTATTGCCAGGGCACAAAAGGAGATATTGCTGGCCAAGCTGCTCAGCCCCAAAGACTGAGTAATTACAAAAGCGCCTGCCAGTGATGACAGCACGATCAATGCCCAGTCAAAGATGATCAGCATGGAAATTGCCCCTATTATACCTCCTGACAGAAGGATAAGCCAGAGGAAATTGCCACCATGGACACCCAGCAGACTAACCATATCTGTGACAATCAGTCCACCGATCATGAATCCGATCAGGACAACTGCCGCTTTCTGGTACACAAGGGCCACCAAAGCACCTATCAACCCTATTCCCAACGGCACGACCCAGATAAACCATGAAGGCCCTGGAATCCCGTTTACAAGGGCATAGCGATATGCTGCAAGGAAACCGACACAGGCAACGGATACCCAGAAGAGCCTTCGGCCTGCAAACAGTAGCAGAATACCGGTTATTATACTGAAAAAAGACATGGGAATCCTCCTTGATACAATGGCAATTTGTCCTTCTTTAAAAGATCATCATCTGCTCAATCATTGAACTTGTAATGGCGATGATTTTTTTAGGGAATAATCCTACTGTTATCATCAGTGCAATCATCAGATGAGAAAGCAGTTTAATGGGGATGGTTTCGATACATAGTCTTTCATTCAAAACATTGAGTTGAGATGGCAGTGCATGAGCATGGGGGCTCCAATTTATAATTATATCAGTCTCGCATGAGATATTTGTGTTTTGATTTAAACCCCATACGGTCTTCTCCATTGGTGTATTTGATGAGCTTTTACACCAAAAGAGGCATAATGGCGGCTCAGCTCTGAACTTTTCAAAAAATGAGTTGGGGGAAACCTGGGGCGACTATCCCAACCCCTCCTGGTCCAGGACAATCACATACCGGCTGACAACACCCAGTATGTTTTTTTTCTGCATTGCAGACACCACCCCGGCGCTGAAACGCTGGGTCGACATGGGGGCCTGGATGATATGCGTATGATACCATCCTGTTTTTTTCAGGATATCAAGGTAGTCGTCGATGAGGATGCCGCCCTTATATCTTTCTTCTGCTGCCTGTGTATGCTGAAAATCTCTCCAGTCCGCATTGATAAACGCCAGTCGGGTCTTTTTTTTGACATTGTGTTTCAGCAAAACAAAAAAGGCCTCAAGAAATTCGAGGTATTCTTTTTTGGACAGGCTGGAGATGCTCTTTTTACCATAGTCAGCCGCTTTTTTGTCAAAGTAGGGCGGATCAAAGAGAATTAGATCGGGTTTTTCCTTTGTGTTGACAGGCCATAAAAGCGGTTGGGCGGATGAAATATCCCATGTAAAGGGTTCGATCTCAGGACGTGTTTCCGGCCGGTCCATCATATCAAAGGCCCAGC
>CAYWGN010000044.1:0-26160 GCA_964457495.1 uncultured Desulfobacula sp.
GATCATTGATCGGTTCAAGCTTTGAAGGATCTGTGGCCACAAAATATATTAACAGTCTTAAATTCATAGCCAGTGACTCCATTACAATGACAAACCCGATTCTTGGAGAAGAATTGAGCCTGGCAGGTTCTGCCCCGGCATTTCAATGGGATGCTTATCAGGGCGCTAGTACCTACACACTTATACTTGCCCATGTGGGTTCATTGGGGTTTGATAGTGTTATTACCCAGGATAATCTGACTCTGAACCTGTTCCCAATGAGTGACTCAACATGGCAGACAATGCCAACCGGTACATGGTATTGGACAGTTTTTGGCTATAATGCAATGGGAAGTCTGACACCATTAGGTTTTACATTATTTGATTTTGAAGTTCAGTAATCTACAAATAATATATTAATGGAAGAGCAGGGTCAGTAATGGCCCTGTTTTTTATTGTATTCACCTTCATACACTCTGGATTCATATTACATTATACGAATCAGAACCATTATCATAAGCCATTCTCCCATATTAAACGATATAATATATTAACTCAACTTTTCGGAGTTGCCAGATTTGAGCGGGGTCAGGCATACATTATTGCATTTTAATAATGCACTTTGCGTTTATTCTTTTTGTGGTGTTCGGCGGTCTGCTTATTTTTTTATGGGAAATGGATGTCATGGTTGCACATTCCTGCGGTTTTCTGAGCAGCACTTATTGAATTTTCAGTTACAAAAGACCGCTGTTATTTTGTCAGGGCTGATATTGGTTTTCTGCTATATCTGACTATTCAGCCAAAATGCCAGGGTTGGCATTTTGGCTGAATATATTTCCTGGCTCTTTAGCGTTTAATTGATCAAGGATTCATTTCATAGGAATCTTTTAATGAAATAACGTGATTTTCCCAGATTCTTGAGAATCTTTCTATGTCCTTTACCGGTTTTTTAATCATTTTCTGGCAATACTCCATCTGGACATCGGAGGTATCTGTTTTTGAATAAAGTTTTAAAGCATATTCAGAAAAATCCCTGATCATAAAGTCAAAAATCTGTTCCAATAGATCTTCTTCAAATTGATCCATATTAAATTTTTCAATGATGAGCTGTCCATAAGCCACAAGGGTGAACATTTCACCAAGATATAAAAGAAAGTCCATGTTCCTGGCCTGGTTTTTATCGGGGGTTGCCTTTAAGAGCATTTCCTGTAACACTTTTATCTGGTCTTTGAAAATATTGACATTTGGCAGGTCAAGGCTGTCATATGCAATATTAAAATCATGAAACTGGATTTTGCCCAGACCTTTTGTAAGTCCCTGTTTAAATAAAAATTCATCACAGACAGCATCGTCTCTTTTACCGATCTCAGGGAAATCACCAGGGTTGAAAAAAAAGTTGGCCATGAACTTGATGATGAGCGCCATGTTTATATGGACAGTTCCTTCCAGTTTGGGAAGGGCTCTGATATCCGTTGCTGCCATTTCAAAATAGGCATCTTTTTCAAATCCCCTGGCAGCGATCACATCCCATATCAGGTTAATAACAGTCTCTCCCTGGCTGGGGACCTTCATTTTAACCATTGGATTATATAAAAGGTATCTTCGATCATTCTTGGAAGCACTTCTAAAGTAGTCTGAAGCACGCTGGGAAAACAACTTCATTGCGACAAGCCTTGTATATGCATCAACAAATATCTGTTTGATATGGGGAAAATCCGTGACCCATTTACCATAAAGATTCCTGTTTGCCGCATGGTTCAGGCCTTCATAAAATGCATGGGTACAGATTCCAATGGATGCCCAGCCAAGGTTAAATTTTCCCACATTAATGGTATTCAATGCAGAATCCCAGGCATCCTGTCCCGTTGAAAGGATGTATTCTTCTGTAACAGGATAGCCGTTTAAAGCGTATTCAGCCACATATCCTTCCCAGTCCACCACATTTTGGACAAGATCATAGTTTTCATGTTCAGGATTCACTGCAAAAAAGACATACTCATCCGTTTCACTATTTTTTCCAAAAGTTGAAACAATCCCTGCTATATTGGCATTGCCAATATAATATTTTCCGCCATCAGCCACATATTGTCCTTTGGCCAGAGGGGTTAAAGACATATCAGAGGAATAAAGGTCTGCACCATGGGTTTTTTCTGACAGACCAAAGGCAAAAATATGGCCGTCTTTTAATAATTGAGCGGTTTTATTTTTAATGGCTTCATTGGGACTCATCCAGATGGGTCCAAGTCCTAAAATAGAGACCTGCCATGTATACCAGTGGGACAGGTTGTAAAATCCCAGAATTTCGTTGAAATCACAGATTCTCCTGGTATCCCACCTGGCATCTGGATTTTTTATGGCATACTTTGAGGGTGTAAGGAGTGTTGCAAAAATCTGATTTTCTTTTAAAAATTTAATAAAATCTTCATACCAGATCTTTTCATGATAATCTGATTTCAATCTTTTTTTCCCCCGGTTCTCAAAAAAATCAATGGTTTTTTTCATTATTTCTTTTGATTTCAAATCAAGATGATCAAAGTTTTCTGTTTTTGGATTGAATAACGTCATAGGTTTTTCCTTTAGAAAAATAAAATTATGATTTTGCCGCTATGGCAATACCAGTAGCAGTCATGACCCCGCCCGCAGTCCTGTTCAGTCGTTTAACAGAATGCGGGCTGGAAAAAAATACTCTTGCCTGGTTGGCAAGAAAGGCATAAAAAACCATAACACTTGATAAAACAATAGAAATAGTTATGGCAACAATACAGATATCAATACTGCCAAGGGAAGACAGATCCATGAAAGTGGGGAGAAAACCGCAATAAAACAGGATGACTTTTGGGTTTGATAAGGTAATAAAAAGACCACTTAAATAGTTCCCATAGTTTTTGTTTTCCCCCCTCTTTACTTCTTGAACGGTAACAGGCCTGGATCTCCATATTTTAATTCCGAGAAAAATCAGGTAAGCCGCTCCAATGATTTTAATTACTACAAAAAAATTACCCATGGCCTGGGCAATGACGGACATACCCATGATGGCAAACAAAAGAAAAATAATATCACCCGTCACAATTCCGGCAATCACACCCAGGGCCGGGACAAATCCTGAAGCAAGGGATCGTGAAATTGTGGCAAATACGCCGGGACCCGGAGTTGCTGCAAGGATAAACATGGCAATGGCCAGACTGAAAATAGAAAGAAGACTCATATAAACACCCCGTACTAAAATTAAATTTTAAAAGTTGATTTTACTATATTACTGGTTATTTTCAAGTAATAATTTTTGGAAATGGCCATATTGACTTTAACAAAGATAAACCTTATAACGCCGGACAATGATGACACATTATAAAAAATACTCTGCATTTTTTACACCTTCCTTTGTCATGAATGCAATGATTTATACCAATGTTATCATGTTTTTAATCAGCCTGATTTACAGTGGCAGAAATATGATCCTGTCCTTTAATCCGTTTTATGCCTTTACCCCATCCATGGATGTATTAAATTTTCTTGGTGCATCCGGCAGGCTTCCCATTGTTAAATATGAAGCATGGTGGTCTCTGATCACGGCAAACTGGCTTCATGGAGGACTTCTTCATATTCTGTTCAATATGATGGCCTTAAAAACTCTTGCTCCTTTAGTGATGAAGGAATTTGGGATGTATAGAATGTTTTCCATTTATACGCTGACAGGGATTGCAGGATTCTTGTTATCCTATTTTGGAAATGTATATTTGACCATAGGTGCTTCATCAGGCCTTTGCGGACTGATCGGGGCAACTCTTTTTTTCGGTAAATCAAGGGGTGGGCAATGGGGTCAACTTGTTTACAAACAGACAATAGGCTGGGTTGTCACTCTTGTTCTTATTGGTTTTCTCATGCCCAATATTAATAATTGGGGGCATGGGGGCGGATTGCTTAGCGGTATCTTTTTTGGCTGGATATTGGGATATAATGAAAAAAGAATGGAAAATACTTTTGATAAAGCATTAGCCATTTTCTTTGCTGTAATAACTTCCTGGCTTTTGCTTAAATCTGTTGTACAGGGTTTTTCCCTTATTTATTCCTGAAACAGACATTTTACACAAATTTTACACAGCCTGCTTGAAATTGTCTGGGTTCTACCTTATTACAGCCCTATGAAAACTCGTGCAATAAAGAAGCTATGTAAAATAGCTGTTGTCGGTATGGCCGGAGTATTTCCCCAGGCCCTGGATACCAGGCAATTTCTTGACAATATTATCCATAAAAGAGAATCAATTATCACAGTTCCGGATCATCGATGGATAGGGCCTGTCAATGATTTTATCTCCCATCAGACCCTTCCTGATAAAGCTGTCTCCAATAAAGCCGGCCTTATTGAAAATTTTCATTTTGATTCAACTGGTTTTCTTGTGGATAAAGACCTTTTATCAAATCTTGATCCATTGCATCAACTTGTTCTCCATGCAGGAAGGGATGCTCTTTCACAATGTTCCAAAACAAATGAAGATAAAAAACGGACCGGTGTGATAATAGCGGCCATTGCCCTTCCCACTGAAACGTCTTCTCAAGTTTCCTGGCAGATTATTTGTAATGGCAATAAAGATTATAAAGGACTTGTTCCAAAAGATTTTTCAAGTAGCGGAGTAGTGTCGCTTCCTGCCGCAGTTTTTGCAAGGGCCATGGGTTTGCAGGGCGGATGCTTTACCCTTGATGCTGCCTGTGCCTCGTCTTTATATTCCATCAAGCTTGCCTGTGAACATCTTCATTTAAAAAAGGCAGACATCATGGTTGCCGGCGGGGTTTCACGACCGGATTCACTTTACACCCAGATCGGATTTACACAGCTTCAGGCCTTGTCTCCCTCGGGCAGATGTTCTCCCTTTGATAAAAATGCTGATGGACTTGTTGTGGGAGAAGGAACAGGCATTGTTGTGTTGAAAAGACTTGAAGATGCTATTACCTGCGGTGATAAAATCCATGCTGTCATTACCGGGACCGGGGTCTCCAATGATATTGAAGGAACCCTTGTGGGGCCGGCCTGTGAAGGTCAGGTTCGAGCCATGATCCAGGCCTATGAACAGGCATCCTGGTCTCCTGCCGACATCCAGTACATGGAATGTCATGGTTCAGGTACCTCTGTGGGGGATCAGGTGGAACTATCCAGCATCCAGACATTACTTGAAGAATTTGATTGCCCGGATAAAAGTCTTTCCATTGGATCTGTCAAATCAATGACTGGCCATCTTTTAACTGCAGCAGGGGCAGCAGGATTTATAAAAACTGTTCTTTCAATGAATGAAGGCGTTTTGCCGCCGTCATTGAATTATTCAGCACCTCCCTTTAAAAGCATTTTAAATGAAACCCATATCAAGGTTCAAACCAGGGTTGAAAACTGGAACCCTGAATCTATTCATTCAACAAGAAAAGCCGGGATCAGCGCTTTTGGTTTTGGCGGAATCAATGCCCATATTCTGGTTGAAGAATTTAAATCAATCTCAAGTCGTGTAATCGTAAAAAATTCAAAACAAGGGTTTATAGATACAAAAGAGATGTTAAAAAAAGTTCCCTGTGCCATCGTGGGTATGGAAACCATTACAAAGGACTGTTCCTCCTTGTCTCAGTTTAAGGAGCTTGTATTTGATAAAGCATGCTTAAAACCAGAACACCCGGGATTAAGATGGAGAAGAAAAAAATCCTGGGATTGTAACGAACAACCAGGATTTTACCTTGATGATCTGTCCTTTGCCCTTGGTGAATTCCATATTCCTCCCAATCAAATGGAAGATATTTTACCCCAGCATATTCTTCTTCTTAAAGCTGTTAAAGGGGCGCTGGAAGACGCAAAGATCAAGCCAAGGCCTTTAGCAGATGAACCTTTGAGGCATCATATCGGGGGTGCCATCGGGATTGAATTTGATTATGGAGCAACAGATTTTCATCTTCGATGGAAAATCAATCATCTTGATGAGAAACTGAAAAGTCAGTTATCTCCGCCATTAACCTTTAACCGGACTCTGGGTGCCCTTGGCGGAATTGTGGCATCCCGTGTGGCAAGGGAATTTAAACTGGGAGGCCCATGTTTTACCCTGTCTGCAGGAGCTGCTTCCGGGATCAAGGCCATTGAAACCGCTGTCCATTCTTTAAGCCGTGGCGAAACAGATGTTTTTATCTGCGGCTGTGTTGACCTTGCAGGAGATATCCGGCAGTTTGCCCTCAATGATATAGCCAAACCCCATACTGATGCAATCCTACCTTCAGAAGGGGCTTGCGCCATTGTTTTAAAACGGCTGGATCAGGCCCTTAAAGACAATGATCAGATTTATGGAGTAATCACTGGAATGGCAGGTGCCAGCAGCGGCCCTATCCCCGGTGAAACAGGGTATGATTCAACTATGTTACAAACTCTGTACGGCCAGTCCTTTACAAATGCCCTTAAAGATTCAAAAACATTGTTAAGTGAAATTGGTCTTTATGAAGGAAGTCTTACAGGGATAATGGAAGAAGATGCAACACAGATCAAGGTGTTAAATGCACTTTTTTTAAAAAATCCAGGTATTTCCCCCTGCCATGTCACAGCAACATCTTCTGTCATCGGAAACACCAGGGGTGCATCTGCCTTATTTTCTATTATCAAAACAGCGCTTTGCCTCAATTATAAACAGATGCCTTTAAATAAAATAAAAGCTTTGGGGTTTGAAAAACTGGATAAAGAACGCTTTTGCTTCACTGATACACCGGTCCATTGGAACAAAAAGGACCCACAATCTGTCAGAAAAGCCTGTGTTGCATCCATCACCATGGATGGTGCCTGTTCCCACGTGATTCTTGAGGAAAACAGAGAGGATGGCAAAAGCAATTTGGATGTCTCTTTTTTTGAAAAGAAAGATAAATCATCTGTTATTAAAGCCCGGTCAAAAAAAAATTTTATTTTAAAAACAAACCCACGACAGATTTCAGAAGAAACACTCCTGAAAATCCAGAAACATCTTGCTGTTAATGAAATTAAATCCCCTATCCTTGATCCGGGTCTGATTGCCAAAGGCAGCCTTGCCACATCCAATGCCCATGAAAAATTTCTTGAGTTTTCAAAACAAAACATGCAAATTCTTGAAAATCAGTTTGAAATTCTTACCCGGCTTGCAGGCAACGTGGTACAAAATTTTGATGGGCAGACAACATCAGATAGGGAAGGGGCAGACCCTGCTATGGTTCCGGAAGTAAAACCTCTATCACCTGTAAAGCCTTGCTTTCTGGACAGGGAACAATGTCTTGAGTATGCCAGGGGGAAGGCCTCCCATGTGCTTGGAAAAAAATTTGAGATTATTGACACCTATCCTGTCAGGGTAAGACTTCCGGATGAACCCTTGATGCTGGTGGACAGGATCATGGATATCCAGGGCAAGATGCTGTCCCTGACATCGGGTAAAATTATTACCCAGCATGATGTCAAAGAGGATGTCTGGTACCTGGACGGAGGTAAGGCACCTGTTTCCATTTCCATTGAAGCAGGGCAGGCAGATCTTTTTTTATGTGCCTGGTTGGGCATTGACCACAGGATCAAAGGTAAAAGAAAGTACAGGCTTCTGGATGCAAGGGTTACTTTTCACAGAACATTGCCTGAACCCGGAGAAACCATTGAATATCACATTGAAATTGATCGGTTTTTAAAGCAGGGCGATGTATACTTGTTTTTTTTCCATTATAAGGGTTATATTAACGACCAATTGCTGATTTCCATGCGGGACGGGTGTGCAGGGTTTTTTACAGAACAAGAGGTTGAAAATTCAGGTGGTATTATTCTAAAGACTGAAGAATTAAAACAAATAAAATTCAATGATAAATTTTCTCCCCTGGTTCCCGTTGTAAAGGAAAGCTTTTCCGATGAAAAGATTGAGGCTCTAAGACAGGGAGACCTTGGTTTTGCCTTTGGGAAAAATTTTGATTTAATACAGCTTGGAAAACATCTGAAACTTCCCGGCAAAAGGATGCATCTGATTGACCGGGTTCTTGAATTTGATCCAGAAGGCGGACGGTTTGGCCTTGGCTCCATTATTGCCCAGGCCGACATCCATCCGGATGACTGGTTTTTGACCTGCCATTTTATTGATGACAGGGTTATGCCAGGCACTCTGATGTATGAATGCTGTGCCCATGCCCTGAGAATTTTTACCCAGAGAATGGGCTGGGTAAGTGATCGGGGTGATGTGTTTTATGATGTTGTTCCAGACAATGAGAGTGATTTAAAATGCCGGGGGCCTGTGACACCTGATACAAAAAAAGCCCGGTATGAAATAGAAATAAAAGAGATGGGGTATAACCCTGAACCCTATATAATAGCAGATGCCCACATGTTTTCCGATGATTTGAGAATTGTCCTGTACAAAAATATGGGAATGAAACTTGTGGGCCTGACAAAAAACGAGTTGGACTCTTTCTGGAGAAAACAATGAGATATTCTAAGGTATTTATAGAATCATTTGGCTATGAACTTGCTCCTAATGTTATTACTACAATAGAGCTGGAAGAAAAGCTGGCACCTTTTTATGCGGCAGTGGGGTTTGGGCCGGGACAGCTTGAAATTTTGACCGGCATAAAAGAAAGACGGTATTGGGATGAAGACCATATTCTTGCAGACCATGCAGCTGTTGCAGGACAAAGAGCCCTTGATGAAGCCAATATCTCCGGGGACCAGATCGGGGCCCTGGTATATTGCGGGGTGGGCCAGGATGGATTTGAACCAGCCACTTCCTGTTCCGTGGCCGACCAGTTGAACATTGGGGAGAATGCCCATATCTATGATGTTAAAAGCGCCTGTTTAGGGATGGTAACAGGTATGGTTCAGGTGGCCAATGAAATAGAGCTGGGAAATATAAAAGCCGGGCTTGTGGTCTCCTGTGAAACCGCACGACAGATTGTTGATTCTACCATTCATGAGATTAACACCCGTAAAAGTGTTGAGTTTTATAAAGAAACTATTGCCACGATGACGGGTGGTTCAGGAGCGGCGGCTGTGTTGTTAACCAATGGAACCATTGGTAATCCAGAAAATAGAAAACACGCCCTTAGAGGCGGATTAGTAAAAAATGCCATTGAACATTATAGACTTTGCCACTGGGGATTTGAAAAAAAAGGTATGCCCACAGATTCTAAAGTTATCATGCGAACCCAGGCCCAGGACGTTCTTGAAAATGGTCTTGTCCTTGCAAAAAAAACTTTTGATGAATTTAAAAAACAATTTAACTTACCCGAAGACAAACCAGATAAATTTATCGGCCACCAGGTCGGGGCAGCGCATCATCAGAGATTTTACCAGGTCTTGAACCAGGATATACAAAAGGATTTTGCGACCTTTCCCTTTCTTGGTAATGTGGGATCAGTATCACTTCCCATCACTGCAGCCATTGCCGATGAAAGAGGCTTTTTGCAGCCAGAGGATTTTGTAGCCTTTATCGGTGTGGGTTCAGGACTGAATTGTTATATTTTAGGTGTGCAATGGTAGAAAAACGCATTAATGATAAACTGACTTCCACAAAAGGTTTTGAAGCTCTTTACCCCTTTGATTCCTCTTTTATGAATATTAACGGGCATGATCTTCATTATATTGATAAAGGTGAAGGAAAACCTGTTCTGATGATACACGGTAATCCAACCTGGTCGTTTTATTTTCGTCATCTGATTCAAAGTCTTTCAAAGAATTTTCGCACCATTGCTCTGGATCATATTGGGTGTGGTTTTTCAGACAAACCCGATGCAAAAACATATAAATATACCCTGGAATCCCGGGTGAAAGATCTTGACACCCTGATAACCCGTCTGCATATCAGTGAACGAATAAATCTGGTCCTCCATGACTGGGGCGGCATGATAGGCCTTGCCTGGGCAGTGGATCACCTGGATAAAATTGATAAGATTATTATTACCAACACCTCAGGGTTTTTCCTGCCAAAGGAAAAGCAATTCCCATTTGCTTTATGGTTGATTAAATATATTAAGATTTTTGCGATTCCTGCCGTACTTGGATTAAATGTGTTTGCAAAAGGGGCACTTTATTTTGGTAGTGAGAAAAAATTATCCCTTGCAGTCAAAAAAGGGCTTGTTGAACCTTATAATTCCTGGAAAAACAGGATTGCCACCTTAAAATTTGTTCAGGATATACCCCTGGGCCCAAAGGATCAAAGCTATGACATTGTCAATCATGTGGACCAAAATCTGAACCGGCTTGACCAAGCCTCATTATTGTTTTTATGGGGGGCAAAAGATTTTGTTTTTGATCTGGCATTCTTAAATGAGTTTAAGACAAGGTTTCCACAAGCCGCCACCCATGTTTTTCATGATGCAGGACATTACCTGTTTGAGGATAAGCCAGAAGAAACAAGCAAATTGATTGAAGCCTTTTTAAATAAATAAAGTAAACAAATAAAGTATTCTTTGTTTTGACATTTAGTGACAGCTTAGGTTAAAAAGTAAATAAAGAAGTTGTTCAGGGGTTGATTAAAGGAAGCAGTTAAAAATAACAAAGAAATTTTTATGACAATCTATACAAATATTTCAGTGGGCCTTAAAAAAACACAGGAAAAATACCCTTTTAAAAGAGCAATTGTTTATCCTGGTGGTAGAGACAGGAAAGGCCGGGTTCTGTACAGCCAGATGACATTTACCCAGCTGGAAACTGAATCAGACAGGCTTGCCTTTGGTCTTGAAAGAATCGGCATCATCAGGGGAACCCGAACCATTTTAATGGTACCCCCTGGCATGGAATTTTTTATCACCATATTTGCCATGTTCAAGGTGGGTGCAGTGCCTGTTGTGGTGGATCCTGGTATGGGCATTGACAGGATGCTTCAATGTCTGGAACAGGGTAAACCCAAAGCCTTTATTGGCATTGAAAAGGCCCATCTTTTACGGAAACTGAAACCTAAGTTTTTTAAAACTATAAAACTCTGGGTTACCGTGGGAAAAAGATGGTTCTGGGGGGGATATACCCTTGATCAACTTATGATAAACATAGATGACCCTTATCCCAAAGCCCATACCACACGTGATGAAACCGCTGCCATTGTATTTACCACAGGGTCAACGGGTCCTGCCAAAGGAGTAATATATACCCATGGTAATTTTATAGCCCAGATAAATCAGATCCAGGAACATTTCCAGATTGACCCTGATGAGATTGATCTGCCCACATTTCCTTTGTTTGCCCTTTTTGATCCAATCCTTGGCATGACAGCTGTCATACCAGATATGGACCCCACCAAACCAGCTCGGGTAAATCCGGCAAAAATCATTGAAGCCATTGAAAATCATGGTGTTACCAATATGTTTGCCTCTCCTGCTCTGTTAAACAGGGTGGGTAAGTTTGGTAAGGAAAACAATATCAAACTGCCGACATTAAGGCGTGTGATATCTGCAGGCGCACCTGTGACTCCTGCCAACATAGAACAATTTTCAAACATGCTGTCTGATCATGCCCAGATCCATACCCCCTATGGTGCAACAGAGGCTGTTCCTGTGATCTCCATCGGGTCCAATGAAATCCTTTCTGAAACCAAAATACTTTCTGAACAAGGGTATGGCATGTGTATTGGGAGGCCTGTCTGCAATACACAGGTCAAACTGATTAAAATCATTGATGATCCCATTACCCAGCTTCATGATAAACTCAAGGTTCCTGAAAACCAGGTGGGTGAGATAATCGTAAACGCAGATCTTGTGACCCAGCATTATTTTGATAATCGCGAAGCAGACCTGTTGGCCAAAATCCATGACCCGGATGGCACAGTCTGGCATAGAATGGGCGACCTTGCATGGATGGATTCAAAGGGAAGAATATGGTTTTGCGGAAGAAAAAGCCACAGGGTTATTACTCTGGATGAAACACTTTTTACCATCCCGGTTGAAGCTATTTTCAACAATCATGAAAATGTTTTCAGAAGTGCCCTTGCCGGTGCAGGCCCGCGAAATATGCAGACTCCCGTCATATTTATCGAACCTTATTCAAAAATAAAGGATAAAAAAGCCTTTATTAATGAACTTCTTGTCCTGGCAAAATCAAACCCGCTAACAGCCAATATCCATCATGTTTTTATTGAAAAAGATTTCCCTGTGGATATCCGGCACAATTCAAAAATATTTCGGGAAAAACTTGCTGTTAAAGCAAAAAAAAGACTTAATTTATGAAAACCCCACCTTAGGACTCGCTTAATCCGGCAAAAGATCATAAAAATACATCATTGTGTCAGACCGGGTAATTATTCCCACAATTTTATCCTTTTTAATAACCGGGATTCGTCCGACATCATGTTTTATCATAAGCCTTACAACTTCCATTATACTTTTGTCATGGGAGATGGTGACAACATTCCTGCTCATATAGGCTTTTACAGGAGATTGCATGTGTTTTGATTTTCTGATTTTCTTAAAATCACGCCGGGAAATTACACCAGTGATCTGCCCATTTTTATCCACAACGGGCATGCCGCTGCAGCCAAGGTCTCTTAAAATCATGGCTGCGGCTTCAATTGTTGTATCCTCATTAACTATAACCACAGGATGGGACATGATATCCGACAATGAGACCGAAGATTGCTGATTCCCTGAGATGAGTTCCAGCAGCATTTCTTCAATTGTATCCGGGTTAACAGCTTTCAAAAGAGCTGAGCCTGCACCCGGATGTCCGCCTCCCCCTATGGTTTTCATTAACAAACCAATATTAATTTCATCTATATTACTTCTGCCAATGACAATGCATTTATTTTTTTCAATATCCTTGAAAATTCCAAAGGCAGCATCAACATTGACAATTTTCCGGTACATTTCAAGGACCATTGCAAGGTTATCGATTCGTCCCTGGATTTTCATCTTGGCAATACTGATGGAGAATCCGCTGATCTCTTTTCTTTGTGCTTCCTGTATCATTTGAAAAAGGATGTTTTTTTGTTTTTTCCCATAGGCTTGTCGTAAAAAATTAGAAAGAATCTGCAGATCCGCCTTTCTGTCAAGAAGAAATCCGGCTGCATAAGCATCCTCGGCCATGGTGGAGGAAAATGTCAGGTTGCCAGTATCTTCATATAGCCCCATTAAAAAAAGCGTGGCCTGAATCGGAGTGATCAGTTTTTTTTGTTTTTCAATCTCTTTCACAAGCAGGGTGACAGCAGCCCCTGTTTCTTTGATATTTTTTTGACTGGCTTCAATATTTCCTTCAGAATGATGGTCCCAAATAATAATTTCAAGGTCCTGTCTGTCTTTTAAAGGCTCCATTCCTTCCAGGCGATCCCAGGAATGAGTATCAACAACCACAAGGGTTTTTACATGATCAAGAATAATATCGCTGGGAGAGCAGAGTTTAAACAAATCTTTGTGAATGGCTAAAAAGGCCCTCAGGTTTGCATTAATAGACATTGGTAAAACAGGTATGGCATCGGGATATAGCAGGCTTGCTGCAACCAGGGATGCCAATGCATCAAAATCCGATTCTTTATGGGTAGTAATTATAATCATATGTTTCTTTTAAATAATATTGAAAAGCGGTCCACCCCTTTTTCCCAGGGCATCAACTTTTTCTATAAGTTTTTTATCAGATTCCAATGGATCAGAATGAAAGGGCTTTATTCTGGCATCGATAATTAAAGGGGGTTTGCATCCCCAGTGTTTAAAATATATTTTTTCATTTACCCCATAAATATCGTGGGAAGGATTTGATCTTAAAAAAGTTACCCATAAAAAATTTGAAAATGATTTTGCTGCCAAATCGGCATTGTCGACAATCACAAACAAGGGGAGAGAGTCCAGACCTGCCTGGGTCTGGAAATATTTTTTCAGCCCATTGATCTGTATTTTTCCCTTAGCATATGTTTTAAACTCAGGACCTTCAAGCACTACAATGCCAGGCAGAACAATTTTGGGATGCTTGAATTCCTCTGGCAAAGAAAAATGTTTAGGAAACTCATTTTTCAAGTGTCGTCTTTTTTCACCTGCCGCTGCCATTACCAGTTTTGAGCCATGGTTAATGTTTTGGGTGGAATAATCAAGGGTATCCATGGTGGTTTTTGTGAAAAAATGAAGATCAGATGAAAAATCTATCCGTTCAAGCATATGAACGAAAAAAGCTTTTTCATCATTTACATTCAGTTCTGGATTGTCTTCGTGGGCGCAGATCATCAGATATTTTGCCAGAGACAATTGACCTGTGCCAAGAATTCGGCTTGCATGGGTTAACAATTCCCTTGGCATTCTTTTTTCTTTTTCATAGGGCACATACCGTTCATGGGCTTTTACAAGAAGCAGGGGGTGAACTCCTGCATCATCCACAGCATTTACGGCAGTAACCCCGGGGATGCTGTCGGGAATCGCTGACCTTGTGATTTCGTGGATTAATTTTCCAAAATTGGAATCTTCTTGGGGCGGACGGCCCACCACTGTAAACGGGAAAATAGCGTCTTTTCTGTGATAAACAGATTCTACTTTTAAATAGGGATACTCGTGTTCCAGAGAATAGTAACCTAAATGATCTCCAAAGGGACCCTCTTTTTTTGTTTTTCCCGGGACAATTATGCCTGTAATGCAAAAATCAGCATCTGCAGAAATTAAGTGCCCATGTTTTTTTGTATATTTAAAATTTTTGCCTGCCAGGGCTCCTGCAAAGGCAATTTCCGGCAACTCTTCCGGAAGAGGCATAACAGCGGCCAGCGCATGGGCAGGCGGTCCGCCAATGAAAATACTGACCTTCAGCGCCTGATTTTTTTCCAAAGCCTTTTTGTGGTGATTGCCAATCCCTCTGTGCAATTGATAATGAAGGCCGATCTCTTTGTCCGGTTCGTAATCATTTCCTGAAATCTGAACCCGATACATCCCCAGATTTGAACTGAAAAGAGATGTTTTTTCAGGATCCTGGGAAAAAACCTGGGGAAGAAGTATAAATGCCCCCCCATCCTTGGGCCAGCATTTAATCATGGGAAGATCCTGAATACGGCATGTCTTTTCAAGAACCTTGGGTCTGGATACTTTTAATGGTAAAGAATGGATTAATGCAGGCAAGGCTTTTAATATTTTTCCAGGATGTTTAATGGCTGATCCAAAATCAGATTTGATGTCCACAAGTGCTTTTACAGATGCAAGTTGGGGTTCAAAAATTTTAAGTGTTCGCTCAAAGGTGCCGAACAGGTTTGATACCGCAGAAAATTTAGTATTCTTGATATTTGTAAATAATATTGCAGGGCCCTTGGCATTAAACACTCTTCTTGTGATTTCAGCCATTTCAAGGTTGGGATCAACGGATTGGTGGAGCTGTACGAGCTCTCCCTGTTGTTTTAAAACGTCTAAGCATTGCTTTAGGCTTGAAAATTTCATAATTAATTATTTAGTGGTTGACCGAAAATCGTCAAGTTTTTGGTCAACCACTATTTGGCATAACCCCATTTTTTTAGGCGATTATAGGCATAGTTGGAATATTCATTGGGTTGAGAATTAATCATTTTTAAATATGTGATGTAATTATTTGCCGCAGGCTCAATGTCACCCTTTTTGTCAAGACAATATCCCTTGTAAAAACTCATTTGCGGGTTGCCCGGCAAAAGTTTATCACAGGTATCAAAATTTTTATAGGCAATGGTATATTTTTTAAGCTCCTTGCTGGCAAGCCCTGCAATATAGTAACTTTGAACTTCAGCAGGATACAATTTTTTTGCTGTGTCAGCATATGACAAAGCCTGTGCCGGTTCTTTTTTAAGCATAAGGCATTTAGCCATTAATACATGGGCAGTATAATCATTTTTTAATTTTCTCAGGGATTTTTTAAATGTTGCTTGTGCCTTGTCAAATTCTTTTTTAGCCATATGCTTCTCGCCTTGCTGCAACAATTCTATGCCTTTTTTTTTTGCCCGCAGAAAAGAAATACTGTCCATATATCTTTCTCTGTGCAAAGGAGAGTTATTTGAATTAAGGTAAATCCCTTGTTCTCTTTGAACAGCAGAAGTCAAGCGCTCTGTACTCATGGGATGGGTTGAAAAAAGTATCTGGGCTGAACTCGGCTTTTCTTTGTGCAGAGAATCAAGCATTTCCATGAGTCCCACAAATCCCTTGGAAGGATAGCCAGCCTTAACCATATACTCATTGCCAAGAGAATCAGCTTCCCTTTCGTTATCCCGGCTGTACTTGGATAAGAATAATCCCTGACCAAGCGCTCCGAGCTGCTGGGTCAGGTCACCAAGACCTGAGCTCTGTGTGCTTGCTACAATGGACAGCCCTGCCACAAGCAGGGAGGAAAGTTGTCCTTTAGAGACTTGTTCGGCTGTATGCCTTGCATTGACATGGCCCAGTTCATGGCCTAACAAAGAAGCCAATTCTGCCTCATTATCAAGTTTTAATAAAATTCCCCTTGTAACGGCAATGGTGCCTCCTGGAAATGCATAGGCATTAATATAGGTGGCATTCACACATTGGAAATTATAAGGCATGCCAGGCCTGTGAACATTGGGTAATAATCCTTTGCCCACATCAGAAATATATTGATTGATACCAGCGTCTTTTGTAATGCCATAATCAGAAGAAAACTGAAAAGGTGACTGCTGCTTATCAATCCCGATCTCCTGTTGCTGGGAAACCATCATTAATTGTTTTTTTCCTGTGACAGGATCAATTGCACACCCGGTAAAAAATATCGGACCTGCAAGTGAGGCAGACATGATGGCTGAGTTTTTTAAAAATTGTCTTCTGGAAATTCGGGTAATTGTCATGGATTGATTCCTTTTCCTGTTAAAGTCCTATCCTGTGGTCCCCTGTCAGTTTATAGAGACGGGACTAATGGTTTTTTACAAACAGGCTGATCAATAAAAGAATAACACCCAGCCCAAGTAAAAAAAGAAAAAATGGTGCTGCAAAAATAAGGTAATCCAGTGAATTTTTTATGATGGGGGTATTTATGAATCCTATAATAGACTCAGAAGTATCTTTCCCGATTATTTTTGAAATTGTTAAATCCACCCAGAAATTTTTACTGCCCATAAATAGAGAAATACCATTGAAAATACCCACAAACACACCTGCCAACAGGGAATAAATCCCAAGCCTGGTTATCATATATCTTTTTCCCCTTATTTTATATGAAAGTATTGAGTTCTGAGTTTTAAACTGTGAGAAAAAACCATCAGCTTAACTTCACTCACAACTCACCATTTACCATTCACAATTTACCATTATTAATATATTCTGCAAATTTTATCCATGTCAAACTATTTTACCTTATAAGCCTTTTATTTGCCAATCCTTTATGATACCCCTATCAATATTACGATTATGGCAAATGAAAACATATTAAAAAAAATTGGATTTGCATCCTTTATCATGATGGCATCTGTATTTGCCAGTCGAATAATCGGTGTTTTCCGGGAAATGACCATTGCCGGCATGGGCGGCATTAAAGCCTCTGTGGATGCCTACCAGATCGCATTTATTATTCCGGAAATCCTTAACCATGTTGTTGCAAGCGGTTTTCTCTCCATTACTTTTATTCCCATATTTGCCCATTATCTTTCTTCAGACAGAGAAAATGAAGGATACAGGGTTTTTTCCATTATCATGAATGGTTTTGGGCTGCTTCTCTTGTGTTTTATTCTGGTCACATGGATATGGGCGCCAGAGTTTGTTCATATGTTTGCTCCAGGCATTCAAGATCCTGATACCTTTGCCCTTGCCGTAAAAATGACCAGGATTATTATTCCAGCTCAGTTTTTCTTTTTCACAGGCGGGCTTCTCATGGCAATTCAATTTGCAAATGAAAAATTTTTAATTCCTGCTCTGGCACCATTGATATACAATCTGGCCATTATTCTGGGCGGACTTATCCTGGGACCTTTCATGGGTATGGAAGGTTTTGCATGGGGGGTGCTGGCAGGAGCCTTTCTGGGCAATTTTGTGCTGCAGCTTGTTGCTGCAAAAAAAATGGGTGTCCGATATTATCCCATTTTAAGTTTTAACCACCCGGATTTAATAAAATATATTTTGCTCACCCTTCCTTTAATGATTGGCCTTACCATGACATTTTCAACGGAGATTCTCTTAAAATTTTTCGGATCCTATTTAAATGAAGGCAGTATTGCTGCCATGAATTATGCCCTAAGGGTTATGTTTATCCTTGTGGGACTTTTTGGCCAAGCCATCGGGGTTGCATCATATCCTTTTATGGCAAAACTTGCCCAGAAAGGAGATCTTTTTGAGTTAAATCATTTACTAAACAAAACATTGAAATTTATCTTTCTTGTTATTCCATTTTCCGTTCTTTTTATAGTTTTAAGCAGTGAAATCGTGACAATTCTTTTTCAAAGGGGTCAATTTGATGCAAAAGCTAGTTTGGTGACGGCAGGAATCCTGCCATTTTTCATGGTGGGTGCCTTTGCATTTGCAGCCCAGAATATTGTTTCAAGGGGATATTATGCCATCCAGAACACGGTTTTTCCCGCCATTTTTACAAGCATTTGCGTTATCCTCAGCCTTCCTTTTATTTTTTTGTTGATGAAAATGTTGGGTCCCCAAGGCGTGGCTTTAGGATTATCAATATCTGTTATTATTCAGGCCTTTGTTTTGTATGAATGCTGGAATAAAAAAAGTTTAAATTCTGAAAAAAAGCAGGTATATCTTTTTTTCCTTAAAATGATCCCCATAAGCCTGATAATTGGCGGCATCCTTTTTATTACAGCTTTTACCCTGAGAAAGTTTATTGATCAAGCCACATTTTCTGGTTCTTTAACCATTGCCGGTATTGTGGGGATTGAATTTTTATTTTTATTTTATTTAACCGGTATTTTATTTAAAGTATCTGAAATTCTGATTATCTATGAAAATATTTTTAACCTGAGGGTCACAAGTAAAAGGATTTTTCCAAGGATCAAAAAATCAAAGATGAAAAAATAAAATTACTTGCACAAAAGATCAAAAAATCAAAACAATTGATTTTCTTTACCGGTGCAGGCATCTCCACAGAAAGCGGGATACCTGATTACAGAAGCCAGGGAGGTATATGGGACAAATTTAAGCCTGTATACTTTGATGAGTTCATGTCTTCTAAAGAATCCAGAATCAGGTATTGGGAACAGCGGCTTGACATGGAAAAAAGCCTGTCAATCTCCAAACCAAACCAGGGCCATAAATGCCTTGCAAAACTGCATGAGCTTGGAATTTTAAAAACTCTGATCACACAGAATATTGATGGGCTGCATGAAGCATCTGGAATCCCAAAAGAAAAAATTATTGAACTCCACGGCAATACCAGGCGGGTCAGATGCATGAGTTGCAAAAAATTGATATCCTGGCAAAAAGCAAAAGAAATGATTGATGCAGGAGATAAGGCTCCTGTTTGTTCGTGTTCAGGATATTTTAAACCAGACACAATTTCTTTTGGTCAAGCCATGCCAGTGGAACAGACAAAGAAAGCTTCCATGTTGTCCTCCAAAAGTGACGTCTTTATTGTAGTGGGTTCCACACTTTTGGTGCAGCCGGCAGCTTTGATGCCGGAGTATGCAAAAAATGCAGGGGCTTTTCTTGCCATTATAAATCTTTCGGAAACACCCTATGACAATATGTGTGATATATTGATCCGGGGAAAGGCAGGAGATGTTTTAAAGAAAATTGTGAACGAGGTGGTTTCCGATTGAACAAAACGCCACACTATTTTTACCTACGTCCTGTTTGCAATATTCAATTATTTTATCCATCCTGCCTTGCTGCCACCAGTTAAGAGCATCAGTCCATCTGCACTTTTTTGGCAGACAATATCCCCTGCAAAGCCTTTATAGGTTTTAAGGGATTGAATATATTCATCCAGGCTCACAAAATACTCTTCCCTAATGCGGATAAAATCAATTCAACGGCAAGTTCAGCTGTTTTATTGGCAACATCCAGAATTGGATTAATTTCCACCATGTCCATTGAATTGATTTTGCCGGAATCTGAAAGGATTTCCATTAAAAGGTGTGCTTCCCGATAGGAAATTCCTCCTGGAACAGGGGTTCCGACACCAGGTGCTTCAACGGGATCCAGGGCATCCATGTCTACAGTCAGATGGATTTTTTTTAAATGAACAAGTTTCATAAGCGCCTTGTTGGCCACAGAACTAATTCCCTGCTCATCAATATCCCGCATGGTAAATACAGTGATTCCTGTTTTTCTCAGTCTTTTTTTCTCATTTATATCCAGGTCTCTTTGACCGATCAGCACAATATTATCAGGATGAATTTTGGCACCGGGTCTTCCCACATTAACAAGAGACGGGTGACCTTCTCCGATGAGAGCCGCCAAAGGCATTCCATGGATATTTCCGCTGGGAGAAGTTTGGGGGGTGTTGAAATCACCGTGGGCATCAATCCAGATAAGCCCTGTGGGTTCATTGTTTGTAACAGCGGCAACAGTTCCCACTGCAATGGAGTGGTCTCCACCGATGAACAAGGGGAAATCTCCTTTGTGCACTACTGCTTTGCCGGCTGTATATATAGATTCACAAATCTGGGTGATTTCCTTTAAATATTTGTCTTTATCCTTGCTCTCATTATACCTGGCAATAGTGATATCACAATCCCGAATAGGAATAGGGATATCTCCTGTATCAACAACCTGATGTCCCAAAGCCCTGAGTCTTGAAATCAATCCTGTGTATCTCACCGCAGCAGGCCCCATGTCAACTCCGCGAAGCTGCTGTCCAAAATCCATGGGAACGCCGATAATGCTGATATTTTTTACCATTGGGTCTAGCTCCTTAAAGATTATTTCTCACCTTGACAGCTCATATAGCATAGAGTATGAAAACTATTCAAGATAAACCCACACAACGCTTCAGGAGCATATCATAAATGACGTTAAAATATGAACTAAGAACAAAACAGACCATTGATACCATTAATCATTTAATGGATAATGGGATAAAAAAAATAAGTATTCTTATACGGCATTCAGACAGGTTTTTTTCAGAAAACGCAAGCTTGGAACCATTTATGGGATTAACTGATGAAGGTAAAGAATTTGCCTTTGATTTTGGTGCCGGCCTGCGGTCAAGCCAGTTGCCAAAATTATATTCCAGTTTTCTGGGAAGGTGTGTTGAGACCGCCTTTTTGATTGATAAAGGATTTACAAAAAAAAATAATCAGACCATTGATCATAATTGTATGGATGCCATGCTTTCACCATTTTATGTAAAGGATATAGAAAAAGCAGTCCCTCTTATTGAAAAACAGGGAAACCAAATTTTTCTGCGGAACTGGTTTGATAACCGATTTGATGAAAGTATAATGGAAAACCCGGAAAAGACTTCAGACATTTTAAGTGAATTTATGATGGAACAAATAAAAAATCTTAAAGAAAACCAGATTGCCATCTGCGTTTCCCATGACTGGAATATTTACCCTTTAAAAGAGTTCAAACTGGGTCTTAAACATGAAACAGCAGGGCAGGTGGGCTATCTTGACGGACTTGTGTTTTTTGAAAAAAAAAATCAATATTATATTACAAATTATCAGACAAATCCGGTATTATTATAATTTTTAAAATTTCAGGACATCATTTTTCTGAAAAAACTAAATACAAATACCTTGTCACCGGCTTAAAGTAAAATCGGGCAGGTAGTGTCCATGTAGCAGTTATAGATGTTGTCAATAAGGAATTAAATGAATCAGAAAACTGCAATCATAATTGGTGCTGGCCCGGCAGGGCTAACTGCCGCCTATGAACTTCTTGATAAAACAGACATTAAGCCGATAATTTTTGAAAAATCTTCAGATATCGGTGGAATTTCAAAAACAGTTAATTATAAAGGTAATCGTATAGATATTGGCGGACACCGATTTTTCTCCAAATCAGAAATTGTTATGAATTGGTGGGAACACATACTACCAATACAGGGAAAGCCTTCTATCGATGATATAATTTTAAATAGAACCGTGATTTTATCAAAAAAAAAAAATGCTCCCGATCCTGAAAAAACTAATTTTGTTATGTTGGTTCGCAATCGACTTTCTAGAATATTTTTTCTTCAGTCATTTTTTGATTATCCTATCTCGTTTAGATGGGATACGTTTAAAAATCTTGGGGTTAAAAAAATTATAAAAATCGCATTGAGTTATATCAAAGCTCGAATATTTCCGATTAAAGATCAACGATCCCTGGAAGATTTTTTTATCAATCGGTTTGGCAAGGAACTTTATCTGCTTTTTTTTAAAGATTATACTGAAAAACTCTGGGGTGTTCCATGCAGTGAAATAAAATCGGAATGGGGAAATCAAAGGATTAAAGGATTATCTATAAGCAAGGCTATTGTTCATGCTGTAAAATTTTTTTTTCATAAAGATATATCAATAGATCAAAAGAAAACAGAGACATCTCTTATCGAGCAGTTTCTCTATCCAAAGTTAGGACCAGGTCAATTGTGGGAAAAAGTCGCCAGATTGATAGAAGCAAAGGGTGGGGAGATTCATTTTGAAAGCACCATTGTTGGAATTAATGTATTCAAAGGAAGGGTTTTAGGAAGTAATGTAAAAAATAATATTACAAACATTATTAGTGAATATAAATGTGACTTTATAATCTCGACGATGCCTGTTAAAGAACTTATCCAGTCCATTATTCCTGCACCTCCAGAGATAGTTCAAAAAGTTGCAAAAGGGCTTTTATATCGTGATTTCATAACTGTAGGTGTTCTTTTAAAAAAAATGAAAATTTTCAATGAAACAGCCATTCCTACAATTAATCAGATAGTGCCGGATAACTGGATTTATATTCAGGATAAAGATATAACTCTTGGCAGGTTACAAATATTCAACAACTGGAGTCCTTATATGGTAAAAGATCCCAACACGGTATGGATTGGTTTGGAATATTTTTGTAATGAAGGGGACGAGATCTGGAGTAAATCCGATGATGAATTCATAAAATTTGCCATTAATGAACTATCCCAGATTAATATCATTAATAAAGAGGATGTCTTGGATTCAACAATAATAAGGATATTAAAAGCCTATCCTGCCTATTTTGGTGCATATGATGACTTTCATATCATTAGAGATTTTACAGATAAAATTGAAAATCTTTTTTTAATTGGAAGAAATGGCATGCACAAATATAATAATACAGACCATTCAATGCTAACGGCAATAACTGCGGTAGAAAATATTATTCGCGATAACACACTAAAAGAAAACATTTGGTCGGTTAATACGGATAATGAATATCATGAAGAAGGGTCATAAAATGTTACCATATAATCCATCAAATGCTGAAAAAACTGCCTTCTTGATTAATCAGATGTCCCTGAAATGGAAAACAATCAGTAATAATTTTCTTTTAAAATTTTTTCTTTTTATATTTTTTATATTTTTTCTTTTCATGTTTTTTTATTGGCCGCCTATAAGTGATTATTCAGATTCAGATTTATTTTACCATTTGTCTGGAGGAAAATTTCTATTTGAAAACCACAGAATCCCTTGTACCTCTTTTTTTTCATTTATAGAACCCATGAAATCATGGAATAATTATTATTGGCTTTTCCAGGCAATTGTTTATTCTGTTTATAAAGTTTCCGGATATTTCGGACTTGTTTTGCTCAGAGCCATTGTATTTTTTACAACTATATTCTTTATCTGGAAATTTTTACAGGCAGGGTTGAATATAAAATATTTTAAAACGAAGTATTATATATCAATTATTTTCATCATGACTGTTATTTCAATTTTTCCCAGAATGTTATACTCAATCCGACCCCATACTTTTTCCTATATGCTGATAATTATTTTTTTGTATATTTTTGAGTATAAAAAAAGCCGAATTTGGTTGCTGCCATTTCTTGCAATTTTTTGGGTCAATGTCCATGGAATTGAATATCCTATTGTGATTCTGATCGTTTTAGCATTTTTAATCGAGCAGTTTGTTTACAAATTGGTTAAACATAAGAGTCAAATAGATATATCCAGAAAAGAAAAATTATTTCTGATAAGTCTCTTCTATTGTCTTTTAATTTCGCCCAATGGGATTAATCTTTTAGTTATGCCTTTTGAGATTTCCCCTTTCTTTAGCCAGATCATTACAGAGATGGCACCAGTTTCGTGGAAACGATTGATATTTTTCAATTTTTCTTCAACATATTTATCCGGTTTCGCTTTTCAAAATATCATAACAATATCCTCCCTTTTTTCAGTAATATATCTGCTTATAAAAAAAAAATTAAGAATTTTCCATTTTATATTATTTACAGGGGGCATACTGCTTTTATTCAAAAACCAGCGTTTTATTTATGAAGCTATTATTTTATTTATTCCTGTTATTAAAAATGGAATAGAGGAAGTTTTATTAAAAGAAAACCAAAATGTTGACAACAAGTGTCAGCTTTTGGGTTCAATTTGTATTGTCATTATCCCCTGTTTAATTTTTATTAGTCATTTAAATTCAAGATCAAAATTTCCTATTACATATAATAGCGTACCTGCCGGTATTGTTGAGTTTTTGAATCAAATTAACGTGGGTGGAAAAATATTTAATACTCCTAACAACGGCGGATATTATCAATGGCATTTAAACAGCAGTTATAAAATTTTCATGGATCTTCAATTATCTCTTTTTTCTGATTTGGATCTTTTTAATTGCATATCTTTAATGACAAACAGACAAATATTAAAAGATACGATAAAAAAATATGACCCATCATTTATAACAGCCGATATAATTAATTTTGTTTTTGAAAATAATGAAATTAATTATGAAAAGCAGGAAAAAGGTGGGTCTTATGTACCCGTATTTTTCGATGATCGAGAGATTCTCTTTGTGAACAAAAATCATTTCCCGGAACTTGTTAAAAAATATGAATTAAAAGCTTCTCTTCCTTCTAAACTTAATGAAATTGATTATAACACTATTAAAGAAGAAAAATTGCAACTTATTGTTAAAGAACTGCAGAGAATGGAAAAAATTTTTGACAAAAGTTTGAATGTAAATTTAACATTGTGTAAGGCGGCCATAAAAAGAGAAAATTATGATAGAGCAATGATTATAGCTGATAAAATAATACAATTTCATCCTTCGAATTATAATGGTTACTTTTTAAAAGGCCAAGTCTACCTGGAAAAGAAAAATTACTCAGAGGCAATCAAATATTTTAAAAAAGCCTTAAAAAAGTCAAACGGACATATCGATAAGACGCTTTTCTATAACCTTCATGTCGCATATTCAAAAACCAATGACTTTAAGAATGCATATAAAATACTAAGAAAGAGTATTAATGTATTTGAACAGGATACCAGACCCGACGACTTATATACTCTTGGTCTTCTTGCGATATTAATAAAAAACCCTAAATTATCAGATAAATACCTTTCAATGGCAGCTCTAAAGGTTTCAGAAAATGATATTGAGCTAAAAGAAAAAATCAGAAAAATGAGAAATGAATAAAAAAAATCGCTATAGTCCAAAATAAATTAAAATTATGGTTTACAGGGTTTTGAAGCCCTATAAACCCAATGTCGAATTCTGTTTTCAATACGGTGGTCCCCAAAATACGAACAATGTGCTAAGCTCTGAGTCAACACTCAAGAGAAGGGGTCCACCTCATAAAATTATTGAGGTAGTGTCCATGTAGCAGTTCTAGCTGTTGTCAAGTTCGTGCCCTGGACAGCCGTAACTGTAATAACTCCAGTAGCTGCAATACTTGCTGTATAATCTCCTAAATTGGGAACAGCTCCAACTGCATTTACCGGTAAAACAGTGGCATCATTTATTCCGCTTGTTCCACAAACAGCAACAACATTAGCAGGTAATGCACCGCTGTTTTTAAGCAGATATATTCCAAACCCATTTGAAAGTCTAGACTTTACTTCAGCAATTGCTGCATCTGCAGCTTTGATTCTGGACTGATTCTGCAAATCCATATACTTTGGTACTGCAACAGCAGAAAGGATACCCAGGATTACAAGTACTGCAATGATTTCAATAAGTGTAAAACCTTTTTGATTTTTCATGGGATTTTCTTGCCTCTTCATAATTTTTTTCCTTAAATTATTAAACGTTTATTAATTGACACTGCAAATGACATTAATTGTAACTTTAAAATGCAAAATTATTTGCTGTGTCTGTATATTTTTATAGTATACAGTGCATTTCTTATACCAATTTTGAAAACCTGGCGTTCATTTTCTTTTTATCATGTTTTTAATCACAAATATATCAATAAATATT
>CAYWGN010000045.1:0-26156 GCA_964457495.1 uncultured Desulfobacula sp.
GGTTTTTCTTCAATAGTTACAGATTTAGATGAATCAGTATTTATCTGCTGTTTTGGCTTGGTACTTTTTGATGATTTGTTTGATAGCTGGTCAATATCTTTTTGCAGCCGTGAAATATTTGCTACAAGTTTTTGATTCAAGGTCTCTATCAGGCTATCAAGGGTGTTCATACGATTGTTTAAACCATTTTCCATTTGAGTAATTTTTCTGTCAACAATAGTTTGAGAAACACTCTCATTCTCTAAATTTTTATATTTTTTATCCATAAGACTTATATTTTTTCGAAGCTCGCCTATTTGCTGGTCATAATCTGATAACTCTAACAGCCTTGCCTTAAATTCATTATTTAAAAGATCGGTTTCATTTTTTATTTTCCGGACAATGGTATCAAATTGAGTTTTACTTTCTTTAAAAGCTGCAAGACTCTGTTCATTTATCCCTTCAATGGCCAGCAGCATTGTTTTATCCTGGTTTGCATTATTTACAACCTTTTTTGCAATTTTGGCAAACTGGTTTTCAAGTTTAGTAAACTGGGCATTAATCGTTTCGCTGTCAGCCTTTAAGCTTGCTATTTTTGTGATTTTTCCTTCAAGTGAAACACTTTTTTTGTCAAATTCAGGCAGCTTATTATCCAGATCAAATCTGTTTTTGGCTATTTTTACATCAAGGGCATTTAATTTTTCTTCCAATTGTTTAGAAATTTTGTCGACCTGGCTTTGTTTGGTCACATCAACATCAAACACCCGTTCTTTCATATCAAGGTAGGCAAAAACGAGAATAGCGCCGATAAGGCAGGGAATAATGATGGAAATAATTGTTACCCTGTTGGAAAGCTTATCTATATTCAAGGAATTGATCTCTTCATGATATATCGCTGCTGAAACCTGGCTGTCAGAATCTTTAAGGCTCTTTTCCCCGGAGTCGAAATTTGAGATATCAGGTTTGAAATCTTTTAAATTCATTTTTCTATTATATCCCTATTATTTTATTCCCATTCAATGGTTCCAGGAGGCTTGGATGTGATATCGAAAACAACCCGGTTAATATTTTCAACTTCATTTATTATCCTGTTTGAAATTTTGCCTAAAAGATCGTGTGGTAATTTTGCCCAGTCAGCAGTCATGGCATCATTGCTGGTAACAGCTCTTATCGCAATACAATTTTCAAAAGTCCTTTTATCTCCCATCACCCCTACAGTTTTCACAGGCAAGAGGACAGCAAAAGATTGCCATACCTTTCTATAAAGCCCTGCTTCCCTGATTTCTTCAAGCAAAACAGCGTCTGCTTCTCTTAAAATTTTAAGTCTGGATTTCGTGATTTCACCCATTATTCTGATGGCAAGTCCAGGGCCGGGAAAGGGTTGGCGCCATATTAGATCATCATTAATGCCTAGTTCTATCCCAAGTTTTCTAACTTCATCTTTGAAAAGAAGTTGTAAGGGTTCAATGAGTTTGAGTTTCATTTTTTCCGGCAGGCCCCCAACATTATGATGAGATTTGATAATGGAGGTGGGTCCGCCAAAAGCGGATTTGGATTCAATAATATCAGGGTACAAGGTACCTTGACCTAGGAATTGTGCGCCTGGGATTTTATTGGCTTGGGCTTCAAATACGTCTATAAAAATGTTCCCAATAATTGTTCGTTTTTTTTCAGGATTTGTCACACCTTTTAATGCGGTTAAAAATTTATTTTTTGCATCAACAAATTTTATATTTAAATCAAGGTTGGAGATCAGGCTTTTTTCAAGAGTTTCTTTTTCATTTTTTCTTAAAAGACCATTGTCAACAAAGATGCAGAATAAGTTTTTGCCGATGGCCTTATGTATAAGGGTCGCAGCAACGGATGAATCAACACCGCCTGAAAGCCCCATGATCACTTTTTTATCACCAACGGCAGCTTTGATTTGAGCAATAGCACCATCGCAAAAAGATTTCATTGTCCAGTTTTTTTGGCAATTACAGACATCAAATAAAAAATGGCGAATCATTAAAGATCCGTTTATGGAATGTTCGACCTCGGGATGAAGCTGAAGGCCGTAAAATTTTTTTGTATGATTTGCAATAGCTGCAATGGCAGTGTTTTTGGTGGAAGCAGTAACAACAAAATTTTCAGGTAATTCAATGGCAGAATCTCCATGACTCATCCAGCATTGAAAGCCAGTATCCATATCCTTGAATAAGGGATCCGAGTCTTTAATGTCAAGGCTTGCAAATCCGTACTCACGTTTAGCGGCTTTTTTAATTTTTCCACCCAGAGTATGCACCATATAATGCATTCCATAGCAGATGCCAAGGATGGGGATGCCAAGATCAAAAAGTGCTTTATCAATGGTTGGACTGTTTTCTTCATAGATGCTTGACGGTCCACCGGAAAGAATGATGCCCTGGGGATGAAGGTTTTTTAATTTTTCCAAAGAAATACTGGCAGGCTCTACCTGGCAATACACATCATTTTCTCTAACTCTTCTGGCAATAAGCTGATTAAATTGTGAACCAAAATCAATAACAATGATCATAAAATTATTCCTATATTAATAATTTTCCTAAACTATGATATCTCCTATAATATGGACAAAAAAGCAAGTTGTTTTTATCCTTAAGGTTGCCAATTGACCTTTAATATGATTAAAAGATGAGTGAGAATAAAATTTATTATTTTTGAAAAATAAATTGAGGAGTGTGTATGTATTTGGCAAGTGATTTAAGAAAGGGTTTAAAGTTTGAAATAGATGGTGAGCCCTATGTCATTATAAGTTTTGAATTCAAAAAACCCGGAAAAGGGCAATCTTTATATAAATGCAAATTAAAAAACATGATCACTGGTACACAGTATGAACGAACCTATCGATCCGGTGACAAATTTAAAAGAGCTGATCTTGAAGAACAGGAAATGGAATATCTTTACTCAGATAAAGACAATTGTTATTTTATGAATACATTCAATTATGAACAGCATTCTCTTACCAAAGATCAATTAGGAGACACAATAGATCTGCTAAAGGACAATACCATTTGTATAGTTCTATTATATAATGGCCACCCCATTGGTGTTACCTTGCCGAATTTTGTCCACTTGGAAGTGATTGAATCAGAACCCTGGGCAAAAGGTGATACAGCAACAGGAAGCACAAAACCTGCGATACTTGAAACAGGATTTGAAGTCCAGGTTCCTCCCTTTATTGACCCGGGTCAGATGGTAAAAATTGATACCAGAACCCGGGAATATGTAGAAAGGGTGAATGAATAATCCAGCATTTTTATTGCTGCTCTTTAAACCCACAATCCTTTTCAGGACATTTTAAATATTTTCCATCCCTTTTGGTTTCTTTTTCAACAAGATAGACAGAGTTGCAGTCCGGGCATGGTTTGTTAACGGGCTTATCCCAGGATGCAAAGGTACAGTCAGGATAATTTGAGCAGCCAAAAAATATTTTACCTCTTTTTGATTTTCTTTCTATAATCGTTCCTGAGCAATCGGTTTTCGGACAGTTCACACCGATATCCCTGCCGTTTTGTTCGCCATTAACAGATTCAGTATGCTTGCACTCAGGGTATCCGGTGCAGGCCAGGAACAGGCCAAAGCGGCCTTCTTTTTGAACCATGGGCTTGCCGCATTTTATACAATCCTTGACTTTGGTATTATCAATGATTTTTTCTACAATTGAAAGTTTACCTTTTTCATCTCGAAGATAATTGCTGGTAAAGGAGCAGTCTGGATACCCAGTACAAGCAAGAAAATGTCCATTTTTGCCAATTTTTATATTCACTTGTTTCCCGCAGGACGGACAATTTAAATCTGTTTTAATTCCAATTCCTTTTACACTGATCATGTCTTTGCTTGCAACGTCCAGGCTTTTTTTAAAAGTGGCATAAAAATTGGTTAATAACTGCGCCTCTTCCAAATTGCCGGTTTCTACATCATCAAGATTGGTTTCCATCTGGGCTGTAAAGGAAATATTTAAAATGTTTGGAAAAGATGCAGCCAGCAAATCATTTACAATAAAACCGAGTTCACTTGGAATAAAATAGCGTTTTACAAGGTCAACATATCCTTTGTCCCTGATCACTGACAGGATGGAAGCATAAGTACTGGGTCGACCAATACCGTTTTTTTCAAGCTCTTTGACAAGGGATGCTTCGGAAAACCTCGGCAGGGGTTTTGTAAAATGCTGTTTAGGGATAATTCCTATAGTTTTTAAAGCAGTCCCGACTTTTGCATCGGGCAGTGCTTGAATTTCTTTGTCTTTGGATTCTTGATCCTGGGAATAAAGATTCATGAATCCCGGGAACCTAACAGTTGAACCGCTGACTGAAAAAAGATATTTATCTGTTGCCTGAATCAAAATAGTTTTTTGATCAATGATAGCCTGTGCCATTTGTGATGCAACAAACCGTTTCCATATCAGATCATAGAGATTAAATTGATCAGGAGTCAGAAAATTTTTAAGTAATTTGGGAGAATGGAAGACAGATGTGGGTCGAATGGCTTCATGGGCATCTTGTACCTTGTTCTTGTTTTTAAAGAACCGTGGTTTGCTTAAAGCAAATTCATTTCCCATGGTCTGTGAGATAAATTTTTGTGCTTCATTTGCTGCATCTGTTGCTATTCTGGTTGAATCCGTACGCATATAGGTGATCAGGCCTTCTGGCCCCCCTGTCCCAATCTCAACGCCTTCATAAAGCTGCTGTGCAACGATCATGGTTTTCCGTGCGGAAAATCTTAAGCGATTGATGGCATCCTGTTGAAGCTTACTTGTAATAAAAGGGGGTAAAGGGTTTCGTTTGATGGTTTTTGCCTTTATTTCATGGATGACAAATTGTGCATTTTCAAGGTCTTTTAAAATACTTGAGGCCTGGTTTTGATTTTCAATCTTTGCCTTTTTATTGTTAATTTTAATGAGATCGGCAGTAAAATTAGGAGGAAAACTTGCAAGAAGGTCGGCAGTAATAGTCCAGAATTCTTCGGGAACAAATTTCCAAATCTGTCTTTCCCTGTCACAAATAATTTTAACAGCAACGGATTGAACCCTTCCAGCACTTAATCCTCTTTGGATTTTTTGCCATAATAAAGGAGAAATCTGATAACCCACCAAGCGGTCCAGTTTTCTTCTGGCCTGCTGGGCATCATATTTATCAGCATCTGGTTGAAGCGGGTGCAGTAATGCCTCTTGAATCCCCTTTTTTGTCAATTCATGGAAAAGAATACGATGAAAAATCAGGTTCTTTTGTTTTAAAATATCCATGATGTGGAATGCAATGGCTTCACCTTCACGATCAGGGTCAGGGGCAAGGTAAATCTCTTTGGCATCTTTGGCCAGGTTTTTTAAATTTGCAATAATTTTTGATTTGTCTTTAATGTTGACATATTTACCTTTAAATTTTTTTTCAATATCAATACCAAGGGCATTTATTGGAAGATCTCGGATATGGCCGGCACTTGCAGCAATATTAAATTCGTTTCCCACATATTTTTTTAATGTTTTGATTTTTGTTGGAGACTCAACGATGATGAGGGGTTTTGTCAATGGTTTTCCTCCGAGGTAGAATAATAGTTGCCTTGATGGCGATTCACTTTTCCCGCAAGTTCCAAGTCAAGTAATTGGGATGTAATTTGCGAGCTGTTCATCCCGCTGTTTTCAATTAATACATCGATATGGACAGGGTAGGGTCCTATAAACTTTAAAATTTCAGGGCCAGCCGTTTTATAGCATTTATAGTGGGGCGTTTTATGATTTTGTAAAGGTGTAGAATGATCTATTTTTTTTGAATGAATGAAATGGTGGAGTTCATCCATGATATCCATCTCGTTCTCCACCAGCTTTGCACCTTGTTTTAATAGAGAGTGCGTGCCCTGGCTTTTTTTTGATTGTATGCTTCCTGGAACCGCAAATACTTCCCGGTTATATTCCCCTGCCAGACGGGCAGTGATCAGAGACCCGCTCCTTTTGGCAGCTTCAACAATAATGGTGCCACAGGATAACCCTGCAATGATTCGATTACGGATGGGAAAATTTGATGGAAAAGGTTTGGTATCAGCTTTAAATTCTGAAAAAACTGCTCCCTTATCTGCAATAGCATGAAAAAGGTGTTTGTTTTCCCTGGGATATATCTTATTGAGCCCTGAACCCAAAACGGCTATGGTTTTTCCCTGTGCCCGCAAAGCCCCTTGATGCGCACTGGTATCGATGCCTCTTGCCAGTCCGCTGACAATCTGAAATCCTTTTTTGGCAAGGTGATAGGAAAGGTTCTCAGATGTGCTCAACCCATAGGCCGTTGCAGTCCTTGAACCCACAACAGAGATACAGGGGGCATAGTTATCCAGTTCGCCCAAATAGGTTAAAAAAGGCGGCGGATCATTGATCTGCTTTAACAAGACAGGATAGGAAGAATCGGTCAGTGTGACAATCTTTATATTTTTGTTTAAAATCAGATCCAATTCTTTTTTTGCTTTGTCCTGAAATACTTTGTGGCCCAGGATGTTATTTATTATTTTTGTAGAAATTTTATCAATTTTTTTCAACTGGGTTTCGGAAGCGTTTAAAACCTTTTCAGGAGATTGAAATTGATGAATCAATTCTTTATACATTGTGTTCCCTATAAAAGGAATTTCCCGCAATGTAAACCAGGGTAAATATTTTTTAAAAGAAGTATTCATTTAAAGAAAAAAGTTTTACTAAAAATCCCCTATTTTTTCACAAAAGGCATAAAATTACCTTTTATGAGCAATAAGAACAATGGGGCTGGCCACAAATATGGAAGAATATGTACCAATAACAACACCAACAATCATGGCAAAGGCAAAATTATGAATAATCTCGCCACCCATAAAGTAAAGAGCAAAAAGAACGATCAAAGTGGTTAAGGATGTTAAAATTGTTCTTGAAAGTGTTTCATTAATACTTTTATTAAACAAAACTGGAAGTGAATCCGTGGTTTTTGCACCTTTTATATTTTCCCTTATACGATCAAAAACAATAATGGTATCATTTAATGAGTACCCTATTATGGTTAACAGGGCCGCTATAATGGGTAAAGAAAAATCCAGGTTCAAGATTGAAAAAATACCAACTGTGATCAATACATCATGTAACAAGGCTACAATCGCACCCATGGCATATTTGAGACGTAAAACCCAAAATAATACCAGAGTTATCACCAGGGCTGCTGTAATAAGAATTGCCATACTGACATTAAATATAGATAGAAAATACACTGCTGTCATAAGAGAACCCGCGGTTACACCGGACAATATCCATTTTAGCTCGAATCTGCCGGAAATATATATGGTGATAAACAGCAGGGAATAAAAAATGGCCAAAAGCGCTTTTTTCCTTAAATCTTTACCAACCTGGGGGCCCACCATTTCTACCCTGCGGATTTCAGGTGCAATTCCAGTTGATGCCTTAACAGCATCTGTAATGGATTGTGACAAGCCTTTATCGGTCATTTCCAGGTTGCTGGTTCGAATGAGAAATTCATTGTCCTGGTCATGTCCAAAATTCTGTACTGAAGCATCGTTAAAGCCAATATTGGATAAGCCCGTCCTTATTTTTCCAACGGGAACCTGTTCTGAAAATTTAATCTGGATGATGGTTCCGCCAACAAAATCAATGCCATAATTAGGCCCTTTATGAACAATAAGAGACCCAATGCTCAAGAGAATAAGAATGATTGATAAGGCATAAGCAATGTTATGTTTACTAACAAAGTCTATATTGATATCAGACTTGATAAGCTGCATTATTTATTTCCTTTATATACTTAGTTTTTTGGATGGTTTATTCTTTAAAACAAAATTAAAAATACCCTTGGACAGAATCAATGCAGTAAAAAGACTTGCAATAATACCAAGGCACAGGGTAACGGCAAAGCCTTTGATGGGCCCTGTACCAAACTGGTATAAAACCAGGGCTGCAATCAAGGTAGTAACATTTGCATCAAGAATGGTCAGAGCTGCTCGGTCAAAACCTGCATGTACTGCTGCCAGAGACGTCTTTCCTTTTCTAAGTTCTTCTCTGATTCTTTCATAAATAATTACATTGGCGTCAACTGCCATACCGATGGTAAGAATAATACCTGCAATTCCAGGCAGTGTTAAAGTAGCCTGGAAAGCTGCAAGGCCTCCTCCGATAAGGATAATATTAATAATTAATGCCAAATCAGCGATCAGGCCAGCATTTTTATAATAAATTATCATAAAGAAAATTACAAAAATTCCGCCAATCACCATTGAAATAAGGCCCGTTCGTATGGAATCTGCACCAAGTGTGGGACCAACTGTGCGTTCTTCAATAATTTTGACAGGTGCCGGCAAAGAACCCGCTCTCAGTGCAATGGCAAGATCCTTTGCTTCATTCAAAGTAAAATTACCGGTTATTACTGCCTTTCCCCCGGCAATCCTGTCCTGGATAACGGGTGCTGAATAAACGGATTTATCAAGTACTATGGCAAGACGTTTATGGATATTTTCTCCGGTGATGCGGTCAAAAATTCTGGCACCTTTTCTATTAAACTCAATGCCAATCTGGGGCTGTTGAAACTGGTCAAATTCAACTCTTGCATTTGTTAACAGGCTGCCATCCAGGAGGACTCTTTTGTTGATTAAAAATGCTGTTTTGACTGGTATGCTTGAGCCGGGATTATATTTGGTCTGATATAGGAGTTCATCACCAACAGGAGGAGTCCCATTTACGGCAGCATTGACATCAGCATCATCATCAACCAGTTGAAATGTCAATTGCGCGGTTTTTCCAATTAGATCTTTGGCTCTTTCTGGATCTTTGATGCCAGGCAGCTGCAGAAGGATTCTGTTTCCACCCTGGATTCGGATATCCGGCTCACTTACACCAAACTCATCAATTCTGTTGCGGATGGTTTCAAGAGCTTGGGCAGTGGCCATTTTTTTAAGGTTTTCAGTCTCTTTTTCCGACAGGGCCAGTTTGTAGGATACAATATTATTATCAATCTGTGGCTTGTGGGTGACAAGATTTTCAAAATTTTTAGAAAGAACAGTCTCAAACCCTGATTTGTCATTACCATCGGTAAATTTTGCAAGAATAGAGTTGTCATTAAGACGTGAAATACCAAGATGCTTCACACCTTCTTTTCTAAGCTGTTTTTTAATTTCCTGTATGGTTCTTTCCACCTCAGCTTCAACTGCTTTGATATTTTGAACTTCAAGTACAAGATGCATGCCTCCCTGAAGATCCAGCCCTAAATTGATTTTTTTATGGGGCCAGCAATTAAAAAAGGTAGGAAGCAAACAGACAATGGCTGCCAAAATAACACCTAAAGTTAATACAGACTTAAAGGTAAACGATTTCAATCTAATTACTCCTAATGGATTTATTTTTTCTTTTTATCTTCTTTCTGGACTGGTTCAGCATCAGAAATCACAGCGGCAACATTTCCCCGGGAAATTTTTATTTTTACCTTTTCAGCTATTTCAAGGCCAATGGTTGTATCATCAATACTCTGGATGGTTCCATAGATGCCACCAGAAGTAATGATTCTAATCCCTTTTTTTAAATTGGCTATCATTTCTCTATGTTCTTTGGCTTTTTTTTGCTGGGGCCGAATCAAAAGAAAATAAAAAATTGCAAATAAAATAATAATGGGTAAAAAGCCGGCTATACCACCTGCTCCGCCTGCTCCGCCCGTCTGTCCCATTGCATATGCTGTGCTAATCAAAATAAATCCTCCTTAGAATAAATAAAATATAAATTTATAATTTTTTTGTAGGAACCCATATGGTTTTCCCATCGAATTGGATTCTGTCTATGCTCTCATAATTAACTTCCTGCAAAAGCGAAAAAATCTCCTCCATATTGTAAATGATAATCTTACTTAATGGTTCAATAAGTTCAATATTTGAATCTATTTTTTGTTCAATAAAATTATATATAATAACCATGGTTTCAGAAAATTTTAAAATTTTTCCAATGCCTGAACTTATTCCCTTGGAAAGCGGTTCATCTGCAACAGGTGAAATTTTTATTCCCTGGTGCTCATAAAATTCTTTTAAAATATTAAAATGAATGTTCCAGATATTATCACCTGGCTGAACTACATAAATCCCGAATTTTTTTATTTTTTCAGGCTGGACAGCCCCAGAGTCTTCAATTTTTTCTTCAAAAACCTTTCCTTCTTTAAAGCTGGCCTTTTCTAAAATATCTCTTAAAGGGATTTGGACATCCCCAACTTTAAATGTCTCATCCGATTTGACAATCATGTCAAGACTTTTTTTAAATCCTAATTCCTCTTTGCGGGATACCATGAGCTGCTTTAATTTTTCATTTTTTTTGAGATTTTTATAATCAATGTCGGGCAAAACAATAATCTTGCCCTGCGCTATTTCATCTGCTTTAACAGTCGTGCCACCGGCAACTGGTTTGTCTGCTTTAATGGCCTTGTCACTGGTAATAGTTCCATTAGTTTTTACAGTCTTGCCAGCACTAATAGTTTTGTCTGTTTTAACGAGGGGCCTTTGTTTATTGTTTTCAGTTTTTTGTGGTATTACCGTTTTATTATTTGCTGGCGTTAAATTGTTTTCCTGGAATTTATTTAGATACGGTATACCCCAAAAGAGTACCCCCACTAAAACCACTGCAATCAGCATTAATAACTTCTTGTTTTTTTTCTGGAACATAATTTTTTCCATTATTTTTTAAGATCAAAAGTGAATCAGATACACAATAGAATGATTTATGTCAAGAAAGAGCTTCAATTTGGGGTAATTATAATGATTTTATTTTCCCCGGAAATCATTTTGGGATCACCCTCAATTGTAATGGCAATGGATCTTTTAGATTCAATTTCAGATAGCTCCTCTCTTTTTTTATTTAACAGATAGCCGGCCACGTCACTGGGTACAATCCCTGTTGCTTCCTTAACTTCAGGTTTTATTGTTTTCAAGTTCAATTGTCTTAAGAAGGCAAGGCCCTGGGTTTCTACAGAAGGAGTTTGACCTCTGCCCTTACAGTGTCTGCAGGTTTCATAGCTGCCAAAAGTAATGGCATGCCTGATCCGCTGCCGTGACATTTCCAATAACCCAAATGGTGTAATTCCACCTACTTTTGTTTTAGCCTTATCTGATTTCAACTCTTTTTTCAGTGTTTTTGTAATTTCAGCTTTATGCCGCCGATCCTTCATGTCTATAAAATCAACCACAATCAACCCACCCATATCACGGAGTCTCAATTGTCGTGCAACTTCCTCACAGGCCTCAAAATTTGTATGAAAGGCCGTCTCTTCAATGTTTTTCTTTTTAGTGGATTTTCCTGAATTTACATCAATGGAAACCAGGGCTTCTGTTTGTTCAATTACAAGGAAACCTCCTGATTTGAGGGGGACATCTTTTTTGTAAATAGAAGCAATTTGATCTTCAAGTTGATATTTACTGAATATGGGTTTGTCACCCTTGAAAAGTTTGATTATTTTTTTTTGTTTTGGAGCAATTACGCTCATAAAAGTTTGTACTTCTTTAAAAATTTCAGGACTGTCAATCAGAATTTCATTAACGTCTGATGTAAAATAATCTCTTAAAGATCTGACAGCAAGGGTTTGCTCTTTGTAGAGCAGCGATGGTGCAGTGTTTTTGATTGCCTCTTTGTCAATATTTTTCCATACACGCATCAGATATTTTAAATCAGCAGTCAACAGGGTTTTTGTGGAGTCTTTACCGGCAGTCCTTACGATCATGCCAAAGCCTGTTGGGATATCCATTTTTTTTATAATATTGACAAGTCTTTTTCTTTCATCTTCATCACTGATTTTTCGGGATACACCTTTTGTTGAATTCCCCGGCATTAGAACAGATAATCTTCCAGGCAGAGAGATAAAGGTTGTCAGCATGGCCCCCTTTTGATTAATCGGGTCCTTTGTCACCTGAACAATAAGCTCCTGACCTTTTTTGATTAGATGAAACAAAGCCTTTGCACCGGCCTCGACATCCTGAAAATAGTCTGTATGAATTTCGTTTTTTTGAAGAAAACCATTTTTAGATGCACCATAATCGACAAAGACAGCCTGAAGGCTTGGTTCAACCCTTGTGACAATCCCTTTATAAATATTGCCTTGTGTGACTTCCTTTGCAGTTGTTTCAATGTGAAATTGTTCGAGTTTGTTATCTTTAATTGCTGCAATTCTGTTTTCATCAGAATCCAGTGCATTGATCAGAATTTTTTTCCCCATTATGCAGTCTCTTTAATATTTATATTATTATTATAAAACTCTTGAATTTTTAAGTAGTAAATTGAATGGATCAAGTCAAATTTTTTATTTATCATATGAATTAAATGCATGTTTAAATATTTTTTTTCTGTTTAAGTATATCAAAATAGGTAAGGATTCGTTCAATATATTGAACCGGCTCCCATCCCCTTGCATAGCCATGTTTAGTTTCTTTATAGTAGTCTGATTTTGATAATAATGGTAGCACTGTTTTTAAATTTTGCCATCTGTTTTCCGCAAGTCCCATTTTTTTGGCAATATTCATGGCATCAATTACATGGCCATACCCTATATTGTAGCTGGCCAAAGCAAACAGGATCCTTTCATAGTCATCTTCTATATTGTTAAATTTTTTAACCATTTTATCAAGATATTTTATTCCGGCCTTAATGCTTTGTGACGGAGTCAATGGGTTTTTAATACCCATTTCTTCGGCTGTAACTTTTGTTACCTGCATCAAACCCCTGACATTTGTAAAACTTTTTGCCTTTGGATTAAAATGGGATTCCTGGTACACAACAGCAGCAATAAGTTTCCAGTCAAAATCATATTTTATGGATTCCTCAATAATTGTTTTCTTATATTTTGGCAGTCTGGTTTCAATTCTTTGATGAAAACGTTTAAGATCAAATGGATCTGAATCTTCAATATTTGCATAATATTTATCATGTATCTGTTGCATTATTCCTGTTTCATTTGCATACAGGAAAAATTTATTAACCTGTTCCAGCATTTGTGGATCATTTTTATTGATAGCCCAGGCAAGAGATTCTTTTTTCTGAAGCGCTATCCCAATCCGGATGTCTGGATAATATCTTTGACTCAAATAAGCCACATTATCGTCAGCTATTGTAAATTTTATTTTCCTGTCATGGACCATGCGGATGAGTTCTTCAGTTGGAATGTTGTTATGAAGAATATAATTAAAATTAATTCCTGATTTTTTAATTTCTTCTAATCGCGAATGATAGGAAGTCCCACGACGGATATCTATGGTACGAAATGTCAGATCTTCAATATTTTTAGGCCCGAAAATTAACTTATGGTGTATAATGTGCTGTTGAATCTTCATATAGGGGATTGAAAAGTTTACTTTTTCAAGCCTCTCCCTTGTTATGGCAAGTCCCGATGCAATAAAATCACCTTTCCCCTGTTCAAGATAAGCAAACGCATTGTTCCAGCCCGGGGTAACAACGTCAAGATCAACATTGAGAAAATTGGCAAATTCTTTGGCAAGGTCATACTCAAAGCCAGTGGGTTGTCCATTATAATAATAATAGGTATTAATGGAATTATTGGTGATAAGTCTTAGAACCCCGGTTTTTTTAATTTTTTCCAAACGGGTTAGATTAAAACCAAATTCTTTATTATGGATCAATACAGACAAAAAAACAAAAAAAGATAAAATGCTGATAAGAATTATTAAAATAAAATAATTAGAACAAAAATTTTTCATTTTTAATCCCTATTTGGTTTAATCAGCACAATCTCCATTTGGTTCAATTGGAACAATTTCCACTCGATCAACATTCTGGTATCCCCGGGGAAGTTTTTTCCCTCTATGGCCTCTCATTCCTATATAATCCTTTTGGTTGCCAGGGCTCAATTTAAGAAAATGCCGGCCGGAATAAATAAGAAGGTTTGCATTTAGTGGTATTATTTTAAGGAAGCTAAGTATTTCTGGGGACGTTGACTTCAGTTCTTTTTTGGGGATGGAAATAATTTTATTCCCTTTGCCTTTTTTTAAGTTAGGCAATTGCCTTAATTTAAATATCAAAAGCCTTCCCTTAGACGTAATCGCGGCTATGCTGTCTTTTTCCAGGTCAATGACAGCCTGGGGATTTAATAATTCATGATTTTCCTTTAAAGTGACAATTCTTTTGCCATTTTTATAATTGGTTAAAAAATCATCGAATTTAACGATAAATCCATATCCATTGTCAGAACCCATAAGGAAATGATTATTATTTTCAGCTGACAGCATAAATTTGATGTGCGCATTGGGCTGGATAGACAAATGACCGGTTAAAGGCTCTCCATTACTCCTGGCCGAAGGAAGTGTGTGGGAAAACAGCATATAGCTTCGGCCCGTATTGTCCAGAAAAATGATAGGTTTGTCGCTTCTTGTCCTTAAATGCCCCAAAAGCGAATCTCCGGATTTAAACTTAACGGATTCAGGGTTAATTTCATGCCCCTTGGCAGATCGAATCCAGCCATTTTTAGACAAAATAATGGTGACCGGTTCTATATCCATTACATCTGTAACAGAGAATTTTTCTGCCTCTTTCCGTTTCTTTATGGGTGATCGTCTTTTATCACCATATTCTTTTGCATCAGAGGTTATTTCTTCTTTTATATATTCCTTAAATGTTTTTTCATTGCCAAGGATTTTTTCAAGATTTTTCCGTTGGGACTTCAAGTCTTTTTGTTCAGATTGTATTTTTATTTCTTCTAACCTGGCAAGTTGGCGTAACCTGATTTCAAGAATTGCTATTGCCTGTATCTCGGATAATGGAAAGGCCTTGATCAGGTCTTTTCTGGGGTGATCAGATTTTCTGATAATTTTAATCACTTCATCCATATTAAGAAAGGCGATAAGAAAGCCTTCTAATATATGAAGACGGTTTAAAATTTTCTCCAGTCGGAAATTTAATTTTTTTCTTACTGTTTCTGCCCTGTATTCGAGCCATTCTGTAAGGACCTCAAGCAGATTTTTAACCTGTGGCCTGCCATTAATTCCAATCATATTCATATTAAAAGAATATGATTTTTCAAGATCCGTTGTAGCAAATAAGTGATCAGTTAATGCATTAAGATCAACCCTGTTTGAGCGTGGAATCACCACAAGTCGCGTGGGGTCTTCATGGTCTGACTCATCTCTTATATCACTGACCATGGGCAATTTCTTGGTCTCCATCTGGGAGGCGATCTGCTCATAAATTTTTTCCGTTGAGGCATGATGGGGAAGAGCCGTAAAAATTATTTCTGAATCTTCAACATGAAATTTGGCCCGCATCTTAATCCTGCCGTTTCCTGTCCTGTACATATCTTTTATCTCGGAAAAGGGTGTGATGATTTCCGCTTCCGTGGGAAAGTCAGGACCTTTGATAAATTTACAGACTTGATCAAGGTTTGTATTTTCATTATCTATTAAGTGAATTAATGCCTTTGAAACTTCACGCAGGTTATGGGGTAGAATACTGGTTGCCATGCCAACTGCAATACCCGTGGATCCATTTAATAAAATATTGGGTAGCCTTGCAGGAAGAAGTCTGGGTTCGATTAGGGTCCCATCAAAATTCGGTGTCCAGTCCGAAGTTCCCTGATCAACTTCATGAAGAAAAATATCAGCATATTTTGATAATCTGGATTCTGTATACCTCATGGCGGCAAAGGACTTTGGATCATTGGGATCACCCCAGTTCCCCTGACCATCAACCAAAGGATATCTTAAAGAAAAAGGCTGTGCCAGAAGAACCATGGCTTCGTAGCAGGCAGTATCCCCATGGGGATGGAATTTACCCAGTACATCCCCAACTGTCCTTGCGGATTTTTTAAATTTAGCAGTAGAAGCCAACCCCAATTGGCTCATGGCATAGACAATCCTTCTTTGTACTGGCTTTAAACCGTCTCCAATATGGGGCAGGGCACGATCTAAAATAACATACATGGAATAATTTAAATACGCTTTCTGGGTAAACTCCTGGAAAGGTATTTTTTCATAATCCTCAATTGCAGATGGAAGCGTTTCTTTCATTACTCAATCTCTTTTATATTGCCATTTGATTCTATCCAGATTTTCCTGTCTTTGGCTCTTTTTTTTCCCAGGAGCATATCCATAATCTCATAGACTTCTTTTAAAGATTCTTCAGACCCATCATTGACAGATAACTGGACAAGTCGTCTGGAATCGGGTGAAATGGTTGTCTCCTTAAGCTGTGCCGGATTCATTTCACCCAAACCCTTAAATCTTTGAATATTTATTTTACCATGTTTTTTACGACGGTTTATTTTTTTGATGATATTGCTTTTTTCAGAGTCATCCAACGCGTAAAAAACTTCTTTGCCCACGTCTATTCTGTATAACGGCGGCATGGCAATATAGATATGGCCTTTTTTTACAATTTGGGGGAAATGTTTTAAAAACAGAGCGCACATCAATGTGGCAATATGCAGCCCGTCAGAGTCAGCATCTGCCAGTACACATATCCTATTATACCTGAGTCTGGAAATGTCATCGGATCCGGGTATTACACCTAAAACCTGGGAAATATCCCTGATTTCTCTGGATTCAACAATAGCAGAAGATTCAAGATCCCATGTATTTAATATTTTACCACGTAACGGCATAATAGCCTGAAAACGTCTGTCTCTTGCCTGCTTTGCAGAACCACCGGCAGAATCCCCTTCCACAAAGAATAGTTCCCGTCTTGCATGATCAATACTTGTGCAGTCGGACAATTTGGCAGGAAGTATGGTGCCATTAGAAGCCCTTTTTTTAATCACTTTTTTGGCTTTTGTCACACGATTTTTAGCATTCTCAATGGCAAAGGCGGCAAGGTTTTCACCTTCCTCAATGTTTTGATTCAGCCACAAGCTGAAGGCATCTCTGACTTGAAGATTTACAAGATTTGCACAATGACGGGAGGAAAGCCTTTCTTTTGTCTGCCCTGAAAACTGGGCATCGGAAAGTTTGACAGAAAGAATATACCCGATATTGTCCCAGATGTCTTCAGGGGCGAGGTATAACCCTTTTGGTAAAAGATTCCTGAACTTGCAAAATTCTCTGACAGATTCCAAAAGTCCGGATCTAAACCCATTGACATGGGTTCCGCCCAATTGTGTGGGAATAAGGTTAACATAACTTTCTTCAGGGTTTGAAGCGGATTCTATGGTCCAGTTAACAGCCCATATGATTTTGATATCATCTCCTTGAATATCCCCTGCAAAAGGGCGGGAGAAAATACATTTTTCTCCATTTAAATTTTCATTGAGATAATCATCCAGGCCCTGGTCATATTTCCAGGTGTCTTTTTCTTTGGATTCTTCATCATAAAATGTTGTAACAAGTCCCTTGCAAAGAATTGCCTTTGATTTCAGTGCTGTTTTTAAAGCTGTTTTTGAAAATGAGGGCTTGTCAAAATATGAAATATCAGGATAAAAATGAAGAGATGTCCCGGTTTCTTTGCGGCCAAGTTTTTTGACAATTGCCAGATTTTCAGTCTTGATCCCGTTTTTAAACCCAATGCCATATACCTGTCCATCCCTTTTGATGAGGATTGTCAAACAGGAAGACAAGGCATTGACAACAGAAACACCGACACCATGGAGGCCGCCTGAATAACTATAGTCTTTATTGGAAAATTTAGCACCGGCATGAAGTTTTGACATGATCAATTCCACCCCTGATACTTTTTCTTCAGGATGGATATCCACAGGCATTCCGCGTCCGTTATCAGATACTATAATGGATTGATCCTTTTTTAATACAACATCAATCTGGGTCGCATACCCTGCAATTGCTTCATCCACACTATTGTCAATTACCTCAAACGCCAGATGATCAGGACTTGAAGTGTCAGTGTACATCCCGGGTCTTCTTTTGACCGGATCAAGACCTTTTAAGACCTCAATTGATTCAGCATTGTATGTATGTGTTAAAGATTGGTCTTTTGTATTTGATTTAAATAATTTCATAAATTAGTCATATAAAAATTTTCTACGACTCTAACAATATCTTCCGGGTCATCCAAAAGATGAAACAGGTCAAGGTCTTTTTCGGAAATCATTTTTTCTTTTAAAAGTTTATCTTTTATCCAAAGGATCAAACCATCCCAATAGTCTTTGTTCACCATTATAATAGGCATTTTTCGGATCCGTTGCGTTTGAATCAGTGTGATGGTTTCAAAAAGCTCATCAAGGGTTCCAAAGCCTCCCGGCATGATAATATATGCCTGGGCATATTTTAAAAACATCACTTTTCGAATAAAAAAATATTTAAATTCAATTTGCGTGGTCGCATAAGGGTTGGGCTTTTGTTCAAAGGGCAGTGTGATATTGAGTCCGATAGAATCAGCACCTCCTCTTACTGCCCCTTTATTGGCAGCCTCCATAATTCCGCCACCCCCGCCCGTAATAACAGAATATCCTTTTTGGGCAAATAATGCTGCAAGGTTCTCAGCTTTTTGATAATATTGATGCTCAGCATTCATTCTTGCAGAACCGAAAATCGATACTGCAGGGCCAAGATTGTGTAAAGCATCAATTCCTTCGACAAATTCTCCCATGATTTTAAATAACCGCCATGACTCACCGGTTTTAAAATCATCAATGGGATATTTCCCGTTGATTATATTTTTTTTCATGTTGATTTTTCCAATAACTTTCTTATTGTTATGCCTATTGTATTGATGGAATCTGGTAAAATAAGCCTATATGTGTTATTAAAAGCTGTATGCCAAAGGACTATCATATAAAAATATAATCGTCAATTATAAGCTCGCCCTTACATTGACATTTTTTAGAGAAAGAGATAGAAAAAGAAAAATTTATTAAGAAAGAATTAAGATTGAAAGACCTGGGAATAATGACTCGAAGAACATCCGTTAAAAATGAGCTTGGGATGCATGCAAGGCCTGCAGCCAAAATTGCACAAATGGTGGATTTGGCTCATTCTGATGTATGGCTTTGTGCAAATTCGACAAAAGTTGATGCAGCAAGTGTCATTGACATACTAACTTTGTGTGCAGTGAAAGGAACTCAGATTGTGATTGAAATTGAAAATCAGAAAGATATGATAATTCTTGATCAGGTTCTTGATTTTTTTGAAGCCGGCTTTGGAGAAATATAAAGATGAATATTTCAAAGTCAGAACAGATAATTATCAAAGGGATCAGCGGTTCCCCCGGTATTTGCATTGGTAAAGCCTATATTGTTGATAAAGAAGGTGTTAATATCACTAAAAGGTATCCCGTCAGTGATGTACAGGTATCCAAAGAAATAGACCGATTCAAACAGGCAGTTTCAAAAGCAAAAAATGACCATGCCAAAGTAATTGATTCCCTTGATAAAGATTTGGGAGAAAATTTAAATATTCTTGAGACACATATGGTACTCTTTAAGGATAAAATGCTGTATGGCAAGACCATTGAGACCATTTCCAATGAAAAAATCAATGCTGAATGGGCATTGAGAAAAGTATCAAGAAAAGTAAAAACAATTTTCCAGCAGATTGATGATATCTATCTGCAGGCCAGGGCGAATGATATTGTTCAGGTATCAGACAAAATCATGTCATATCTTGTTGGAGCCCAGGATATTAAGATTTCAGATATAAATAAACGCGTCATCATTGTAGCTCATGATTTATCGCCTGCAGATGCCAGTCAGATACAGCTTGAGCGGGTAAAGGGTTTTGTCACTGACCGTGGAGGGAAGGATTCCCATACAAGTATTATTGCAAAAGCATTAAGGATTCCTTCTGTTTTTGGGTTAGACCGTGCAACTATTAGTGTTGAAAATGATGATATTTTAATTGTTGATGGTTCTTCTGGAACACTGATCATCAATCCTGACGAAGATACACTCTTTGAGTACGAAGAGCGGATGGTTAGATTTGAAGAATATAGAGCTGGTTTAGAAAGAGAGAGCCATCTGCCCGCCATAACAAAAGATGGCATTTCCTTAAATCTTATGGCCAATATTGAACTTGTGGAAGAAGTTGTTGCAGCAAAAGATTATGGCGCTATTGGTATAGGTCTGTTTAGAACAGAATTTTTATATCTTGATTTAAAACGGTTCCCAACTGAAGATGAGCTTTTATGCAAATACAAAGAGCTTGTCGAGTTCATGAGTCCACAAAGTGTTACTATCAGGACACTTGATATTAATGGAGATAAGGTTAATCCATATCTGACAACCATTGAAGAGGCCAATCCTGCTTTAGGGCTTCGCGCAGTAAGGTTCTGCCTTGAAAATGAAGATATTTTTATCACACAATTAAAAGCTATTTTCAGGGCAGCAGCATTTGGGAATATAAAAATGCTGATACCAATGATTTCCTGTGTTGAAGAAATTATTCAGGTCAAACAAATAATGAATAAGGCCATTTTTGAACTTGAATGTGAAGATAAAATTTTTAATAAGGATATTCCTCTGGGAGTTATGATTGAAGTTCCATCAGCAGTAATGATTGCCGAACACCTTGCTGACCATGTGGATTTTTTCAGCATTGGAACAAATGATCTGATTCAATACTCCATGGCCATTGACAGGAGTAACAGAATGGTAGCCCACCTATATCAGGCACTGAACCCCGCTGTGTTAAAAATGGTAAAAATGACCTGTGATGCAGCAAAGAAAAAAGGGATTGACCTTGTAATGTGTGGTGAAATGGCAGGAGATCCAATGAATATACCTGTTCTGGTTGGTATGGGCCTAACGGATTTTTCCATGAATTCAGCCTCCATTCCAATTGTTAAAAGAATGATTAGAGATCTTGATACTAAGAAAGCAAAAAATAGTGTAAAAAAAATAATGAATCTAAATTGTACTCAAGAAATTTCTGATTTTATTTTGAAAGAATATAAAGAGATACTTCCTTTTAGCGAAGCGGTGAATAATCAATGACCTCAGAATATATTAAATTAATTGCCACCAATAAAAAAGCCCGGCACAATTACCAGATTGAATCAGAATATGAAGCAGGGATTGTTCTGACTGGATCGGAAGTTAAATCCATCCGAGAGGGAAAGGTCAGTTTTCAAGATTCCTATGCAGATATAAAAAATAGCGAAATTTTTTTAAGACAATTGCATATTTCACCATACAAATATGCCTATTACACCAATCATGAAACACATAGAACCAGAAAGCTTTTACTTCATGGATATGAAATCAAAAAACTTTGGAGTAAAATTAAAGAAAGAGGGTATACACTGGTTCCGCTGAAAATATATTTTAAAAATGATAAAATTAAAGTATTGATCGGCCTTGGTAGGGGTAAAAAATTATACGATAAAAGAGAAACCATTAAACAAAAAGATGTCGACAGGGATCTGGACCGGGAACGCAAAAAGTATTCATAGAAAAAAAATTCACAGGTTCAGTCAATATTGTGGTTCTGCTGATATTGACTTTTTAATCTTTTAGAACTATTATGTAGCAACACTTGATCTTTTACAATTTGGGGGCGAAATGGCTTCGACGGAGATTTTGAAGTCTATGGTAGCATACCGAGTCTTTTGTCAGCTCGTAAAATTGGCAGAGCATAAACATAATCGCAGACGATTATAATTACGCTGTAGCTGCGTAGAGCAGCTTCCGTCCTGCTGAATATCCTTCTTGCAGATTTCAGGTCAGGGCGTCATACTTTGCAAGACAGCCTTTTAAGGGCGTCTGAACCTTAAAGGTTAAACTTTTCAGGCTATATTGTGTTGTATCCATCTCAAGGGAGACAAAACAACTAATTTTAAATTTTGAGATAAGTATGTAGAAGCCTAGGGTGATCGTTTTCGGACGCGGGTTCAACTCCCGCCGCCTCCACCAATTTATATTTCACAAAGCATCATAAAAAATCCCAAGACCCTTTAAAACAAAGAGTTTTGGGATTTTTTTTTGATCAAACATATCATGAAGCATCATAACAAAACCATTGACATACCGACAAAAATGACGGTATATATGACGGTATCTGGTAGATGATCAGATTAGATACCGTCAATATCAACTCAAGTGCCTGTTATTATAAGCCATCCGCCAGATGATTTGTTAATCCTAAATACCGTCAGGAGACAATCATGGAAAAACTAAAAGATATTCAAGTCAAAAACTCAAAATTTGATGATAAATCATTTAAGCTGTCAGATGGTGCTGGTTTATATTTATTGGTTAATAATACAGGTAAATACTGGCGCTATGATTACCGCTACCTTAAAAAGCGTAAAACCCTTGCTTTGGGTGTCTATCCAGAAATTACTTTAAAAAAGGCCCGCAAAGAACATAAAAAAGCCAGAGAGATCCTGGCTGATGGTATTGACCCGGGACATTTACGAAAGGTAAACAAGGATGATAAATTAGAAGCGGCTGAGAACAGTTTTGCCAAACTTGCCTGGGAATGGTTCAACAAACAAAAATGGACTGAAGGCCATAGAAGGACTGTCAAAAGTCGTTTAGAGAATGATGTAATCCCGTGGATCGGTAATAGGCCTGTCAATGAAATAACCGCAAAAGAAGTGCTAACTGTCTGTCGAAGGGTTGAAAAAAGAGGGGCCATAGAAAGCGCACATAGAATAAAAACTATTTGTTCGCAGGTATTCCGGTATTGCGTGGCTTCTGAATTGATTGATAGCGATCCGTGTCGGGATTTATCAAATGCCTTGACCCCAACAAATTCAAAACACATGGCTACCATAACTGATCCCGCTAAGGTTGGTGCGTTAATGCGTGCCATCGAAGGTTATGAAGGGAATCCAATTACAAGGGCAGGCTTGCAACTAGCACCTCTTGTCTTTGTCCGTCCGGGTGAACTACGGCATGCAGAATGGTCTGAATTTGATCTTGAAAATGCAATTTGGAAAATACCGTCAGAAAAGATGAAAATGAGGCAACCCCACCTTGTTCCATTAAGCAAACAAGCAGTTGAAATAATCAAAGATATCAAACCTTTAACTGGCAAAAGACGGTATTTATTTCCATCAGTCAGAAGTACCGTCAGACCAATGAGTAATAACACCATACTTGCGGCTTTAAGACGTATGGGGTATGCAAAAGAAGAAATCACTGGCCATGGTTTCAGAGGAATGGCCTCAACACTCTTGCATGAACAAAATTGGGATACTAAACTGATTGAACGTCAGCTGGCCCATATTGATAAAAATTCTGTACGTGCTGCTTATAATCATGCTGAATATATGCCAGAGAGGACAAAGATGATGCAGGCGTGGGCTGATTACCTGGAAGGGTTAAAACATGGTGGTGAAGTTATAAATTTAAGAAGAAAAGTATAGCATTTTTCTTGTGATAGAATTGATGCAATTAACCGGTCCGAAAATGCGGCAATCCTGATCTGCTATTCCGGAGTCTTATAATCAGGCAAAAATACGGGAGCTTTTAAATGTCTTTTGAAAATGAAAATTTCTTTGAGTTGAAGCTGGGCAAGATTCGGGATCATGCACAAGGCTGGGTAAAAAATTATCCTTGCATCGAAAAAATTTCTTTATATCGAGCCGGCCTCGAATTCAAAAGCATTCCCGAAGATGACGATGATGTAAAATACATCATCGTTGCACAAGCGCCACCGAATCCATTGTCTAGCAAGAAAAATAAAGATGGATCGTGTACTTTTTCCTTTGAGTACAAAGACATCAAATTGGGTGCAGAAATAAAAAAGCTTCCCTCACAAAAAAAAAGCATTGAGTCCTTTCCAAAACTACCCCGATATCAAAATGGTATTTTGGAGGAGCTTTCCATCGAATGCAGTGATGCTACATTAGAAATCAAGGCGATGGATGGTATTGATCATCTTGTCGATGAAGCGATTCAACGGTATCCAGAATTGAAAGATATTCGTGATTACTACGATTGGATAAAATCGAGTCCGCGGGAACATATTATAAAATGCATACCTGATTTTTATGCAATCAAAGATGCCTCTTTATACTGGCAGCGGATCAATAACTGGTTCTGGTTTACCATTAATCCTGGAGAAGATATTTCTGGGTACAATGAGGAGGCAGACGACTTCATAAAGGAAAATGAGAAAGAAATTCTTTATCCATGCTCAAATAATCAGACATCAAAAAGCGTGGAGAACCTTAAGTCAGAAGAAACGGTATCGCAAATTTTAATTTGTGAGAATGATAACCTTGAAAAAAATGAATCAAAGCAGTCACAAAATGGGCCTTCCTTCACTTTAAATGAAGATTTATGGGAAATTCAGTTTGAGGACAAAAAAGTATCCATGGTAGACATTACCCCCATCCGATATATCGTTGAAGCTTTGAAGTACCCGGGCGAGGCGTTGGACTATTCGCAGGTCGTCACTACTGTTTCTGGTGCAAACGAAGCCCTGGATATTGACCAGGCTCATTCACAGATGAGCCAAGCTCAGCTGGAGGAAGAAGGTCTGAGCATTGACAATATTTCTTATGACAATGACACCCAGAGCGCCTTTGAAGTCCTCCTTGAGCTTGCTGACACTTGCCAATGGGAAAATCTTAATAAAGGAATATCCGTTTTTGAAAAAACCTATGAGGCAAAGATTATACTTAACACCAAAGGTTCTCCATCCCGGTGGCGCAGGAAGACTCCCAAACAGTTGAAGAAGGCTTTAGACCTGGTCAGCAAGTCACGGAAAGCGGGTGTCAAGAATTTTGAATATAAATTCCCAGCCCTTTATGAACATTTAAATAAATATTTAAAAATAAATAAAGGATTAATCTACGATCCTCCAAAAGGTTTTCCAATATGGGAAATTCGAGATAGAAAATAACCTCCAGGACCTTATTCAATAACCATCACCCAAGCCTGCATTATAGAAAAATGCAGGCTTTTTTTTTGTTTTTTTCAAAAAAACCGAAAGCATTTTGCTACCATTCGAAAGCATTTTTCTACCATTCGAAAAAATTTTTCCACCATTCGAAAGCATTTTTCGAATCTTTACCCAATAGTCATAAAGACTCACAAAAAATTAATTTTATGAAAGGTGAAAAAATGAATGAACAAACTCTACAGAAATTAGAAAAAACTTTGAATGAGAAGTTCCCTTTAGGTATCCCAAGAAAAGAAATTGGACGTGCTACCGGGAGTGTCCTTCATCCAAGAACTCAAGCAAATCTTGATTGCCTTGGAGAAGGAATTAAGGACAGGTTTAAAATTGGAAGAAACACAATTTATCCTGTCCAAAATGTAATTGATTTCCTTGAATCCAAAATGACCACTGTTGCATCAATAGGGGATAAAACATGATAAACACACCCTCAATCGTGGATATTAAGACCAAAAAACAGATAATTGGCCATGAACAGGTTGTAGATGCTCGGGAATTAAATTTATCAATCTTTCATGGGGGGATTTCCCTTACAACTATAAAAATCGCTGAGTTGACAGGGAAAAGGCATGATAATGTTCTTAGAGATACAAAATCAATGCTGATAGAATTATATGGGGTGGGGGGTGTCCTCAATTTTGAGGACACCTATACCCACCCTCAAAATAAGCAGCCTTATCCCTGCTACCGCCTCCCTAAAAATGAAATCCTTGTACTTGTATCCGGGTATTCAATAAAACTCAGGATGAAGATTATCACCCGGCTGGAATATTTAGAAGAACAAGCTAAACCGGAGAATCTTTCCAGACTCGATCTCCTGAGACTAGCCATGGATTCGGAGAAAAAACGACTTGTCCTTGAAAATGAAAATAGGAAGATGCTACCCAAAACCATCTTTGCGGATGCTGTCTCAGCCTCCACCACAAGTATTCTCGTGGGAGAGCTTGCCAAGCTTCTCAAACAGAACGGCGTTGAAATGGGGCAAAACAGGCTCTTTGGTTGGTTGCGAGAAAACGGTTATCTGATCAAAAGAAAGGGAACCGATTACAACATGCCCACCCAAAAATCCATGGAACTCGGCTTGTTTGAGATCAAAGAGCGTACAGTAGTCAATCCTGACAATTCAACAAGGATTACTAAAACATCAAAAGTGACCGGTAAAGGCCAGCAATACTTTATAAATTTGTTCCTGGGACAAGGCATGAAATGAAACGTCTGATTAAGAAAAAAATATGCGAAATCGGTCTTTTCATTGCCGGAAATACTTTGACCTACCTTCCCTGTTGGAACTGGAGTTCTCGGCTGATGGATCGTTTAATTGTGAGTAGTGAGGCAGATTGATGAATAAAGATATCCGTCTTGCAACGTCATTCAAAGGC
>CAYWGN010000046.1:0-26147 GCA_964457495.1 uncultured Desulfobacula sp.
GAGGAGCGGATTTCTTTGATGTTTTACCTTGGCTGTAATCGGTCATAACCCCATAAAATCGTGGTGAGGCTGAACCGATGCGACCGTTTTCAGCACATTCCGCCAGCCGGTTCAGCGGCATAAAACTATTGTTATCATCCGTATGGGTTGATTCTTCATCCCATTGTAAATCCCGGGTATAGAAGTGCTCCGGGGCATCATCTGCGGGATGGGCGTATACTTTTCTGGATAAGTGTCTTTCCTGTTTGGTTTCTCCGGGCAGTTTTTCAAGATCTGTCGTTGTCAGTAAGGCCACTCTGCATTCAGAGAGCGGCTTTTCAAGTTTGGTGAAAGGGACATTTTGATTGGAAATCCATGCATAGGGTTTTGAATACCCATAAGCAGCATAGTATTCCCGAGAAAGATCAATATAACTTAAAAATGAACGATACGGTCTGCGTTTAATCATAACAGGTTTCCTCAATGGTTTGATTTTCTTTATGATATTATAAATGCCAACAGAACAAAAGAAAGAATTTTATTTTTGCCATTTAGGAGAAATGCCAGTGTTGGCATTTCTCCTAAATGGCTATGAATTGTCTTTTGATCTATGGCGGGGATAAAACTTATTTCCGGAACAATGTTCAATTCATTGACTGGCAAGGTATTTCCGGAATATAGAATGAAATTATGGAAATGAAATCCTACTGGTATCAGGGTTTTTAAGGATAAGTCCGGGCAGCATGGTGGTTTCAAGAAGTTGTCGCCGGGCTTCAAAATCAGTAGAAGTGCCATCCGGGGCAAGGTGCATTCCATCTCCAAAGGTTAAGGTAACCTTTGAAAAAGGTTTGGGAAGCATGAATCTGTCCCATGAATTAAAAAACCAGGCATTTTCCGCATGGGTGTACATAGGTACCACAACGGCATTGCTCTCCTGAGCCATCTTAATAGCCCCGGCCTTAACTTTTCCTATCGGTCCTGTGGGGCCGTCAAGAATATGGGCACCTAATCCGTGTTTTTTCAAATGCTCGATCATTCCCTCCATGGCAATTTTCCCTCCCCTTGAGGATGATCCCCTGAGGGTGCGCCATCCAATTCGATTGGCCACACCGGCAATGAGTTCACCGTCCCGGCTTTGGCTGATCATGATGCCTGGATTGAATTTTGAATAGGTTCTAAAATAGCGGATGGCAGAGAAAAATTGCTGATGCCAGGCGCAAAGAAGGATGGGGCGGCCCTTTTTCAATAAATCCTGCCATTTTTCTTCATTGACGATGCGCAGCCGGAAAGTCATGCTGTAAAGCTGGATAAAGTAGTAGACAAAAACAATAAAGGGTCGGGTGTATATGATGAACTTTAATTTTTTAAACATACAGGCTCTCTTAAAATTAGTTAAATTATGGAAAATTTAACAGTTTTTCAGGAGAACGCAACCTGTTTTTTCAATGGGTATATAATTTTTGCAACATATTCTTTCTTTCTTTCATCAATTTCAACTTCTCCAAAAAACTTAGCTTCCTGTAACAAGGACAGAAGATTTTTTTTACGAAACAGATTGAAATATCAACCGTATTTCGATTTACATCCAACAATTTGGATTTTTTTGCGAAATTCTTTTGATGCAGCAACCAGCATTTTTTGGTTGCGTTTGTACTTTTTAATTTGGTATAAAACAAATATTATAAAGACGATCAGTTATTTATTGTGTTAACAGCTGTACTCAAAAAGGAGTGGCTTATGCGTAAATCATGTCTTTTTATTATAGTTTTCTTTATTCTTTTTAATGCCGGATCATCTGCACTTGCAAAAGATAATACTGTTTACGGCCCAAAAATATTTAAAGCAAAAACAAAAGTTTTTTTGGGAAAGAGGTATTACCATTATTCTATGGACTGGTTTAAGTTAAATCAGCCAAGCGATAATGCAAAGCTGATCATTACCAAACGATCTAATAAAAAACCAGGAGCAGGTTACATCATAATTAACAATCGTTTCTATAGTTTAAAAAAATTTTTTAAAAGCAAGCAAACATCAAAAAAAATTATTATCAAACTTCGAAAACGCAATTATCTGGGGCTTTATTTTATCGGTAAAAAGAATGCATCCATAATAATCAAAATAAATGATGATGCTATAACACCAAAACCGGAAATTACTTTTACTGCAAATCCGGATTCAATTGAATATGGCGAAATTGCCCAATTATCATGGAATGTGGTTAATGCAGACACCTGCACGATAGAACCCGGTGTGGGCGGTGTAGACCTGAACGGTTCAATCACCGTTTCTCCTGTAGAAACCACCACATACACCATCACAGCCTCGGGAGCCGGGGGCAAGGCTACAGCCAATGCCACGGTTACGCTTCTGAACTCAGCCCCAAAGGCGGATGACCAATCTGTAACCACCAGCGAAGATACAGCAGTATCCTTCATCATTACGGGTTCAGACCCTGATAATGATCCTCTGGTTTATCAAATTGTCACGGGTCCATCCTCTGGAACCCTTAGCGGTTCCATACCTAACCTGACCTATACTCCTGACAGCAACTATCATGGCAGTGACACAGTTACATTTAAAACCAACGACGGTCAGGCTGATTCCAACACGGCAACCATAACATTGACTATTAACGCAGTTAATGACGTTCCTGTTGCCAATGCTGGCCCTGATCAGGAGATTTCAAGGACAGATACTGTTACACTTGATGGAAGCGGTTCCAGTGATATAGATGGAGATGCTCTGGCTCATCAGTGGTCATTTGTATCCATGCCGTCAGGAAGCACGACAACTTTATCCAACCCTTCATCAGTCAACCCCGTTTTTGTTGCAGATGTTACCGGAGTTTATGACCTTAAACTAATTGTTGCCGATGGTACAGTAGAAAGCACTCTTGATACTGTTACAATAACCGCATCCCCAAGAATGGTAACCGTACCTGCGGTCATCAATCAGCCACAGGCAGATGCAACCACAGCCATCACAGCAGCGGGTCTTTCCATTGGAACAATCACAACAGTCTACAGCGACACAGTACCGGCCAAAACAGTGATCAGCCAAACCCCGGCCGGCGGCACCCAGATTGTCGAGAACTCATCTGTTGACCTGGTTGTTTCTCTTGGTCCAGCCATCCAAATTCCAACAGTGAGTATTTATGCTGATTATCAATCTGTTCAAATAGGCGAATCCGTTACCCTATCCTGGAACACTACCAATGCAACTACAGCTTTTATTGAACCCGATACCGGCAGTGTCGCTGTCAATGGTTCTGTTTCTGTTACACCAGAACATACCACCACTTATACTATTTCGGTTACGGGAACCGATGGCTCAGCCAGCGACCAGGTTACCATTAAGGTAGCCGGTTATCCTGCCCAATTACCCGAGGGCTCTTTTGGAAACAAATACAACGATCTTATACCACTTGACTCCATAGTGGAATCCTATGATGAAAAACGCTTTTCTCTGGTCACCGGTATTGTGCATGATAGATACAATACTCCTATTAGCGGTGTCAACGTCACAATTAAAAACCAGCCTGAGTATGGAACCGCAACAACCGATGGAAACGGTTCTTTTACCATCCCGGTTGAAGGTGGCGGAATTCTTACGCTCTTATATCAAAAGGACGGACTGATACCGGTTCACCGGCAGGTCCATGTTCCCTGGAACGATATTGCCGTTGCAAAGAGTATTATAATGATTTCCCAGGACCCGGTCGCAACCACGCTTACCTTTGACGGTAATTCCGATATGGTAATTACCCACCAGAGTACCCCTGTGGTAGACGAGTCAGGCATTCGTTCCTGCGCCATGGTTTTTCAAGGGGACAACCAGGCCTATCTGGTGGATGAGGATGGCAATGATGTCCATGAACTTACTACCATCGTGACCCGGGCAAGCGAGTTTACCACTCCCGAATCTATGCCGGCTGTGCTGCCGCCTAACTCGGCCTATACATATTGTGCGGAACTCAGCGTGGACGGCGCTTCACGGGTAAGATTTGCCAAACCTGTCATTACCTGGGTCAATAATTTCCTTGGGTTTGAAGTAGGCGAGGCTGTACCGGTGGGCTATTATGACCGTGATGAAGGGGTATGGAAGCCGGCCGACAACGGCATAGTTGTCAAGTTGCTTGATACTGACAATGATGGCCTGGTTGATGCCCTTGATGCCAATGGCGACGGTAATCCTGATGACCTCAACAATGACGACTCTTTCAGCGACGAGGTAACAGGCCTGGATGATGGAGCAATATATGTGCCCGGTGCCACCTTCTGGCGTGTAGCCGTATCCCACTTCACCCCCTGGGACTATAACTGGCCCTATGGTCCGCCACTCGGTGCCATTGATCCTAACCCTAAATCTTCACCCGACATAGACCTTCAAGAAAAAGAGAGCATGGATTGCAAGAACTATAACAGCTCTTTTGTGGAAGAACGCAGCCGTATTTTTCATGAGGACATTCCCATTCCCGGGACTGATATGACGCTTCATTATACCAGTAACCGGGTTAAAGGCTATAAGACATTAATCTTAGTCCCTGCAAGCGGTGACACAGTGCCTGACAGCCTTAAAAATATTATTGTCCGGTTAACTGTGGCAGGAAGGACCTTTGAACAGACCTTGGACCCTTTGCCGAACCAGACAACCAAATTTGCCTGGGACGGGCTTGATAGTTTAGGCAGGGTAGTTGACTATCCGACAAAAGCAGATATCAGCATCGGATTTGAATACGATCTGGTTTACCATAGCAGCAGCTCAAGTTTTAGCCAGGCATTTGGCCAGGTTGGTGATGAACCTACGCTTATCTTTGGCCGGCAGGATATAACTATCTGGAAACAAAAAGATATAGTGCTTAGTATAGGCTATCAGGTACTTGCCAAAGGCGGAGGGCTCCTTGCCCAGGGCTGGACCCTGTCCACCCATCATTTCGGTAGCAAGATTGGCCCCACAATTTTCAAAGGTGATGGCACAACAGGTGAAAATTATATCGGCGGTATTATTTCCACACAATTCGGGTCTCCCTATCCTAATTACATTACCATGGATTCGACAGGAAATTTCTACATTTCCAGTACACCTCTTCACGTCATTGGTAAAATGGATATTAATGGCACAGACTCCAGAGTGGCAGGCAATCCTGCTTCGGCGGCTTGCGTAGGTGACGGAGTGCCTGCCTTGCAAGCTATGCTTTTGTACCCTCATGGCATTTGCCTGGATTCAGCAGGAAATATCTATATTGCGGGTTGCGACAGTATCCGCAAAGTGGATACCAATGGCATCATCACCACTGTGGCCGGGAATATGACTGCGGGTTACAGCGGTGACGGCGGGCCTGCCATTGAAGCAACCCTTAATGGTCCAACAGACGTTGCAATTGATGCTGCGGGCAATCTCTACATTGCCGATAATTGGAATTTCTGCATTCGTAAGGTGGATACCAATGGTATCATCACCACTGTAGCCGGGGGTGGAAATTGGCAAAATGACATTGGCGACGGCGGGCCTGCCACAAAAGCGTTTATTCAGAATCCTGATGCAATTTCCGTGGATTCAAACGGTAATCTCTATATAGCAGAATGGCAGCGCATCCGCAAGGTGGACACAAGTGGTATCATCACCACTGTGGCAGGGAATGGGACGGCTGGTTACAGTGGTGACGGCGGTCCTGCCACGCAAGCGTCTTTTGACTCGCCTGAAGACATCTACGTGGATTCAACAGGGAACCTCTATATCGCCGATACAGGGAATCACCGCGTCCGCAAGGTGGATACCAATGGCATCATCACTACTGAGGCCGGTAATGGGAAGTATGGTTTCAGCGGTGACAATGGGCCTGCCACAAGAGCAAGGCTTTTCTTTCCTTATAGTATTTACGTGGATTCAGCAGGCAATCTTTACATTGCCGATACTAATAATCACCGCATCCGTAAGGTGGAGTATCAAACTATTTATGGTGCAGCTTTGGGTACGATGAACTTTACTGAAGAGAACGGCCTGGGACATATAATGTCCACCTTTGGACGTCACCTGGAAACAGTTGATCTTGATACAGGAGTTACTCTGCGCAAGTTCGGTTATGATGAGAATAATAATCTTATTTCCATCACCGACCGTTTCGGCAGGCAGATCACCATTGAGAGGGATGCCAACGGTGTTTCCACTGCAATTATTTCCCCTGATGGCATAAGAACTGCCCTGGTCGTTGATGTTGATAATCATCTTAAACAAATTACCAATGCAGACGGCAGTTTTTATCAATTTGAATACACTGATGACTGCCTTATGACCGCAAAAATTGAACCGGGAGGGAATCGGTTTGAGCATATATTCGATTCAAAAGGAAGATTAACAGATTCTTTAGATGAGGAAGCCGGCCATTGGAACTACACAAGGACTATCCAGGAAAACGGTGATATTCTTACCGATGCGCTCACGGGTGAAGGCAACCTTACCACCTACCTGGATCACACTTACTTCACTGGTGCTTATGAATCAACCATTACCAGTCCCACAGGCGGGCAAACCTTTTTTACCGAATCAGCAGATGGGTTGACCACCACCAAATCCCTGTCATGCGGCATGGACCTGGCGTTTGAATATGACCTGGATACTGAATATCAGTTTAAATATATCAAGCAAATGTCTCAAAGTACGCAAACAGGATTGACCAAAACAATTGAGTATAATAAAATCTACGAAGATACCGATTATGACGGGACAAAGGACCGAATTACCCGGACGATTGACTTAAATGGGAAAAGTTTAACCATATCTAATAATGTGCTTTTGTCACAAGAGATTACCATGTCTCCTGAAGGTAGATCACTAACTGTGGATTACGACCCAGACACATTGGTAACAACAAGCATTCACGTGCCAGGGCTTGAACAAACCAATTATTCTAATTTTACAAACGGTAAACTGAACACCATAACAACCGGCACACGCCAGACATCATTTACCTATGATGCAAACGGGTTTTTATCATCCATAACAGATCCCCGGAACACGACAACAACCCTTACCAATGATACCATGGGCAGAGTAACTGATATTGACAGGCCGGACGGGTCCGGTATCGGGTATGACTATGATGAGAACGGCAATATGACGGTCCTGACTACCCAGCTTTTCATTGATCATCTATTTGGATATGACCGGATCAACAAAAACAATCTATATACAACACCTTTAAGCGGAAGCTTCTCCTATATGTATGATAAAGACAGGCGCCTGGTTCAAAAGAATTTTCCGTCCGGAAATGCCATTACCTGGAATTATGAAAATCCGTCTAATCTGGGCGATAAATCCCGTTTATGGCAGATACAGACACCTGAAGGCAATATTGATTATACCTATTCATGCCCAAACAAGATAGAATCCATTACCAAAGGTTCAGAATCCATCACCTATGGTTATGATGCAAGCCTTGTCACTTCCCTTACCCTTGCAGGCACTTTAAACCAGACATTGGATTTTACCTATAATAACGACTTTGCTCTCTCTTCTTTTACCTATGCCGGTACAACCGAAAATTATACCTATGATCTTGACGGTCTTTTAACTGAGGTCACAGATTTTACCATATCCAGGTACAACGAGAAGGACATTAATGAAACTGGGCTCCCATACCTGGTGTCTGATGCTTCAATCACTCTTAACAGAATTTTTAATACTTATGGTGAAACCAATACGGAAAACATTTCTATCTCCGGAAATGATATCTACTCATGGAACATAACCGAACGATTCAATGACGGCAGGATCAAAACCAGGACTGAAACCAGTACTGAAACCATTGCGGGCACATCAACTACTTACAATTATACCTATGACTCAATGAACCGGCTGAAAACGGTTCACAAGGACGGCACTAAAGTTGAAGACTATACCTATGATCTTGGCGGCGCCCGCACACAGGCTGACAATACCCAAAGAAACCTCACAGGCCACACCAGCAGTTATGATGATGATTCTCATCTGCTGACTGCGGGAACCACAAGCTATCAGTATGACCTGGACGGATTCTTAACATCAAGAACCACCACCATAGGAACCACAAATTACACATATTCTTCCAGCGGTGAGCTTTTAAACGTGACCCTTGAAGACGGAACCCTCATCGAATACCTGCATGATCCCCTTGGCAGGCGCATTGCCAAAAAGGTGAACGGATCCATCACCCAAAAATACCTGTGGCAGGGATTAACAACCCTGCTTGCCGTATACGACGGTTCCGACACTCTCCTCATACGGTTCAAGTATGCAGACAACCGCATGCCCATAGCAATGGAAAAACAGGGGTCAACCTATTACCTTTCCTATGACCAGGTAGGATCTCTTTGTGCTGTTGCAGATTCATCCGGTAATGTGGTAAAACAAATCAGCTATGATACCTTCGGCTATATACTGAACGACACAGACACGCTCTTTGAAATACCATTTGGCTTTGCCGGGGGCCTGCACGACAGACACACAGGCCTTGTCAGGTTCGGCTACAGGGACTATGACCCTGACATTGGCCGCTGGACAGCAAAAGACCCGATATTGTTTGCTGGCGGTGATACTGATCTATATGGATATGTCCTAAATGATCCGGTTAATTTGATTGATCCTTTGGGGCTATGGGGAGTTGATATTGGTGGGACACTTATGGGTGCTGATTTTTCAACAAATATTTATGATTCAAATAAAGGTTGGTTTCCAAGCTCTGAAACCGATATCGGAGCTTCAACTACTGCTTTTGGCGGTGGTATCAAATTCACTTTTGATGACCCTTGTGGGTCATTGAATAACAATGATAGCGACCTAATGGTAAGCTGGGGTCTTAGTAAATACTTGGGGGTTTCTTATAGCCCTGATTTTTCTCTAAAAAGTATTAATTTAGGATTAGGCTTGGGGCTCCCTGTTTCATTTAGCTCTTCTGTCGAGAATTTTGCTAAGGGTGTGGGTAAAGGGGCTGAAAAAATATTTAACTCAAAATAAATTAATGGAGCCTTTCAATTGCACTTATATGAAATATTTTTTCGGTCTGGGCTAATATCCTTAATTGTATGTTGCTGTTGCATTGGCTTAATAGGTATAAGAAACAGTGTGTTTGGAGGACCTTGTCGTTCGCTTATGGATGCGCTACGACCTTTTGATATAAAATTATTGAAACTTGCGGGAATTTTATTTCTTATAAGTATATTATTTTTTTTAATTGGGTTCTCTTTACAGTAGTCGTGATTTTTTAGGAAAGGGGTAGAAAAGGGGCCACGTCTGCCCTTGACTCTTGCTCTATCGGAGAATGGAGCCAGGTCTTGAATTATAAGTTTTTTTAGTGAGAAGTGATGTTGTTAGATGTTTACAGGTTCATCTACCGCCTGATCATGAAAAGGTGCAAGCCCAAGTTTTGTCATGCTTTGTGCAGATCCGGAGTACATAATATGGCAATTCTGGGGACACAATTCTGGGGACAGTTTACTTAATTATTGACATATTGGAAGCAGTAAAACAAACTGCTTCCTATGCCGCATTGGTAAAAGTTTTTCTGGGGGTTGACTGGGGGGATTAATCCGTTTGTTTATGTCCTAAATGATCCGAATATCAGTTTAAATATGTCAAGCAAATGTCTCAAATTACGCATAAAAAATGTAATAGTTGTGGACAGGAATTTGAATAATAGAAATTGGGGGCCTGAGGAAATAGTACCAGGTCTTGATTAGTGACTAAGATCGAAAAATATCATTTGCCTTTATAAGCCTCAACAAAGTCATCAGCGGTGATACCGGCCTGGCGGATGGCACTTTTAAGCGTTCCAACGGCAAGGGCTTTATGTTTTGGGATCACACAGCCCTTGTCATCTTTACGCATGACAACATGACTGCCTTTTTGGCGAGCAATGTAAAACCCCAGTTTGATAAAAATCTTGGTTGCCTCTTCACCTGAAATCCTTGGCAGCTCAGGCATGGGCAGGCACCTCAAATGTGGTCATAAACGGTCGGGCAACCTGCTTCATGGGAAACTCTTCCAGATAAAGTTCTGTGGCTTCCTGGAGGTTTTTTATGGCCTCTTCTATGGTCTCCCCCTGGCTGACTGTCCCCACTTCGTGGCATTGGGCCACATAAAGGGTGTCTTCTTTTTGGACAACAGCGGTAAATAAATTCATTTGCTCACCTTTATTCATGTATAAGTTCTTCAAATTGTCTGCGCTTGATAAATGCATCAAGAAAAAAGGTTACAAAGGTATAAACCCTTGCAATCACCTTTTCTTTTTCTACAGTATCTCCTACAAAAACACAATAAAAATGAAAGGAGGTGACCTGGCTGGCATCCTGAAAGAGTTGAGCATAGTTATGATTGTCATGGAACTTTATGCTTAATTGCAAATTTTGAAGATACCGCCCCGGATTGATTTCACACTATTTTATTTCATAGTCAAATTTATCCATTAGTTTTTTATCACCCAAAACGATCTTGGTGGTAATGGAGTAAACCCCTTTTTTCTTCATGTCGGCAGTAGTGCCGAATCCCTCGCTCATAAACATTCCCATCTCTTTTTGAGCATCCCCTTCGGCGTTCTTGATCATAAATCCCACTTTTCCCTTAAGGACGGATTTATGATTTTTGTCCATTATATAAACCATGAGGTGGTGTGGTTTCTCCATTTCCTTTTCTGCCATGTTATGGGATGCATCCATGGCCTTTTTATCCTTATCATCGGTTTTTTTGTCCCGAAGATCCATGAAGTGGTAGGACAGCATGTATCCGTCCACGACAGATTCGTGAATCAAAGCACCTATCTTATCCGATTTTCCCATGTCGTGTGCTTTCATATCATTGCTTGCGGCAAAGACAGAACCGGTACAAAAAACAGACAGAATAAGTACGCTCATAATCAGTCTCAACGTTTTTTTCATCATTTTTTTCATTGTTAAATCCTTTCCTTTTATATTTGTTTTGGTTTAATTTCCCACGTTTTCCACAGGTTATAAATCACAGGTATAATGATCAGGGTCATGATGGTTGAGGAGATAAGTCCACCCACCATGGGTGCTGCAATACGCTTCATTATCTGCGATCCTGCACCAGACCCATACATTACCGGCAATAGCCCTATCAAAGTTGTGGCTACGGTCATTATTTTAGGACGAACCCTGTCCACGGCACCTTCTATGATTGATTCAAGAAGATCTTTTGGAGAGTTCATCCGGTTTAATTCTTTTTTCCGGTTAAATGCTTCATCCAGGTAAACCAGCATGACAATCCCTGTTTCCGTTGCAAGACCTGCCAGGGCAATAAATCCGACTCCCACGGCAACGGACATATTATACCCGAGCAGATAGATGAGCCAGAACCCGCCCAGAAGAGCAAAGGGCAGGCTTGCCATGACAATTAAGACCTCAATGATATTGCTGAAATGAATATACAGGAGAATAAAAATAACAATCAAAGTTGCAGGAATAATGATATTCAAGGTTTTTCTTGCTTTTTCCATGTACTCATACTGCCCTGACCAGATAATGGAATACCCTGCCGGCACCTTTATTTTTTCATCAATAAGTTTTTTAGCGCCTTTAACATAAGTACCGACATCAACGTCTTTTATGTCAACATAAACCCAGGCCGTGCGTTTTGAATTTTCACTCTTAATCCCTGCAGGTCCCTTATGGATGGAAATATCAGCCAGATGGGTTAACGGAACCTGTTCACCAGCCGGTGTGGGAACCATTACCCGTTTGATCATATCTATATTGTCCCTGAATTCTCTATTGTACCGCAGGTTAACGGGGTATCGTTCAAGTCCTTCTATGGTGTAGGTAATGTTCATTCCGCCAATGGCGGTTTTGATGATATCCTGTACATCCTGCACCAGCAGGCCATACCGGGCAATGTTTTCCCTGTTTATGTTAAAGTCAAGGTAGTTTCCCCCTGTAACTCGTTCTGAAAACGCGGAAAGGGTTCCTGGATGGTTCCTTAAAGTGGCTTCAATGGTTTCACCGATCCGGGCCAGAGTTTCAAGATCAGGCCCCATGATTTTAATACCAACGGGAGTTTTAATCCCCGTGGAAAGCATGTCTATCCGGGTTTTAATGGGCATGGTCCAGGCATTGGTAAGTCCTGGGAATTTAACGGCCTGTTCCAGATCATCTGTCAGTTCCTTGATGGTAATGTATCGTTGTTCATGCAGGACCCAGGATAATGGTGTTTTCAAAAATCCGGGCCAGTCTGAGAAAAACCGGTGGATTTTTTTCTTTCGCCATTCATGGATTATTTCTCCATTGATTTTTTCAGGCCAGATCCAGGTCAACGGCTTTTTTACCCATCCGGGCCAGCCGGAAAAAAAGCGGTTTTTTTCAATTGATTCATATTCGACCTGGGGCCTGAGAACAATTACGGTCTCGATCATGGACAGGGGTGCAGGATCTGTTGAGGTTTCGGCGCGGCCTATTTTTCCCATGGTTGTTTTGACTTCAGGAAATCTCTGGATAATTTTATCCGTCTGCTGCAGCAGTTCTTTTGCCTTTGTAATGGAAATACCCGGCAGGGTTGTGGGCATGTACAAAAGGTCCCCTTCGTTTAACGGTGGCATAAACTCACTTCCCACACGGCTCATGGGATACCAGGTAATTAAAATGGCAAGAAGCGAAATCAGGGCCGTTGTTTTTTTCCATTTTAATGCTGTCGTGATGATGGGCATGTAAATTCGGATCAGAAACCGGGAAATAGGATTTTTTTCTTCTGAAATAATTTTCTGGGGATTCAGACAGAAAAAAAGAAAAATGGAAAGTACCACTGCTGCCACAAGACTTAAATCCGGCAGATTTACCCCAAGTAAACCGGCAATGATAACGCATGCAGGAGGTCCTGCAATAGCCAGAATCCAGATTTGAATTTTTTTCTTTGACGACAATTTTGAATCAATGGGATTTTCTTTTACAAAAAAAGTCATCAGAACAGGGATGATTGTAATGGCAAGAAAAGCGGAAGCTGCCATGGCCGTTGTTTTTGTATAGGCAAGCGGTTTGAACAGTCTTCCGGATTGTTCCCCCAGACTGAATACGGGTAAAAAAGAAATAGTGATTATCAAAAGACTGAAAAAAAGGGCCGGCCCCACCTCTTTTGATGCATCGATAATGATCTGGGTATGACTTTTTTCCCCCCGGTCCCGTTGCAGGTGCTTGTGGGCGTTTTCAACAAGTACAATGGATGCGTCAACCATAACACCGATGGCAATGGCAATTCCGCCAAGGCTCATTATGTTTGCATTAATCCCCATAGGATACATTATTAAAAATGACATTAAAATGCCTACTGGCAGGGTAAAAATTGCTACAAATGCAGACCTGAAATGTAAAAGAAAGATAATACAGATGGCAGCAACCACAATCATCTCTTCAGTCAGTTTTGTTTTTAAGGTTTCAACAGCTCTTTCAATAAGTGCAGACCTGTCATAACCCGTTAGAATTTCCACACCTTCGGGAAGACCTTTTTGAAGATCTTTTAATTTTTCCTTAACTTTTTTAATGACTTCAAGGGCATTTTCGCCAAAGCGCATGATCACCACCCCGCCAACAGCTTCTCCTTCACCATTCCATTCAAGGATACCGCGTCGCAGTTCAGGGCCGATATGTACGTTGGCAATATCTTTTAATAAAATTGGGGTTCCTTTTTCATCAAAGGAAACGGCAATATTCTGTATGTCTTCAACTGATTTTATATATCCCAGGCCCCGCACCATGAATTCGGTTTCTCCCATTTCAATGAGCTTGCCTCCCACATCAGAGTTGGAACGTTGAATGGCGTTCTTGATTTTCTGGATGGGAATATTGTATGAAACCAATTTGTTTGGATCCACTTCCACCTGGTATTGTTTTACAAAACCACCAATGCTGGCAACTTCAGATACCCCGGGAACGGCTGTCAGTTCATATCTTAAAAACCAGTCCTGGATGGAACGAAGCTTTTGAAGATCGTTTTTCCCCGTCGTGTCTTTCAGAACATATTCATATACCCATCCAACCCCTGTAGCGTCCGGTCCCAGACTCGGTGTAACCCCTTGGGGCAGCCGGGCTGAGACAAAATTTAAATACTCCATTACCCTGGATCTTGCCCAGTAGATATCTGTACCATCTTCAAAAATAAGGTAGACAAAAGAATATCCGAAAAAGGAATACCCCCGGACGACTTTTGCAAAAGGAACACTGAGCATGGCTGTGGTTAAGGGATAAGTGATCTGATCCTCAACAACCTGGGGCGCCTGCCCTGGGTATTCGGTATAAATAATAACCTGGACATCGGACAGGTCGGGAATTGCATCAAGAGGGGTTTTCAACATGGCTATAATTCCGGCTGCAATGATAAAAAGTGTTGCAAGGATAACCATAAACCGGTTGTTGACAGACCATTCAATTATTTTATCTATCATGGGAAATCACCTTTTCAATTTTTAGCTTTGGTCCTTAATTTTATTCCATGTCTTTGAAAAAACTGTCTTTGGTTTCCTTGTCATCAGTTTCCATGTCATCAAAGAAATCGTCATTATTTTCCTTGTCTGCAGGGGCGGATTTGGATTCAATCATTTTCTGAATTGCTTCTCTGAGCTTGGATTCCGAATCAAGCAGGAACTGACCTGAAATCACAACACGATCATTCTGGGCAAGCCCGCTTAAAATTTCTACCCTGCCATTATCAAGATAAATGCCAGTCTGTATTTTCCGGGGAGTAAATTTCCCATCTCCTTTGGTAACAAAAACGATTTTTTTCTCTCCTGAATGGATCACTGCTTCAGACGGGATTGAAATTCCTTCTTTATTTAAACCCGTATTGATAAAAATTTTTGCAAACATGTCCGGCATAAGTTCGCCATGCTTATTTTCAAAAGCAATTCGAATGATGACATCCCTTGTTTTTTTCTGAAGATAGGGAAAAATATAGAATATTTCCCCTGTATAGATTTTTTCAGGATTATAAGACAGGGTCATTTCGACTTGCTGCCCTTCAGATATCAGGTTTTGTTCATACTCAAAAATGTGGGCCTCAACCCATACGGAAGAGAGATCTGAAATGGTAAAAAGGCTTTCCCCTGGTTTGGTAAATGCCCCTTCAATAATATTTTTCTGGGTGATAACACCTGTAAACGGTGATCTTACCAGGATTGATTTTTTGATCTTGCCATTTTTTTCAATAGATTCGATCTCCTGGTCTGCAATATCAGAATAACCCAGCCTTTGTCTGGCTGAAAAAAGGATTTCCCTGTTCAGGCTGGTGTCGTTTTTTTGAACGTTTTTAAAGGCAGAAAGGTACTCTTCCTGGGATGCAAGAATCGAGGGGGAATAAATTTCATACAGGGGTTGCCCTTTTTCTACAAAAAACCCCGTATAATCTGCATAGAGCTTTTCGATCCATCCTCCTGTTTTCTGACTTACGATACCCGTGCGAGTTTCATCAATCGTAATATGGCCATAGGTTTTTATCGTATGACTTAGTATGCTTTTTTCTACCCGTTCGATTTTCAGTCCCATGTTCTGTTCCACAACAGGGTCTATCTTTATGTCAACTCCTCCCACAAGCTCATCTTCATATACGGGAACCAAGTCCATACCCATTTTGCTTTTTCCGGGCTGTTCATAAATTTCAGTGGGGTCCATCGGGGCTTTCCAGTATACAATTTTTCGTTTCCGACTTTTGGAATCTTCGGCAACCTCATCTTCATATACGGGAACAAGTTCCATCCCCATTTTGCTTTTGCCAGGCGCATCATATATCTCCATAGGGTCCATTGGCGCTCGCCAGTAAATCGCTTTTTTTTCTTGAGACCCTGTATTTCCTGTTTCAGACTGGCTGACAGCATTGGTTTGTTTGCCTTGTTCCAGTCCCATACCCATATATTTGAATACTGCAAAAAAAGTTGATCCTGTAATCACAGCCGTGATTAAAACCGTTAAAATAATGAGTTTTTTATTGCTTTTCTGGTTCATGTTTAAGATCCTCTATGATTTTCATTGTTTGAAACTGCTTCCGATCATCCGTTCAAGATTTGCAATTGCGCTGCCTAAATCTGTTTGTTTTTCTGCAATTGTCAGGTTTGCTTTTAACCAGGCAGTATAGGAATCGATTGCCTGGGAAAATGGAATTGAACCGGATTCATACTCTCTTGTGGAAACATCAAATGCTGATCTGGACAAAGATAAGATCTTGTTTTTATACAAAGCAAGTTCCCGTTTGTTTTTATCAACCAAAAACCAGGCTTCTCTTACCATTCTATCAGTGGCATTTTCCTGTTTTACAAGGGTTTGCCTTAAGCTTGACAAAGTTTGTTTTGTCTGGTTCAGCCATGGGTAATCAATTCCATACCAGGGTTTTAAAGGGCTGCTATTTTTCATGGCAGCCATGGTTTTTTCCGGGAAAGAGGGTTTGCCGGCTTGCGTGCCCACCGTATTGATAGCTTCATCTTCATAGCTTGAAAAACCCAGTGTAAAAGGTTCCTGTATCATGGATTCAGCCAGTTCGACCATATTTTCAACCTTGCTGATCTGATGTTGGATCACTTTGAGTTCCTGGCTGTTTTGCCGGGCCAGAGAAAAAAGAACTTCAGGCCCGGGGATATTTTTGTCCGGCTTACTGACAACAACAACACCCATCCTGGTGTTTGCAGGAAGATTTAAAAGTTCACTAAGGGCTATTTCAATATTTTTCTTTTTGGATGAAAGGGTGACAAGATCTTCTTTGAGCAGCTCTATTTTGATATTTATTTTAATGATATCCTGAAAACTTGTCTTGCCGCTTCTATATAGTGTTGTTGCCACATCTTTAAGCCGGGCAAAGGCATCAATTGTTTCAGATGTCACCTTTATGGATTGTTCTATTAAAACGATGTTCCAATAGGCTCGTCGAGTCTCAGTAATAATGTCCTTTTGGGCTATTTTCATTTTTTCCACAAAAACAGCTACCTGCTGATCAATGATTCTTCCTTTAAGGGAAGTTAATCCTGGATAAGGGTATTTTTGTTTTATGGACTCGTTCATTTTCACAGGCCCGACCTTATTGTCAAGTCCTTCTGTAAAAGCCGAGTATTGCTTTAAGGTGTTGTCAAGATCCAATACCTGGTTAAACGATTCCAACTCAGCCCTTACCTTTTTTTGTGCGGCCAGAATCGCAGGATTTCTTAAGGCTGCAATGATTTCTATCTCTTGTAGTTTTAACGTGTGACTGACAAGCGTTTTGACGGCTTCAGAGTCTGAAGCGATATCACCCAGCCGGTTAAATGTTTCTTTGTCATCGTCAGCCAGGAAAAAAATCTTGTGGTCATGGCTTATGTTGTTTTCATGCTGTTGTTTTAATTTTTCAATCCGAACAAAGGCTTCATCCGTAAGCTTATCCGGCTTGGCTGTTGATTCAGAAGGACCTGTTTTAAATTCTAATGCATCTGTGTAATATACAGGCGGTGTGTAATTATCCAATGCTGTATTCATCCTGGAATAATCTGCAGACAGAGGCGAAAAATAAAATAAGCAGATGATCAAAATGACGGCGGTTTTATTTTTCATGAGTTATTATCTCCCTTTTGTCTTCGATCTTTTTATCCAGAATAACGCCAGTCATCTGTTCAAGCAGAACCAGGTTTTCCCCATAATCTGCCAATGCCCGGGCAAGGGACAATTGAAAATTATAAGTGGTTGCCTGGATTTCGAGAAAATCGGAGAAACTGCCTTGTCCCTGTCTGTACCAGGTCTCAGCAGTTTGAACCGATCGAATAGACTGGGGTATAAGTTGTTTTTCATACAAGGTAATCAATCTTTTTGAGTTTTGAAGCTTGAACCAGAGCCGGCTGATTTTCTCTTTTGTCTGATTAGCGATGACAAGTTTATCTGACTGTGCTTTTCGCTTGGAAGCCATTGCTTTAGATATTTCACTTTCATTTTTCCCAAACCATATGGGAAGATTAAAGCCAAGTTGAATCCCAATGGCATCATCTCCCGCATTCTTTGGGGGCGTGGGCACATCAGGCTCCCCAATGACTGCATAGAAAAGACCCAATTTAAAAGAGGGAAGGGATTCATATCGGGATAATATAATGAGGTCCTCAGACTGCCTTACCTTTTCTTCAGCAATTAAAATATCCTCTTGATGAGTCAGGCTGAGAGCATAAATTTCATCAAGGCGATAAACAACTTTCCTGAAAATAAGATCTGCAGTCTTGCCTAAAAAAGCATCTGGTGCTCTGTTTAATAGGGTATTAATTCTTGCTTTTTCAGTCAGTTCCAGTTCTTCCAAAAGAAGAATGTCATATTGAATCTGGCCAGTCTGGGCCTGGGCTTTTGAAACATCATAAAACAATGCCTTATCCTGTGCGTAGGCAGTTGCACTTATTTTTATTAATTCCTGGTTTAAATTAAAATTGGCCCTGGCGATTTCAACGGCACGTTGAATATAATTTAATTCATAAAAGGAGGCAGAAATTGAGGTCACAATATTTTTTATGGTCTTATCAAGTTTAAGCTTGGAAATTTTTGTATCTGCCTCAAGGACTTTGCCTTTTTGGGTCAGCTTGCCGGGGAAGGGAATGGCCTGGGAAAGTGTCAGATTCCAGTCCTGAGGTCCAAGACGGGTCTCTATGGGTGATGGGAAATAGGTGGCAACCAGCTGGGGGTCGGGATAGCTTTTTGCAATACGATAGTTTTCAATAAACATTTTCCAGGATTCTTTGGATGATGTGATGGATGGGTTAGATAGATAGGCATATCTGAGCAAGTCTGATAAGACAAGTTCGTTTGAAAGCCTGTTTTCAATCTCTTCTAATTTTTTTACATCATCGGCAAAAGACAGGCCCATGGGAAAAGATAAACAAAGTGTCCAGAACAGGGCTGCTAAAAAAATGATTTGTTTCATGGTGTTACCTTTTATGTTTAATAAAAATTATAGGAATACCTTTAAAACTGAAAATTATAATTTGCATAAGATGTGCCAGAGAGGGCAAATGAATGTAACTCATTAAAACAACAGCACATAATTATACGTTTAAACCAAAATAAAATATTTTATTGTAGAATATTCTACAGTGATGCTCAAATATTCTACAATTTTATTAAAAATTTAATATCTATTGCCTTTGGCAAGGGAACCCATTTTTGAAATTGGGTATTGCAATAAAAAATCTAATCAGATTTTGGCTCTATCACATGCAGAGTCATGGGATAATCGATGCCTTTCATAGTTGTACTGAATGATTTTTTAATTTGCAGTTCATTTTTTAAATATTTATAAACTGCATCAGAGACAATGATTTCTTTTTCCGCGGCTTTTGCCTGAATACGGCTGGTGATATTTACAGCAGACCCTACTATCCCATATTTGGCACGGCTTTCAGAGCCTATGTTGCCAACAATTACCTGGCCTGTATTTATTCCAATACCCATATTCAATTCAGGTAAATTCTCATTTTTCATTTTTTTATTGAATACACGCATCTCATTTTGCATATCAGTGGCGCACTGGATGCAGTGCAGAGCAGTATCTTCAATAGAGCTTGAAAAAGGTTCAAAAAAGACGAGGATTGCATCTCCGAAAAAATCAACAATAATGCCATTATATCTTTGAATTATACTTATCATATGGGAGAAATACTGGTTTAGAACGGTTATGATGACTTCAGGGCTCAAGGTCTCTGACAAGGCTGTAAACCCCCTGATATCAGACATTAAAATGGCAACTTCTCTTCTTTCCCCTCCCAGTTTGCCCGCATCTGGATGCTGGAGCAAAAATTTTGCAAATTCAGGATCAACATACCGTCCAAAAGAATCTCTTATAAAATCACGCTCCTTAAGCCCTTTGGCCATGGAATTATAGCTTTGGACCAGTTGGCCTATTTCATCTTGGGTTTCAATCTTTAGGGGGGCTCCATAATTCCCTTTTGCAATTTTTTTAGCTTTTTCAGACAGTGTTTTTATTTTTTCGACTATCTTGCCAACCTGCTGCCGTATCAGAATAAGGATGATGATGATTAAAAAGATGCCACCCAAAGCAAAGGCATTTCGATAGTCAATAATGGGTTTGAATATTTTTTCTCCTTTGGCAAACAATATAATGGTCCAGGGTAAATGTTCCAATTTTTGAAAGCCTGCCACCATATCAGGAGGGTGCCCGCCTGATTGAATCGTCCCGGACGACTTTGTTTCCATTGCGTTTAAAACAGCCGTCTCGATTAAATCACCGGTTCCACCCAGGAATTGCCGGCCTTTCATTAACATATTGGTATGTACCAGGTATTTACCCTTTTGATCCACAATACATGCCATATTACTCTGCCACCATCCCATTTTAAAAATATCTTTCAGCAGATATTTAAAACTCATTACGATTTTAAGGGTGCCAACAATCTGATCCGAAGGATTCAGCAGCGATAAAACAAGGGTAACCGTTTCCTGGGCTGCATCCGTATCATATTCAGGCTCAGTGATTTTTAAAATCTGACTACGATGGATCTGCATCTGCCCTTGATCTCCCATATGCATGGAATGATAGGGTCGCAACTCATTTATTTCATTATCCTGAGAATATGTAATTCCTACCCTTACAATACCCTCTAAAGCTGCCAGATTTTTTAAGAGTTCGTCTTTGGATTTTGCCATATCCTGAAAATAAGGAATCATATATAAGGTGTTCAGTAATTCTATTGGTTTTAAAACCTGCATTTCAAGATAATGGGCTGCACGCTGGAGTTTTAAAACAGAAGACTCATTCCATTGACTAATCATAATATTACGGGTGTATATAAAACTTATTATACTGCCTGCAAAAAATGTTAAAAAAACCGGAACGAGCAATAGGACAATAAGACGTCCCTGCAAGGTTTTAAATTGTAAACGGTTTGTATTTTTCATAATACCTGTGGCAGCCTTTTTATAATTTGGGTCTTAATATTTTAACTGAGAAATTAAAACAGCAATTATCGTACCACCATCCATTATAGTTGTAAGCTGCTGGATTTATGCATATATTATAATCCCTTACATGGACCAGTGAAGAATATTCTACAATTGAATGGATATTTTTAGTCAGGCTGAAACTATTCAATAATCTGCTTTTTCCCAAAAGTAGTGAATAAGAATATAATTTGAAGCAATAATGTGTTTAAATTAACAGATGCCCGATCATATGTATACCCCAGTATTGCATTTTTAGGTTTATGCGGATGATATTTGATGATATGCTTTCATTATTTGTTTTGCCCTAGTAGGGCATGGCCGTTGGTATGGAAAAAACTTTAATAGATTGTGCCCGGCACAGCAATCGGAGAAAACAGCTGTTTTTGTTCAGGCACAAGAGCGGAGGCTGGATGGAAGCCATCACTTTTAAAAACAGGGTTGCCATTGTAACTGGTGCAGGAGAAGGGATTGGAAGAGAATATGCGCTGGATCTTGCAAAAAGAGGGGCACAGGTTGTTGTTAATGATATCGGCCACACGCAGGATCAGGGCAGGACAGCAGACAAGGTTGTGGATGAAATAAAAAAAGCAGGTGGAAAGGCAGTTGCGAATTTAGATTCCGTGGCAACCATGAAAGGCGGCCGGAATATAGTTGACACGGCCATGGATCATTTTGGCAAGGTGGATATTCTGATTAACAATGCCGGAATACTGCGGGACCGGACATTTATGAAGATGACAGAAAAAGACTGGGATGATGTCATTGCCGTTCATTTGAAAGGTGCTTTTTGTGTTACCCAGCCAGCCGTAAAAATTATGAAGGAGAATGGATATGGTCGAATTGTATTTACTGCTTCTTCATCGGGTATGTATGGAAATTTTGGTCAGTCAAATTATGGGGCTGCCAAAATGGGGGTTATCGGCATCATGAACACCTTAAAGCTTGAAACAGCCAAGTATAACATTAAAATCAATACAGTGGCTCCCAATGCCGCTACTGGAATGACCCAGGGCGTTTTCCCCGATGAAGTGGCCAAAAGAATACGCCCTGAATTCAACACGCCCATTGTGACCTTTCTGTGCTCTGAAGGAAATCAGGAATCCGGGATGATTTTTACCATGAGTGCCGGTTGGTTTGCCCGTTCAGCAATGGTTTGTGGCAAAGGCATCTGCATTGGTGACACAAAAAGGGTGATAAAAGCCGAAGAAATCAGGGATCAGTTTGATCAGATTAAAAGCCTTGATAATGCCCTTGCCTATGATCATTGCGGCCAGATTTACAGCCTTGGAAGACCCTTGACCGGCAGATAGGGAATTGAATCTCATTGTGGCTCCCCCCATCAATGGGATGCAGGCCGCTAAAAAGTAATTATCTGATAGCCCTTTTCAATAAAACTTCCCATGGATGGATGACCCGACATGTCTCCAATGAGTGGAATGCCTTGTTTTTCAATTTCTTTTTCAACTTTAAGTTTGATGGAGCATGCTTTGCAGGCTCCATGCAATATGCCAAGGCTTTTGGCCTTCTGAAAAAGACCTGAAAGGAAATGTTCTGGTTTGCTCATTTCCGGAACAAGGGTCACTGCCTCACCTTCAATGACTATTAAGCCTTCAAGGCCGCGTTCATACAGATCGATCCCATTGAGAAGGACATGGATAAAACACATGGGGTCACCCCGGAATGCAAAGATCACTTTTTTTTGATTTTCCATTTATATACTCCTTAAATATATTTGGTAAAAGAATTCATTTATTTGCTTAACCTATTTATTTAACATGGTTTTAGGCATCCGCACGGCTACAACTTTTCCCGTTGCACAGATTTTATTTTCCGCCAGTACTGTTGCTTCTACAACCACTTTTTTTTCTTTTATTTCAATAACCTTGCCCCGGATTTCAAGTTCCACACCCAAAGGGGTTGGCGCAAGAAAATCAACTTTTAAAGAGGCTGTGACATACCGCAGAGCCGGTTCTGTATCCATATCTCTGCCTTCTTCCCGGTATTTTGCAGCAGCAGCAGTTCCTGTACAATGACAGTCAATAAGAGAGGCGATTAATCCGCCATAGGCAAATCCCGGTATGGCAATATATTTTTCATTGGGAATGAGTTTTGCAACACTTTCCTCACCATCCCAATAACTTTTAATCTGTAATCCTTGTTCATTAAGTCTTCCACATCCATAGCAATGGCTGAAATCGTCTGCATAGTAATCTTGAAATGCTTTCATTCTTTGTTTCTCCGTTGAAAAAAGGTTCATTTGTAGTATTTAATGCCGTTCAATCTTTTATTTTCCTGGGGTTTAAAATTTAATTTAATCTCGTCAATCTTCAGTTTCCATGTTTGACAGTGCATCATCAAACACTCGGATAAACATGTCAACATCATCTTTTGTTATGACCATCGGGGGTTTGATTTTAATGACATTATTAAATGGGCCGTCAGTACCCAGTAAAATTCCCCTTTCTTTCATGCGGTTGACCATTTCAGATGCCTTTTGGGTAGCAGGTGCCAACGTGATTCTATCCTTTACCAGTTCTATACCGATAAAAAGACCGATGCCCCTGACGTCGCCGATTATATCATGCTTGTTCTTGAGATTATTGAGCCCTTTAAGCATCCTTGCACCAACCTGTTTTGCATGTTCCTGAAGACCTTCGTCTTTTATAACATCCAGAACTGCCATTCCTATGGCACAGGACACGGGGTTGCCGCCAAATGTTGCAAAAAACTCCATGCCATTGGCAAAAACCTTAGCAATCTCTTTTCTGGTCACAACGGCTGACATGGGGTGTCCGTTTCCAATGGGTTTGCCCATGACCACAATATCAGGAATCACGTTTTGAAGCTCAAAGGCCCAGAAATGTGAACCAACCCTGCCAAAGCCTGTCTGGACTTCATCTGTGATGCAAAGGCCGCCGTTATTTCTGACATGTTTGAAAGCTGTTTCAAAATATCCATGGGGTGGAATTACCTGTCCGCCACAGGACAAAAGGGATTCTGTGATAAATCCTGCTATGGGCCTCTGGATAGACTCAAGGAGCTGTCCCACTTGATTGCCATAGGATCTGCCTGCATCTTCTCCCTGGCCTTTGAATCTGCCCCTGTATCCGTCTGCTGAAGGCACCACATGTACCCAGGGTTCAGGTTTGCCTTTGCCACCTTTCCCCATAAATTTATAGGGACTGATATCAATCATAGAACTGGTATGCCCGTGATAGGCATTGTCAACAACGAGCATGTCCTTGTTTCCTGTGTATGTTTTTGCAATCCGCAGGGCAAGTTCATTGGCTTCGCTGCCTGAGTTGACAAAAAAACAGGTGTCCAGCTCATCGGGAAGGGTGTCACAAAGCCTTTGGGCATACTCTGTAAGCCCATCGTATAAATAGCGGGTATTGGTGTTTAGTCTGGCCATCTGTCGTTGGCCCGCCTCAACCACTCTGGGGTGGCAATGACCTACATGGCAGACATTGTTATACAGATCCAGAAAGGGTCTGCCATGGTAATCATATAGGTATTGGCCTTTGCCGTGCAGAATTTTTAAAGGTCTGTCATAGGAGGGTGACACAGACGGGGCAATACATTTATTTCGGTTTTTCAAAAGTTCAGCAATACTGGCACCGCGATCTTTAAAGGGTTCAAGGTTTGTTTTGCCAGCCAGGATAATAGTTGCCCTGGCAGGGTCTGTTAAGTAAAAGATCTCCAGTTTTTTCCAGGCCCTGTCTTCCGATACAAACCAGTCTTCCCTGTCTGGATCGATTTTTTTTCGTTGAGCTGATATGATGACTGAGACAGCCAGCCTTGCACACATCAACGGGAAAATCACTATCATTTCATCCATGGATAAGGCACGGATTTTGTGATAGGCACCAATAATTATTGCAGCCGCTTCCAGAGGATTGTCTTCATCCAGGGTATGGTAGGCAAGGGCAATGGCAAGATCACATACAGTGGGATTTTCCAGGCAGTCTCCAAAATCCAGGATACCTGCGATTCGGCCGTCAGCCACCAGGACATTGTCGTCATTGATATCCCCGTGGATCAGGGATTTGGGCAAGGATTCCAATAAAGGCATAACATTGGCAGCATAAAGATGGAAAACCCATTCAAGGACCTTTCGCCTTTTGGGACTGTCAATCAGGCAAATTACGGAACGATGCTGATCAGCCCTGGCCAGATCCCAATGATGGGTCCTTTTGGAATCTGGATGAACAATAAAAGACAAGGCTGTAGCCATTTTTGCAATAATTTTTCCAAGATCTTCTAACTGCTCATTTGTTGCTGGAAGCGTCTGACACCATGCTTTTCCCTGCACAAACTCCAGAAGTCGCCCGCGGATTTTTTTTCTGTCTTTTGTCATCAAACAGGCCTGGACAGATTCAGTACGAGTCGGAATTACCCTTGGAAGGCTGATAGGAAGTTTGGCATCAATGAGTCGGTCCACGGCAAGGTGTTCAATTTCAATCATTCCAGCCGTGGTTTCTTCATCTGCCAGCTTAAGCACAAAACAGGCACCACTCGCTTTTTTAATTAAATAATTTTCATTTTCACCGGCCAGTCTGGAAATTTCACCTGAAAAACCATATTCTATTTCCATCAACTTTGTAATGGTTTCAGTTGAATATAGTGAATTTTTATTTGCCATGGGGTATCTTTAATTTTTATTTTTCATCTCAAAAAACCTACTACCATTTAAAATCTGGGTCCAATTGGGTGGCAGCACGATATTTAAGCTGCATACCCTTTAGGAAATTACGTAAAATTTGATCTTGACAGTCCCTGTAGTGTTTATGACCCGGCTTACGGAAAAATGCGCTTAATTCGTGTTTGCTTATGCTCAAATTTGCCAGGGCCATAATCTCCAACACATCTTCGGCTTTCAAGTTTAAGGCGATTTTTAATTTTATAAAAATCATATTGTTAGTTAAATGCTTTTCCGGCTCAGGTTGAGACCCTTCCTTTTTGCCTCTTTTATCATTAATCAAACCATTCAGAAAAATTGCAAGCTCAGTGTCACTGCATTTCTGAAAAGCTATGTCCTCATCTTTTTTTAACCAGTCGCTGATTTGCCCCCGGGTTACCATGTGATCAGCTAAGCCAAATATAGCAATCATTTTTGAATCGTTAAGGTCGAAGATATAGCGGATGCGGCGTAGGATATCATTATTTGTCATGCTTATTCCTTATAAAAACTATAGTTGGTGTTTGAACGAAAACTCACCCATCTACTGCGTTGCTGCAAAATCCTGCCAAATT